>JAZNBX010000056.1:0-7751 GCA_045587265.1 Acutalibacteraceae bacterium | reverse complement strand
GAACCTCGGTTCTCATCCTACCACCCTCAAAACTCAAAATAAAGAAAGCACCCAAACGGGTGCTTTCTTTATTTTGGCTGGGGTGGCAGGATTCGAACCTACGAATGCAGCAGTCAAAGTGCTGTGTCTTACCGCTTGACGTCACCCCAATATTAGGTTTTGTAAAGAACACCGCAACGTGTCGGTTACGGTGTTCTTATGGGGTGGATAATCGGGTTCGAACCGACGACCTCCAGGGCCACAACCTGGCACTCTAACCAACTGAGCTATATCCACCATTTATACCGAACAAAAACTATTATAGCAATAGAAGTATGATTTGTCAATACCTAAATTACAAGATTTTACAGAACGAAATCATCTTTGCTATAATCGTTACCAAGGGTTTGTTTTGACGGTTGGCGTTTTAGTATGTCATAGCGATATTTTCTACATTTATCGCTTGGTCCTACAACACCACGATATTTGCAAAATAACGTATCGTTTCCGGCATATGTAGTAGCATGCATGCAGTACTCACAACGCTTTGCTATTGATTTATTAAACATCTTTAATGCCATATTAGTACCTCGTGTTTACTTGATACAATTATTGTAGCATACTATTTTGTCATTTTCCATAGTTTTTTAGTTTTCTTTGTAAAAAAGTGAGGGTTGTTACAACAAATAGCATTAGCATTATAGACGCTAGGGGCGTTGTTTGACCACTTTGAAGATCTAAATTATTTATGTTAACTGTTTGGACACTAACCTTAAACACCTTTAGCAGTAGATAAGTAAATGTTGCATTTAAAACACCGCAGATAAGTTTTATAATAAATATCAGACAAAATCTAGGTTTTATATCGCTTGCCGCAGATAACGCCTGCAACTGCACACAAATACCGCCAAACCCTATTAAAAAAGATACAAGGTATATAGATATTTTTGAGGCTTCAATAACGCCAACGCTTACCTCTAAAAAACAGGCAATAAAACTGCAATTCAAAATATTTTCTGCAAAGGTTACTGCAACACTGCCGAGTATTACCCAACCGCAGATGGAGGCTAAGGTTTTATTTGCGCTATTAACAGCATTTAAAAAGCAGTTCGTGTAATTTACGCTTTTATTAGTTGGGGCGTTGTAGCAATCAAATCGCTTTTTAAAACATAATACAATTATTAAAGGTGTAAGAATAGCAGAAATAAACAGAATACCACCAACAGACTTGCTATTATACAAACATACACCAATAGCTGAAATCACAAATGCAGGTCCTGGATTTATGCTAATGCACACTAAAAGTTCTGCAGTTTTACGATTTAGCATCTTCTTTTTATACAACTCGTTAATTAACCTAGCGCCTACGGGATAACCGCAAAAAAGAGAAAGAAATAGCGCACTACCGCAACTTTCATTGACGTTTAGATAATTAGATATCATCCGCATCGGTTTGCCAGAAAAAATCTCGGAATTAACACAGAAAATAGATAAAATTGTAAATATGTACAAAGAGGGAATAATGGTGTTAAAACACACCTTAATGCCATTTGCAACACCGTCTGCGATTTCGTTTGAGTAGTATATTAGGATAGGAAAGAGCAGTAAAGTCCCAATAAAAATTAACAGTTTTTTCAAAACATCAACCCCTGAAATAATGTATATGTAGCACATAAGCAATATATAAATTATTAGGGGTGGTCAAATGTCAAAATCCAAAAAGATAAACATACTCAAAAGCGCTAAAAAAACCAAAATAATTCTTAATCAGAAACTAGCAGATATTGAAATTATAGACTGTAAACTAGAACTGCTTTTTAACCGTGAAATAACGATAGAAGGATGCAAAGGAGTTATTGATTATAGTGATGAAAGAATAAGCCTTAACGTAGATAAGGGCATAGTAATCATTGAAGGCTCAAATCTTTGCTTGCATTCTTTTGATGAAAATAACGTTATAATTAAAGGCGTTTTTACTAACGTGGGATTCGAGGTGTAGATATGCCTGAGTTCTTTAAGTTTATAATAGGCTACTTGTATGTTGAAATAGGCGGTAATTATCCCGAACGCTTTTTAAACGTGTGTGCCGCAAACCGAATAAGATTATGGGATTATGGTAAAAAAGGCAAGAAAATCTACGTAAAAATGTTTAGCCGAGATTACCTAAATATCAGACCAATAAGAAGACGATGCGACGTAAAACTTAGGATAGTTTCAAGGCATGGACTACCAAAAAAAGTAAAGCCATATAAAAAGAGATATGGTGTGCTGGTCGGCGTAATAGCATATTTTGCAATAATGTTTTTACTAACAAGTTTTGTTTGGAATATAGAAATTAACGGAAACAAAACAATTTCCAAAGAAACAATATTAGAAAACTGTAAAAGCATAGGCGTGTTTGAGGGGGCTTTTACAAGGGGAATTGATACAGAAGAAATGCGCCATAAACTAATTTTAAAAAATAGCGATATAAGTTGGGCATCTTTTATTATCGAAGGCTCGCACGTAAGCGTTAATATCAGTGAAACTATGAAGGTTGAAAAAAGCGATACCGAGCCGTCCAACCTTGTTGCCAAATGTGATGGTGTTGTTGAAAGGATAGAAATTAAAAGAGGTATGCCAAAGGTTCGGGTAAATCAAGCAGTCCAAAAAGGCGAAGTCTTGGCAAGTGGCGCTATGCAGTATACAGACGGTACCACTCATTTTGTTAATAGTAGTGGCAAGGTTATTGCTAAAACCAAAAGAGAATACACAGTAAACGTGCCACAGTATATACAGAAGAAAAACTACCTGAATACCGAAGAAACAAGGCGCATTCTAAGTGTTTTTGGATTAGAAATTCCCTTGAGTTTCAAGCCAATAAATTATACTGCCGACAAAAAGGAAGCGGAAATAAAAGTTTCGTGCGGTACGTCATATATTCCGATTTATGTTACCGAAACAACTTTTAAGCGATATGAGGTATATCGGGTGAAACTTTCGAAAAAAGAAATGGTAGATTATGCTAAAAAGCAACTAAAAGAATATGAAAATAGCGAGTTTTCCGGGGCCCAAATACTAGACTATACCGACGATATAGTGTATAATGATGGCAGGGTTAACGTAACGCGACACTATACCTGCAAAGAAAATATAGCAAAAATTAAAAAAATAAAAATTTCTACTGTAAATTAGCAAAAAATTATGTTATACTGTATTTGTGAAGATATAACTAAAATTTATATATCAATATGGTTAATTTGAATTTTAAGATTATGGAGTAGCGATATGGCTGAGCATATTATTACTTTGAGCGACGTAAATTATATATCCGAACTTTTCGGCAATTTTGATGAGAATGTAAAAATGCTTGAAAAGCAGTATGGTGTATCAATTACAAATCATAATGAAAAGGTTAAAATAAACGGCGATGAATATGACGTTTCACTTGCGCTAAAGGCTATTGATGGGTTGATTTCGCTTATTAAAAAAGGCGAGAGCATTGGCGAGCAAAACGTCAGATACGTTATGTCGTTGGTTGCCGACGGAGATGATGGTAAAATTGAAAGCCTTACTGACGTTAATTGTATTTGCATAAGTTCTAAAGGCAGACCCATAAAACCCAAAACGCTTGGCCAAAAGAAATATGTTGAGGCAATAAGGGATAATACCGTAACCATCGCGGCAGGACCTGCGGGTACAGGCAAAACCTATTTGGCGGTTGCAATGGCTGTTACTGCTTTTAGGGCAAAACAGGTAAACAGAATTATCTTAACTAGACCTGCCGTAGAAGCGGGTGAGAAACTTGGCTTCTTACCGGGTGATCTGCAACAAAAGGTTGACCCATATTTAAGACCTCTTTATGATGCGCTTTTTGATATGCTTGGTGCAGAAAACTTTGCAAGATGCCAAGAGAGAGGCGATATCGAGGTTGCGCCACTAGCATATATGCGCGGTAGAACCTTAGATGATAGTTTTATTATTTTAGACGAGGCGCAAAACACAACGTCGGAACAGATGAAGATGTTCTTAACCAGAATTGGCGCTAATTCCAAAGCAGTAGTTACGGGCGATGATACGCAAATTGACTTACCTGACGGCAAAAAATCAGGACTGCGCGAAGTGATTAAAATCCTTAAAGGTATTGAGGATATTAAGGTTATAAAATTAAGCGGCAAGGATGTTGTAAGGCACAAATTAGTGCAAGAAATTATCCGTGCTTATGAGAAATATTATGAAACGAGGATGAAAAAACATGAGTAAGTTAAAGGTTGTATTTACCGACAAGCAAAAGAATGTTAAGTTGCCTACAGGTACTCGTATGTTGCTTAGACGTGCATCCTCGGCGGTTCTTATCTATGAAAAATTCGATGGAGATGCCGAGGTTAACATTAATTTTGTTAATGACGAGCAAATAAAAGAACTTAACCTAGCATTTAGAAAAAAAGATGCCCCTACAGATGTGCTTTCATTCCCGTTAGGCGAGAACGGCGAATATGACGTTAACCCTGAAACAGGGTTTAAAATGCTTGGCGACGTTGTAATCTCGGTTGAAAGAGCGGTAGAACAAGCTAATGATTTTGGTCATACGTTAAATCGTGAACTAGCATATTTAACCGTTCATTCTATGCTACATTTGTTAGGTTTTGACCATGTAAACGGAGGACTTGAGGCGCTTCGTATGAGAGAGCATGAGGAGGCAATCTTAGGCGGTTTGGGACTTTCGCGAGATGAGTCTTTTGTGGACTAAATAATACATAAAAATAAGGATTATAATATGAGTAAAACTAAATCTGCATTTATTGCAATTATCGGCAGACCAAATGTTGGTAAATCTTCTATTTTAAATAAAATATTACCCCATAAAGTTGCCGCGGTTTCGGACAAGCCACAGACAACAAGAACAAGGATTATGGGCGTTTACACCAAGAACCAAGAACAGTTGGTGTTTATTGACACACCGGGCTTTCATAAGCCTAGAAACAAACTTGGCGAAAATATGATTAAGGCAGTAAGCAGCGGTATGAACGACGTAGATGCCGCGGTTTTGGTTGTAGATGCTTACCCTAAATTTAAGTTTGACCCCGATAATTTGCCACCTGCCGAACTTGAACTTATAAAAGGGTTAGAAAAGCGTAAATTGCCTACAATTTTAGCGATAAATAAAATTGACCTAGTAACAGATAAGCAAGAGATTTTAGAAATAATTCTTGCATACTCTAAGTTATATGATTTTGCCGCAGTTGTACCTTTGAGCGCAAAAACAGGGGACGGAATAGATGCATTTTTAAGCGAAGCACTTTCTTTTTCTAAAGAATCTGTGCATTATTTTGATGATGATACCGTTACCGACCAACCTGAGCGTGTTTTAGTTTCGGAAATTATCAGAGAAAAACTTTTAAGGCTACTTGATAAAGAAATACCACACGGTATTGCTATCGAACTTGAACGTTTTGTTGAGCGTGACGATAAAAACGGTGAGCCTATAATTGATGTTCACGCTATTGTGTATTGCGAAAAGGATAGTCATAAAGGCGTAATTATCGGAAAAAGCGGTTCTATGCTTAAAAGGGTTGGAACAAGTGCTAGACGTGATATTGAAGAGTTTTTTGGTTGCAAAGTATCCTTAAAAATGTGGGTTAAGGTTAAAGAAAATTGGCGAAATAGCAACTTTTTAATACACGATTTTGGATTAGAAACAGAATAATTTTCCTATTATAGTTTTAGTCTTTTAGGGTAACAATTTTATTATAATCGATATTATAAAAGTTACACTTTAAGAGGTTAAGAAATGGAAAATAATTCGCTTTGGCAACAGTTTGTAAACACAGGCAAAATAAACGATTATCTTTGCTATGTTAATAGCAGTAAGGGTGAGGATTTTGAGCATAAAAGTGTGCGGAGTAGTTCTAAAAGAGAATATAACCCGCGAAAGCGATAGGGTAATTACCGTGCTTACGAATAGCGGTATTGTTCGCGCTTATGCCAAGGCAGCTAAAAATATTAAAAGCAAGAAATTCACCGCTACCTCACCGCTTTGTTATTCAGAGTTTGTATTGCGCGAGGGTGGCGACCTTTACATAGTAAATTCTGCCGAAGAAATTGAAATTTTTTATAATTTAAGGAATGATATTGAAAGGCTTTCACTAGCGCAATATTTTTGCGAACTTTTAAGTTCCGTTGCACCCGAAGAAACAGATTGCGAGGAGATTTTAAGACTTACTCTTAATTCCTTGCACTTTCTTTGCAGTGAAACCAAAAGCATATATCTTGTAAAATCCGTTTTTGAGATGCGACTAATGTGTTTGCTTGGCTTTATGCCCGATTTGGTCGCTTGCAAAGGGTGCGCAAAGTTTGAAGATAACACGGTTTTCTTTGACGTTTTTGATTCGTCAATATACTGCGCCGAATGCTTGCCTCAAAAGCCGGGAAATTATATAAAAATAGGGCTTTCAGAACTTTCTGTGCTAAGGCATATAGTTTATTCGGAGTTTAATAAAATATTTGGTTTTAGCGCATCCAATGAAAGTCTTAGGGCCGTATCATCACTTTGTGAAAGATATGTTGAGGCGATGGTAGAAAGGCGCTTTCGCACATTAGATTATTTTAATTCTGTAAGGATATAAATTTATGAAACAAAATAGCTTACAAAGGCAAATAAAGGTTTTGGAACTTGATAAGATTTTGAATATGCTTTCGCAGTATGCCGCAATTAGCGATACTGCGATACTTTGTAATGCCATAAAACCAAAGTTTAGGCTAGAAGATGCTAAAGAACAACTCGTAAATACAAGCGACGCTTATTCTTTAATTGCTCGCTTTGGTGCCCCTTCATTTGGTGGCGCAAGTAATGTTGATAATGCATTAGCAAGAGCGGGTGCAGGTTCTGTTTTAAATCTACCTGAGTTTTTGAAAATCGCCGCTACTTTGCGAGTAATCCGAGGTATTACCGATTGGCGTGAACATTTTTGCAGTAATGTTATAACCTCGCTAAATGGTTATTTTGATGCACTTCAACCGAATAAGTATTTTGAGGAAAAAATATATTCTATTGTTGCATCTGAGGAGGAACTTAATGATAATGCCTCGGTAAAACTTGCAGATATTAGGCGCAAAATTAGGTCGTCGAGCGCATCTATTCGAGAAAAACTAGATAAAATGGTTAAGTCACAAACCTACTCGAAATACTTGCAAGAGTCGATAGTTACACAGCGAGATGGTAGATACGTAGTACCTGTTAAGGCGGAATACCGCAGTGAAGTTCCGGGACTTATTCACGATACGTCGGGTTCTGGTGCAACTCTTTTTGTTGAGCCAATGGCAATCGTTGAGGTTAACAATGAACTTAGGGTTTTGAGGAATAAAGAGCGTGAAGAAATTGAGCGCATACTTAAAGAATTAAGCGAAGAAGCGGCAAGTTTTGCTGAATCTATAGTTGAGTCTTATAAAGCGGCGGTAGCATTAGAGGTTATATTCTGCAAAGCAAAATTTGGCTTTGACTTGCGTGCAACAGTACCCGAACTAAACGATAAAGGAATTATTGATTTAAAAAATGCACGGCATCCGCTTTTAGGTGCTTCGGCTGTGCCGATTGATGTTAATTTAGGTCTTGATTTTGACACCTTGGTTATAACGGGACCAAATACGGGCGGTAAAACAGTTACCTTAAAAACTGTTGGTTTGTTAACCCTTATGGCGCTTTGTGGTATGATGATACCTGCTGACGATGGCTCAAAAATAAATGTTTATTCAAAGATTTTTGCAGATATTGGCGATGAACAGAGTATTGAGCA
>JAZNBX010000055.1:0-2896 GCA_045587265.1 Acutalibacteraceae bacterium | reverse complement strand
ATTGTATGAAATCAACTGAAGAAAATGGTCTAGGATTAGATGAAGTGCTTACATTCTTAAACATAAATCACTAGAAAGGGGTAGTAAAAATGCAAATGCAGATAATTAAAACGTTTTCTGATAATTCGTTTTTAACATTTGGCAGGGGTAATTTTGATGATTGGTGTGTTTTTCTTAAAAGACCTAATATGGCTAGATTTGCACCTAGGGATAGTTTGTACTTTTCACAACTTAAAGAACTAGCAAAAAAACATGGGGCTGATAAGATTTATAAGGATTACGTTATGTTATATTCTGTTACTAAGCCGGAAATTGAACAAAGGATACTTGACGGGATAACAAGATTGACAAGTGGATATGGTGAAGATTCATTGGAATTAAATATTATTTTTACTATTCTATATATGGGTATGGTTGCAGAAGAAAACAAGAAAGGCACTAAATTAGGAAAACGTATAAAAAGATTAGGAATGTATGAACTTCTTATAAATGACAAAGATGTTTTGTATGCAGCAGACTTTATGCGTGGAAAGCGATGGTGGGAAATTAACCAGATGTGTAGAAAATATGGATTTTAGGGTATCACCACAGTGATACCTTTTTTTTGTTGTGTTTTAATTTGTGTAGTTACTATAATATTTGAAATTTGTACGTGTCGTTACTATAACCTACCCACCCCTGTATTCAATTTACATTTATTGGTAAAATTGTAAACTACCCCCACTACATAATCGAACGCTTGTGCGATTTTTATTATTTCCCCAATCGCAAAAAGTTTTTTGTACTTGCTGAAGGTGTAAAATAGGAACGCCCACCGATAAAGTGAGCGCCCACAATTTACATTTTTTTACTCATTTATATTCTCCACACGCACAACCTCCGACGCCTTAAAGTATATCGGCTTATAATACGAACGCCCGTTCGCGCCCGTTTGCAAGTAGTAACCTTTGCCGACATATAGCGACGCATCCGACTTTGACGCCTCAAGCGCTTCCTTGTCAACGACTACATCAACCAACTCAAACTCATTCGTTTCGCACCACGCTATGGCGGGCGCTTGTTGACTTAAAAGTCTAATCCTATTTAGAAGCGTCTTTATTTCCGCTTGCGTTTTCAAGTAGTCAACCGCCGTGAGTTGCGGTGTATCAACTTTTTTTATAATGGCTTTTCGCATACTGCACGCCCTCGCCTTCTTTAGTATTTCAATTTACATTTTTTTACTCTGCTATTTCCTCAAGACTAACAACCTCAACCGCTTCTGCTTTTTTCGTCGGTTTACCTGTTTTAACCGATACTCCGAGAATTTTATTTAATAGTTGCATAGACTTTGAGAGCCTTCCTTCGTTCGCTGGTACTGAATTAGCGCCACTTGTAACAACTGAAAACACAATGCGATTATCAAACTTCTCAAACCCTTCTATCTCGACAACGCTATTATATAAATTTACAATGTGAGACGCCAAGCAATACTTGTTTATTTCAATTTCAATATCATCAAACAAGAAAAGGGCGTTTGTGTACTTCGTCAAGTCAAACTCTGATAAGTCTAAACCATTAACCGCTTCAACGAGTTTTTTGTTTGTTGCGGTGTACTTGTCATATATATTCGCAAGCACAACATAAACCCACGCTACAACCTCATCTTTTTGGACTTGTCTTTTTGTAAATACCCTTTGAATAATAGGCGCATCAAGTGTTACTTGTATAATTTCGTTTAGTTTATCGCTTATAACGCCCTTGTTTTTCTGAATAGAAGAAAGCGCTACCGATGAGTTGACATTAACGAACGCATCCACCCTCTCCGCGAGTGTTGTGTTTTCTAAAACTACCAATGGAAAAGAATAAGACATAAATGCGTGTTTTTCTACCTCCGACATATTAGAAAAGGTGCGGTTTACTTTGGTTTTAATCGTTTTAGTGCCTGCGTCTGTTTCCTCTTTTTCTGTTTTCGTTTCAGTATCAAAAACCGCATCCGCAACAAAATTCTCTAAGTCTTTAATTCTGCTCGAGCCGTCAATTATACTCATTTTGCCGTTTTCTGCTATTTCCGCAAATGTTAAACCGCCCGCATATCTCCCGTTTCTAATGTTGTTTAGAATTTCAAGGGCTTTTTTAGTATCGTGCGACGGTGTGCGTTGAAAAGTCTCGCGAATAATCTCACCACTTTTAACGCCTTCTAAAATTTCGCTAATTGTGATTTTTTGGTTTTTCATAATATAAACTCCCTTCTTGCCGATAATGTATCGGCTCGCGGTTTTTTCGTATCGTTTACCGCAAACGATTTATTTATATAAAACGCTAATGCGTTTATATACCGACATAATTCTACAATGTTTTTTGATTTCCTTCTTATTATATGTAGATTTTACTTTTTTATTCAATTATTTTATCAACGCATATGCGATTATTGACATAAAATAAAACTCTACCGCACCAAGCAACAAAAAAAGCACATTATAAAACAACTCAATTTTTTCGTTCCTGTAAAAATATTTCCTTTTACCTAAAGAAAACGCATAAGCCTTCGATTTTTTCATTAAAACCACTCCTTTTTTATTATTTACAAAAATATTATCGGTTTTTGTAGAAATAACTTTATAGGACTAAAGCACTATTTTTTTATTTCCTTCATTTATATTATATCACAAAAAAATTTTATATGCGCTTATTTTGCGCATAAATGCGTTCTGGTGCGTTTTTGTACTTTTGCGACATTCTATATGAGTGAGTTGTTAAAATTCGATTTTAGGGCGGTTTTTGCGCTTTGCGTTTTTCGCACAACTTTGCGATAAAATTCTCAAACACTTGTGCGACTTTTCAAAACGAACGGCTGTTCGTCGAACCTGTGTGCGATTTCAATTTTTTGTAAAATTTCCCTGTTTTTTACATTTGTAAC
>JAZNBX010000054.1:0-1526 GCA_045587265.1 Acutalibacteraceae bacterium | reverse complement strand
ACCCGGCATTAAAGGTTTTGGGTATTTTACTTGTCAAGTACAATGCGCGTCGTAAACTCACTCACGCGCTCGAAGAAGTTCTTGAAAGTAAAGGCAAGGAAATTTTTAACGCAAGCGTATTGCCGATTAAAGTTCGCAATTCGGTAGACATACCCGTTGCACAGGCGTTAAAAAAGAGCATTTTTGAGTACAAGCCCAACAGCGCAGTAGCGCAAGAATACAGAGAATTAGGCAATTACATTGCAAAGGAGATATAAAAAATGGCAAAGAAAGCATTGAATTTGGAAGATTTGTTTGCGCCCAGCGCGAAAGTTGAAGTTCCCCCCGTTGAAGTTCCCCAAGCAAAACCGATGGAAGTCAAGAAGATTGTTTCAAACGAAACAAAGGAAGACAAAAAGTTTGCTTTGAGAATTGATGGCGAGTATTACGACGCGTTAGTCGCAATAGCAAAACGAGAAAAAGACAGCCTAAACAAAGCAATCAACAAGGCTATTGCAGAATATATTGCAAAGCGCAGTTAATAGCGAGATTTTCCATTTTTGGTAAATTTAGGCATTTTTGACTATTGACAAGCAATAGTCAAAGTGCTATAATTTATAAATAAATAAATTAGGGGCACGAAAAAATGAAAATTAGAGTTATGGGAACAAAAGACGAGTGTGAACTTGCAACACAGTATTATAGCGAATTTGAGAAGCAACCTTTTGTAAAAAGTGTGCAAATATCACGGCTATACGCTAATCGCGGTAGCAATACGATATTTCGCGTTTACATTGATATTGAAACAAAAGAAGAACAACTATATCTTCTAAAAAGGTAGGTACAAAAATTATGAGAACAATGATGTTAATAGGATTAGACGAAAAACGCATTGCCGACGACGGTTATGAACCACAGGTTGTTTGGGGTTATATTGATTTTTTATTTTGTGTAAATGCTAAATGGACGAAAGAACCGGAACTCGACGGAACAGTTATGTATGTTAGTGGAGATTTTGGTGATGATGAAGAAAAATTAGGCGAAGTTTGGTATGCCGTTTTTAGAAGGTTTGCAAAAGATACACATTTTATGAAGTACTGCAATGAGTGGTTGGGTTTTCACGAAGATGATGAAGAAAGATATTTTAGTGGAGACCTTTTAGCGCTCGCAGGAAAATCAGTATTTATATAAACATTGCCTATCAAAAAGTAAAGGAGCACGAAAAAATGAAAGTATATATCAAGAAAGGCGCGTACTATGATGGCGCAGATATTGCCGACCAACTTGGTTTAGAGTACGGGCACGACGAAGAAATTGATGAAAACGCCGAAAGCGAAGAAATCGACGTAGAGTTTGTTTTTGAAGGAGATGAAGAAAATGAATAAAGTTCAAGAGCAACACCGCGACGACCTAGTAGCAGCAATAACGGCAATGATAGAGAGTGGCGCAGAACTCGACTGGAAACCGGGCTGGTTCAGTAGTGGTTACGGCGACGGAGATATCAATGCTTTAACGGGCAAGGCGTACCGTGGCGAGAACAGCCTATT
>JAZNBX010000053.1:0-5794 GCA_045587265.1 Acutalibacteraceae bacterium | reverse complement strand
TTAAAACCTTTTTAGATAAGCTTTAAGCTCATAATTTCTAAACGTCTAGCGTTTATCTTTTCCGTTTTTCCTGAATTACTAAATCAAGAATTTGTCGGGTCCTTTTTTCTTTTAATCGTTGTTTAATTTTCAAGGTTCAAGGATGCCAGCCGCATAGGGTCAGCTTGATTATATTACCACTTTTAATCCCCGTTGTCAACACTTTTTTTCAAAAATTTCAAATTTTTTTAATTACTGTCGAAATAGACAAAAGTTTAAAGAATTATCCAAGTTTTTGGCGCAAATTACCAAGTATTACCTTTTCCCTCCTTGAAACCTGCACCTGAGTCATTCCCAAAGCATCTGCAGTTCGTTGCTGAGTAAAGGATTTATAGAAACGAAGGTCGATTATTTTCCTATCTTTTTCCGGCAAGGTATTTATCAGTTGCATTAACCCTATCCTATCCGACACCTCCGCCTCATGCGAATCGACCGGCAAATCTATTTGACTATTCTCGCCATCATTATCATAAGTAAGCGAAAGTGTAGGTTGTGTTGAGCAGAGCGCTTCGCTGAGTTCCTCTGCCGTTACAGAAAGTTTTTCTGCAAGTTCAGCCACCGTTGGTTCGCGGTTCATTGATTTTGAAAGTTCTGCACTGAGCCTTGACGCTTTTAACGATAGTTCTTTTAAACTACGGCTTACCTTTACCGCGCCACCATCACGAAATAGTCTTTTGATTTCGCCCAATATTACAGGAACTGCATAAGTAGATAATTGCAAACCCTTACTGCTATCAAATCCATCTACCGCCTTAATCAGTCCAACGCTACCTGCTTGAAAAAGGTCATCGTACTCAATTCCTCTGCCCGTAAAGCGTTTACAACAAGCGTGAACTAGCCCTAGGTTTTTGGTTATTATCTCATCTCTGCTCACTGTTTTGTTCCAATTCTTTTTCTCAAGGTTACCGAAGTGTACTTATCTTTTTTAGAAGATACTCTCACTTTATCCATAAAACTTTCCATTACTGCAAAACCCAAACCTGCACGCTCGCCACCTGCGGTTGTGAAAAGCGGTTCACGCGCTTTTTCAACATCATCGATACCGCAACCGTTATCGCGTATTCTTATGGAAACGGTTTTATCTTCGTAAACACTTACGCTTATGTAGATTTTGCCGATGGTATCCTTATATGCATGCACGATGCAATTAGTAACAGCCTCAGACACCGCGGTTTTAATATCATTCATTTCGTCAATAGTTGGGTCAAGTTGCGAAATAAAAGACGCCACCGCCACCCTCGCAAAACCCTCATTTACCGAACGCGACTGCAATGTGATTTTCATTTCGTTTATCGCTTTCATTTTAATTCCCCCTTGTTTGTTATTTTTGCTAATTTTTCAATTCCTGAAATGCGCATTACCTTTGATATATAAAGCGGCGTATTTATTATTTGTATTTCGCCGTTTGTGGTTTGCATTTTGCGAAACCTACCCATCACAAGTCCTATTCCTGAACTATCCATAAAGGTTACCTCGCCAAAATCGAGTATAAGCAATGACGGTTTTGCCAAATCTATTTCGCCATCTATCTCCTCCCTGATTGCTTTGGCAGTATGGTGGTCTATATCGCCGCTTAAATACGCGGTTATGGTTTCGCCGTGTTTATCTATTCTTACCTGCATTTTATTTCTCCTTTCAAAAAAATACGGACAACCCATATCATTATACAGGGTTGTCCGTAAATAATTTGCCATATTTGGTTGTCAATTTTTGTATTTTTCCAAAAGTATCGGTCTTATATCGGCGGCAAGATAAAGGCTGCCACACACTAGCAAGGGGTAGTTACCCGCCAACGTAAGTGCTTTTTCATAATTTTCTGCCACTGTGACCTTTGCTACACCTTCAAAATGCTCTGCAAGTTTTCGAGGTGACAGAGAACGCGAATTACCTCTAACCGAAACCGCTATTATATTATTAAGGTAAGGAGAAAGTTCTTTTGCCACAGTTTTTGCATCCTTATCCTGCATAGCGGCAACTATTGCAGTGCCTTTAAAGTTAATGGCTTTTAAATACTCCCCTAAGGCTTTTGCGCCGCCCTCATTATGAGCGCCATCAAGAACCACTAGAGGATTTTTAGACATTATTTCAAGTCTTGCGGGATGAGATACACATTCTAAGCCTTTACATATATATTGATTATCTATGCCGAGATGATTTAGCGCCTCTATACACAAAGCCGCATTCTCTGCCTGGTGATAACCAATGAGCGAAGTAGCGTACTCGCTATCGCCATAGGTGAATTTTGTGTTTGCCGCGTCTACATATATATTAGTAGGCGCATTTACGATAGTAAGCGGTGCATTTTTTTGTTTACAAGTTTCTAATATTGCTTTTAGAGCATCGCTATCTTGGCTTGCAGTTACAACAGGGACGGATGGTTTAATTATACCCGCCTTTTCAGTTGCTATTTTAAAAAGCGCATCGCCTAAAATTGCGGTGTGGTCTAAAGAGATTGACGTAATAATAGAAACCTCAGGCTTTGAAACAGTATTTGTAGCATCGCATCTGCCCCCCAATCCCGTTTCCAAAACCATATAATCGCACTTTTCATTACTAAAATAAAGAAAAGCGACCAACGTTATAAACTCGAACTGACCAAGTGTAATATTCAGTTTTTCGCAGGCGGTTTTAGCAGTTTCGGTAAGGCACGCTAACTCGCACTTTGGAATGAACTGCGAATTGATTTGTATTCTCTCGCAAAACTCTATGATAAAAGGCGAAATATAAAGACCAACCTTATACCCTGCAGTTTTCAAGCAAGCGTTAAGCATAGCCGCTACCGAGCCTTTGCCATTCGTGCCCGCAATATGCAAGGATTTAACCTTATTTTGCGGGTTATCAAAATACTCCAACACGGGAGTGATGCGTTCTAGCCCTGCGACACCGCCAAACCTATCTAGCGAATATATATAATTTAATGCGGTATTATAATCCATAAATTACTCCAAAAAAGCAAGGGGCGACTAGCGCCCCTTATTTTTATCCTAAAGACTTGATGCTATCTTCAAGCATTGCAATCTTATCAAGAACTTTTGCCAAAGACTCGCGCTGTGCTGCCACAACATTAGCGGGTGCTTTTTCAACAAAGCCTTTATTATTAAGTTTCTTCTCGAAAAACTCTTTATCCTTATTAGCGGTTTCAAGTTCCTTTTCGAGCCTTGCACGCTCTGCCGACAAATCAACAAGTTCATTCATAGGAATTGAGATAACTGCCGAGTCGGTAACAACGGTTACTGCAGACGGAATATCAAATTCTGCACCAACCTCAACCTCAGATGCGCTTGCAAGTTTTTCAATATAAATTGCACCGTTTTCGAAGATTTCCTTATCCGCAGTTGCAACATAAACCTTTGCCTTTTTAGAAGGCGGAACGTTCATTTCTGAACGGCGGGTACGTATAGCCTTGATAACATCCATAAGTTTTTGGAAAGCGGCGGCATCTTCTGCATAGTTAAGAGCATCACTGCTTTCGGGCCACGCGGAAACCATAATGGTTTCGCCATCGTGTGGAAGCGCCTGCCAGATTTCCTCGGTTATGAATGGCATAAACGGATGCAAAAGTTTTAGTGTATTTGAAAGAACATACACGAGCACGCCTTTTGCGGTATTCTTTTTATCCTGGTCATCAGAATTTAGACGAGCCTTGCAGATTTCAATATACCAGTCGCAATATACGTCCCAAATAAAGTCGTATAGTTTTTGAACGGCCAAACCTAACTCGAACTTTTCAAGGTTGTCGGTAACGTCTGCTACAACAGAGTTAAATTTAGAAAGAATCCACTTGTCCTCAGTTGCAAGGTTTTCAGGAATGTAAGGTGCCGGTTCATTTTCGTCAAGATTCATAAGAACAAAACGTGCGGCATTCCAAAGTTTATTAGCAAAGTTACGGCTTGCCTCTACCCTATCAGGTGCATAGCGCATATCGTTACCTGGGCTATTACCCGTTGCAAGTGTAAAGCGAAGTGCGTCTGCGCCGTACTTTTCGATTTCTTCAAGCGGGTCGATACCATTGCCTAGAGATTTAGACATCTTTCTACCCTGTGCATCTCTAACAATACCGTGGAAAAGAACGGTATTAAAAGGTGCTTTGCCTGTATACTCTAAACCTGAGAAAATCATTCTAGCAACCCAGAAGAAGATTATATCATAACCTGTTACAAGGGTGCTTGTTGGGTAGAAATAATCAAGTTCAGGGGTCTTATCAGGCCAACCCATAGTTGAGAAAGGCCAGAGTGCAGATGAGAACCAAGTATCAAGAGTATCTTCGTCTTGGCTAATATTTACGCTATTACATTTTGGGCATTTATCGGGAGTTTCGCCTGCAACAATTACCTCTCCACAATCAGCGCAGTACCAAGCAGGGATACGATGACCCCACCAAAGTTGACGAGAAATACACCAGTCTTTGATGTTCTCCATCCAGTTATAATATGTTTTTTCAAAGCGTTGTGGGATAAGTTTAATATCACCGCCACGAACTGCCTCAATAGCAGGCTCTGCCAAAGGTTGCATTTTTACAAACCACTGCTTTGAAATGCGTGGCTCAACAACGGTATTACAACGATAGCAAGAACCAACGTTATGTTTCATTGGCTCAATTTTTACTAGGTTGCCAAGTTCTTCTAAATCGGCAACCATTTGTTTTCTAGCCTCATATCTATCAAGACCTGCATACTTACCGCAGTCCTCAGTCATATGCGCATCGTCGGTCATAACGTTTATTATAGGAAGATTATGGCGAAGTCCAACCTCAAAGTCGTTAGGGTCGTGTGCAGGGGTAATTTTAACAACGCCTGTACCGAAATCCATTTCAACATACTCGTCGGCAATAATAGGAATTTCTCTATCGGTTAAAGGCAATTTAACCGTCTTGCCTATCATATCTTTATATCTTTCATCGTCAGGATGAACTGCAACTGCAGTATCGCCCAAAAGGGTTTCAGGACGGGTTGTAGCAAGCCTAATTTCGCCACTGCCGTCAGTTAGGAAGTAGCGCAAATGCCAGAAATTACCATCGTGCTCCTCGTGTTCTACCTCTGCATCGGAAATAGAGGTTAAACAATGAGGACACCAGTTGATGATTTTCTCGCCCCTATAAATCAAGCCCTTTTTATATAGGCGAACAAAAACTTCTTTAACCGCTTTAGAGCATCCCTCATCCAAAGTGAAACGCTCGCGTTCCCAATCGCAAGAAGAACCCAACTTTTTAAGCTGAGATACGATTCTGCGACCGAATTTATCGCGCCAGTCCCAAGCACGCTCTAAAAAGCCTTCACGGCCAAGGTCATCTTTTGTAATACCTTCTTTGCGCATAGCCTCAACGATTTTTGCTTCGGTTGCGATAGAAGCGTGGTCGGTACCGGGCATCCAAAGAGCCTCGTAGCCTTGCATACGGCGCCAGCGGATAAGGATATCCTGCAAAGTGTTATCCAAAGCGTGACCCATATGAAGTTGACCTGTAATGTTTGGGGGCGGAATAACTATAGTATAAGTTTCCTTATCCTTTTCGCATTTTGCGTGGAAATAATTACCCTCAAGCCAACCTTTATAAATTCGGTCCTCAACATCCTTTGGGTCGTATTGTTTGGCGAGTTCCTTTGCCATTTTTAACACATCCTATTGGAAATTTATTCTTTGAATATTTAAAATTTAAAAACAAATATTATAACTGTCGGCTAAAAGTAACAGCGTTTGCAAAAGCCGACACCGCCTGATGTGTTAAAACATCGGGCGGTTTTTTATTTTAACATATAAT
>JAZNBX010000052.1:0-32343 GCA_045587265.1 Acutalibacteraceae bacterium | reverse complement strand
CCCGGTAGACTACCGGGTTGATAGGCTGCATGTGTAAGCACGGTGACGTGTTCAGCTAGGCAGTACTAATAGACCGAGGGCTTAACCTTTTTCGCAATCCTCTGATGTTTTGCGTCTGCTTCTTTGTTCAGTTTTGAAGGTACGATATTAGGAAACATCGCTTAGGCGGTGTTTTTTATTTTATATCAAAACGATAATAAAACAAAAGCACTGCATCGCGCAGTGCTTTTTTATTAGTATAATGTGTTAATAATTTACTCGCCGAGGCGGATGTTGATGCCGCCGCTAGAGTTACTGTCGGTATTGAGGTTGAGATAGGGGGTTAGTGCCTGCGCGGTGTTGATTAGTGGCATCGACTGCACGTAAACTTTACCGGGACCTGTTACTCTTGTCAAGAAAAGTCCCTCGCCGCCGAAGAACATATTTTTTGCGCCCTTAACAGTCTCAATATCCATAGTACAACTCTCGCTCATTGCGGCAAGGTAGCCTGTGTCGAGAACGATGCTCTCGCCCGCATTCAGATTGTACTCTTTGCAATAGCCGTCAATTTCAAGGAAAACTATACCGTTACCTGTGATTTTCTGCATAATAAAACCTTCGCCACCAAATAAGCCTTTGCCCAAACGCTTTTGAAAGTAAATAGAAAGGTCTAAACCCTTTTCCATAGCAAGAAATCCGCGGTTTTGAACGATGATTCCGTTGCCCTCTGTTACCTCGTAAGGAATGATGCTTCCGGGGAAACTAGATGCGAATGCTATCATACCCGGTCCAAACTCTGCGGTGTACTCGTTCATAAAAATTGATTCGCCTGCAAAAAGTCTGCCAAAAGCCTTTTTAAGACCGCCGCCTGTATTGGTGTCCATTCTCATATTCGGGCTCATCCAACTCATAGCGCCACGCTCGGTCTGAAGTGACTGACCTTCAAGCAAATTGCAGATTACAACCGGCAAATTGCCACCTTCAATAGTGTAGTTAATCATAGTCATCATCCTTTCGATGTTTTCTAGTTTTATTATATTATATAAATTTCGAAATTGCAATAAAAAACCCACCCGAAATCTCAGGTGGGTTTTAAAATTAGTCTAGGAATGTTTTGTAGTTTGCGGTTTTTAATGCGGGGGTTGCGCCCTCAGCATAGAAGTTTTTATCGCCAACCGAAACTGTGCCATCCACGGCTATAGGGTAGAGGGTGTAAAGCGCATAGCAGTTATAATCTAGTTTTAGTGGTACTTCGGTGCTTGCATCAAACACGAAATATTTATCTTGGAAGAAGTCGTGCGCTAAGTATTTATCTTTAGCATCGGGAATATCTTTCAAAGTTAGGGTGCCTGATACGGTTGTTTCGGGGCTAACACCAAAGGCGGCAAGTGCTATATTTTCGCCTTTTTTGTTGTAAATTTTCAAGGGTTGTTTCTCGTTCTCGCAATCTACAAAGAAGCAGGTTGGCGAAACGGTTGCGGCATTGTCATACATAAAAATCTCGCCATTTTCAGTGCAAAGGTGCGAAAGAACCTCTTTATCGGTGCCGCCAACTTCATCACTGATATAAACAGGACCGCCGCTTATCGCACGCAATACTGCGCTACCAACTGCGGTATAGTGCTTTGAGAAGAACATATCATAGTCGCAGTTATGTAATTCGTCTTGTAAAACCGCATTGTATGCATTTTGTATGGTGTGATGGCAGAAATCGGTTGGAACATTAGGATAAAAGTCGTCCGAGTTTCTGTTAATCATAGTATAAGGACGGGTAACGATATCTTCATAAGTGAGGCCCATACAGTTAATAACCGCACCGCCAAAATATTTAACTACTGCTTTGTCGTGCGCTGAATGAGAAGCAACAGTACCGCTTGCGCCTGGGTACATACCGTCATAAGCGCGTTGCAATGCAGATTGATTATCTACCTTAACAAAATCCACGCCTTGCGCTTGCAAGTATGAATACCATTCTGACCAGAATTCATAAGCATATTCTTCATTGCCACCTGGGTAAAGTTTACCGTTGGCGGTTTTAATCAACTTGCCCTCATATTTTTTTGCAAGTTCGCTATCGGGCTTAATGCCGTCCCAATAACCTGTGTAGGCATGCCAAACGCCAACATACTCTATGCCGTATTCACTCTTTGCTCTATGGATTAAATCTTTAAGACCATTTGGGAATCTTTTGCGGTCTTCTTCTAAGGCTACTAAATATTGCCCGTCAAGAGTGGACCAACCGTCGTCAATAAGCATCCATTTGATTTTAACACCAAGATTTTTAAATTCTTCAAGTTTAGATAAGATTTTATCTGCAGTAACGTCTTGGTAAAAAGCATTCCAAGTGCACCAACCAAAGCCTTTTAAACATTCGGGATAACTACGCTCGGTTTTTAAAGGAACGGTAATTACGTCGGCCTCTTTTAATGCGGCAACGTTACCCTTTGTGGCATTTTTCGGCATAGTGTCAACGTTAATGGACATAACGTATGAATCGATTTGGACGCAGTGCATAACTCGGGTCGAAATTTCCAAACCGCTTGCTACAAGTTCAGAGGCGATTTGAGTGTTGACAACCGGCAAAAAGTTTGCGCAGTAGTTATCGAGTTTTGCAGAAACAAAACCCATTTTATGAGGGATGTTTTTTGGATTTTTGAAACTTACGTTTAGCCAATATGCATTATTATTACGAAGCGATGTAAATGCGGTTCCGCAATAATCAAAGTCTAAAAGCACGCTTGAAAAAGGAGAAAAATTATAGTTATATGGGCCGGGACCTATTGCGCCGTTACAATGAAAGTTCAAAAAGAACAGTAAAGCATTGTCAGTCTCGGTTAGGGTTAAAACAACTTTATTCGCTTCAGGCTGCCATTCACGAACAGGCGAGCGAGTAAATTCAACTTCGGTTTTATTGCCCTCAGTTTTAACGCTGTTAGGTAAGTATAAAATGTTATACTCACGCATATAGTTCGCGCGGATAGTAAGATTATTAAGGATAGTGGTATTATTAAAATCAACAACTAATCCTGTATCGGTAATTTTTGCAGTATAATTCATACAAAATTCTCCTTCTAAATTTGTTATTATTATAATGGGTATGGGTGGTCGAAACAAAGTTGTTTCGACATAAAATCTTCGAATTTATCACAAATTTTCAAAGAAAATTTGACCATAACCATTGCAATCGAATGTAGCTGACAAGCAAAATGCTTGTCAGAGGCAGAATGTATTCTGCCAAAAACGGTTATAACCATTTTATACAATATTGATTATAAACTATATTCTAAATAAAAATCAATGCGTTTTTTGATAATAATTATGTATAGCAAAAGACGTTTGTTTTAAAAAGCAAAACGCCAAAGTTAGTAAATAACCCTAGCGTTTTTATAAAATTAACTATATAAAAGTTTCGTAGTTTGCGGTTTTTGATACCGGAGTTGCGCCTTCAGAATAGAAGTTTTTATCGCCAACCGAAACTGTGCCATCCACGGCTATAGGGTAGAGGGTGTAAAGCGCATAGCCGTTGTGCAAGAGGTTTAGTTCTACGATGGTTTCGCTGTCGAACACGAAATATCTATCCTCGAAGAAACTGTGGGCAAGATATTTACCACTAGCCTCGGGAATATCCGCCAAGGTTAGCGTGCCGTTTGCCGTTGCATTGGGGCTAACGCCGAATGCGGCAACTGCGATATTTTTGCCTGAGGTGTTATAAACTTTTAGCGGTTTTTTCTCGGTTTCGCAGTCTACAAAGAAACAATCGGGCGTAACTATGGCGGCATTGTCAAAGGTAAAGATTTCGCCGCTAGGTGTACAAAGATGCTCTAGAACCTCTTTGTCGGAACCGCCGATTTTATCACTAACGTAGGCAGGGCCTCCGCTTATAGCTCTTAGCATAGCACTGCCGATGGCGGTTTGATGCATTGAGAAAAACATATCGTAGTCGCAATTATAAAACTCGTCGTGCAAAATTGCCGTATATGCATTTTGGATTGTATGTAGGCAGAAATCGTTCTCTCGATTTGGGAAGAAATCGTCGGAGTTTCTAGAAATCATAGTGCTAGGCCTTGCCACCATATCCTCGAAAGTGGTACCCATACAGTTTATAACGGCACCGCCAAAAAAGTCCTCTACCGCTCTGTCGTGGGCGGCTTGAGAATTGAATGTACCGCTTGCGCCCTCGAAAAATCCGTCGCACTTGCGCTGAATTGCGGTCTGATTATCGACCTTAACAAAGTCTACGCCTTGCGCCTTTAAGTATGTATACCACGCTGCCCAGAATTCGTAGGTGTTCTGCTCGTCGCCTGCGGGGTAAACCTTGCCATTGGGGGTTTCAAGCAGTTTACCCTCGAATTTTTTATGCAGACTGCCTTTAGGTTTTATGCCCTCCCAATATCCCGTATAGGCGTGCCAAACACCAACGTATTTTATGCCGTAATCTTTCTTTACCTTTTCGATTAGCGCTTTTAAGCCTTCGGGGAATTTTTGGCGGTCTTCCTCGAACGAGACTAAAAATCCGCCGTCTAATTCCGACCAACCATCGTCGATAAGTAGCCATCCGAGGCTAATGCCCATCGCCTTAAACTCGTCTAGTTTAGTGATGATTTTGTCGGCGGTTACGTCGTGATAAAATGCGTCCCAAGTGCACCAACCAAAGCCCTCTAAACATTTTGGGTACTTGCGCTCTTGCTTTAGGGGCACAGTGATTGCGCCCGCCGCCTTTTGCGCTTTAACATTTTCTGCGGCGGCGGTTTTGGGCAGGTCTGCAACATTAAGCGATAAAACATAGGAGTCGATTTTATTAACCCCCATAATTCTTGTAGAGATTTCTACGCCGCCTGATGAGAGTTCTGCGGCGATTTTTCTGTTTACAACCGGCAAAAAGTTTACCGCTTTGTCGCAAACTTTTGCGGTTATGCTAGACATTTTTTCATGGATATCTTTCGGATTTTTGAAAGAAACCTCTTGCCAACAAACGTTGGTGGTGGACATATTGTAAAGTGAAGTGAATCGCTCGCCACAGTAATCGAAATCAAGATTTGCGCTGTAAAAAGGAGAGAATGCATAGCAGTACGGACCACATTCGGTGTTGCATAAAAATTTTAGTTTGAAAAGGAGCGCCGTATTAACCTGTTCTAAAATAAGTTTAACTTCGGTTGCTTCTGGGCAGCGGCGGGAGTCCTCGATAATAGAGAAGTCTACTACAATTTTTTCTTCTTGCGATGTGATTTTGGTCGGTACGAAAACAATATCCCTTTCGCGATTAAAGTTAGCGCGAATGGTAAGGTTTTCTAAAACTTTTTTGTCGCCATTTAAAATTGTAAGTTTTGACTTTGTAATTTCAGCCATGTAGTTCATAATACACACTCCGTAAAAGTTCTACTTATATTATACTTTTTTTGTTGCGATTTTCAAGTAGGTATCCGATAAGTAGAATTGACTATTTTTTTAGGTTGGTATATAATAGGGGAAAGGGGGAGAAAGAATGAAGCCTGAGTTTTATTTGAATATTACAACTAAATTATCCAAAAAGCCAAAGTTAAGTAACGCCATCGTGCGAATTACCAAGGCGATAACCTATTTTATATACGCTTTTTACCCTGCATTTCTGGCGGTTTTGTTCTTTACAAGAAGCCCTTTGCTATTAAAATCTATCTTGGTTCCGTTTGTCAGTTTTGTTATATTAAGTGTTGCAAGGCACTATATAAACGCACCTCGCCCTTATGAAAAAATAGAGGGACTCGCGCCACTTTATAACAAGAAAACGGTTGGCAAATCTTTTCCGTCAAGGCACACCTTTTCGGGATTTATTATAGGAACGGTCGTGACCTTTTTCAGTGTTCCGATAGGAGTGGCTGTGCTAATAATCAGTACCCTTTTAGCCGTTTCGCGTGTGCTTTGCGGTGTGCATTTTGTGCGCGATACCATAGTCGGCGCGCTTTTTGGTATAGCATCGGGTCTTATCGGTATGTTGGCTTTTTAGTATATTATAAAAATTTTCACCCAAACTAGTTTTGGGTGATTTTTTATGTCAATCAGAACCGATTTAGCGGTTGAAAGTTTAAGCAAAACTAAGGGTGCTACAAGCGAAAAAATAAAACTCGGCAGGGTAGAAATAGACAGAATGACGGTAGATAACGGCAGTTACGTTACCATAAGTTTTGACAAATTTACCCCTGAGGATATTAGAGGAGAACTGCATTCGGCAATTAAAACCGAACTGTTGTCACTTATAGAAAACGCCGAAAACGTGCTTGTTGTGGGACTTGGGAACCGCAACATTACCCCCGATGCGATTGGACCTAAAGTGATAGAGGGAATTTTCTCTACCCGCCACATAAAGAGCGCGGTTGCAGAGGAAGTGGGACTTCGTGGTCTTCGTACAGTTTCTGCAATTGCTACGGGTGTTTTGGGGCAGACGGGTATAGAGGCGGCAGAGCAGATTTATGCTACCGTAGGGAAGATAAAGCCTACCGCGGTAATCGTGGTAGACGCTTTAGCGGCGCGTGATATATCCAGACTCGGCACAACTCTGCAACTGACAAATAGTGGTATTCGTCCCGGTTCTGGCGTTGGCAACAGTAGGGCGGAGATTAGCGAAAAGACTTTGGGTGTGCCGACTGTGGCATTAGGCGTGCCGACCGTGGTAGATGCCGCAACCTTTGCCGAGGATATCGTAAAGCGTGAGTATCTGGACCCAAGAGGATGCAGTTTAATGGTAACCCCGAGGGATATTGATAGTATGATAAATTATAGCGCCAAGGTGATATCGCACGCTATCAACTGCGCTTTGCAACCCGAAATAGAAAGCGAAATTCTGCTCTCACTATAGTTTCGCGTAAAAAAAGCACCCGCCAGAAAGGCGGGTGCAAATTTTTTAAAAATCTTTTTGTGAACCGATTGGGCTTATAATACTAAATCCAACGTTTACAAGGTGGTCGGCAACACGTTCGAGGCCTGCAACGGTAGAGGAGTAGTAGGGGCTAACTTCAGTGTTACAACCGCCACCCGATAGGCGTGCAAAGTGGTTTGCAGTAAGGGATTTCTTCATGCGGTCAACTTCGTTTTCAAGTTCGGTAAGTTTTGGCAGGTCGTTTGAGTTGAGGTTGTGAAAAGCGTCCATAGAGATTTCCAGCATTTCTAAAACCTTATCCTGCATTGACTTGATTTCCTCTATGCCTTTTTCCGAAAACTCCAATTTTTTAGCAAGTTTTTCTTTGTAAATATCGGTAAAGTTTTCGGCGTGGTCGCCAATACGCTCAAGGTCGTTTAGCACGTGGAAGTAGGAACCTATTACTCGCTCATCGCGGGGCTCTACGCCTGGGGAAAGTTTAATCAAAAACTTGGTTAAAGTGGCGTTGGTAAAGTCGATAATCTTTTCATTGTTGCGAACGGTGTCAAGGTTATCTTGTGGGTTAAAGGAAGCCTCGATGCTCTCTTTAACAAGCCTGAACATATAATCGATTTCGTGCTTTACCTGCATAAGCGCGATGGGTGGAGTGGTAATAAGTCTTTCGTCCACGAATTTTAGGGTAAGTGTTTCTTCGTTTAGTTCCTTGTCTTTTATAACCTTGCAAGAATATTTAACTAGCGCCGATACAAATGGTAGAAGAACAAGGGTAGTGGTTACGTTGAATATTACGTGGAAAACCGACACCCTCATTTGTAACGACATTGGGTCAGAACCGGGGAAGATAGAAACGAGTAGGTTTATAACCGGCTCTTTGAAAATCCAAACAATAGCGGTAAACAATATAGTGCCAATGAGGTTAAAGGTAAAGTGGATAAGTGCAACGCGCTTTGAATTTGCATTTGCGCCAACCGATGCCAAAAGTGCGGTAACACAGGTACCAATGTTTGCGCCAAGAACTATGAACAGCGCAAGTTCAAGCGGCATGATACCCGTACCAACCATTGTAATAACAACACCCGTTGCGGCAGACGAACTTTGAATTAGCGCAGTAAAGACAACGCCAACTAAAATAAGTAGCAACGGAAAATCAATTACGCTAAAAACACCCGTAAACATTTCTTCTACAAGCGGATTGCCGAAAGCCTGTTCGCTACTCATAACGTTAAGGCCAACGAAAATAAGACCAAGACCGCTACATAGTAGACCTGCAAGTTTAACTTTTTCTTGCTTGAAAAAGCCCATCATAACACCTGCAAAAGCGGCTAGGTACATAAGCATATCAAAATAATCGTTTTTAAGGGCAACCAAAACACCCGTAATGGTAGTACCGATATTTGCTCCCATTATGATTGGTGTGGCTTGCATCAGGGTCATAACACCCGCATTAACAAGACCAATAACCATAACAGAGGTTGCCGACGAACTTTGGATAATAGCGGTAACGCCCGCGCCGATACCAACGCCCGAAAAGCGATTGTTACTTATTCTGCCAAGCAAGCGTTTCATACCTTCGCCTGCGCTTTTTTCCAAAGCGTCGCTTAAAAAATTCATACCAACTATGAACACGCCAACGCCGGCTAAAAGCCAAATAAGACTTTCTAACAGTTTAACAAACATAAATTTCTCCTTTTTTCTTTCTGTTTTCTATAAATATTTATATTAAATCAGATTATAAAAGTAGTTTTGCCAATAACTAACAAAATACTTCTGTAACCCGAGGGATAGGCTAAATAATAAGTATTTGAGTTTAAAAAAGGTGGGAAAAAAACAAAAATATAAAAAAATCCCAAATTCCCCCTTTTATCCCAAATTAACACAAAAAGTCAAGTTTGTCAATAACGAAAATAAAAAAAAGAGCAAAACTTTTTACGGCTTTGCTCTAAAATTTATGTTTTTTATTAGTTACATTCGGCAACTAGTGGACCTGCAAGTTCTTTTAGGTAGAAAAGTTTGCCGGGGAGAGTTGGCGTATAGGTTGATGGACTAACTGAAAGTGTCAATTTTTCTTTATACAGAAAAACGGAGACTACTTCTCTACGAAGTGTCTCCGTTAGTAAGGGAGGCTTTTTTACAAATTAGAATCTCTTGTATCTACGTACGGTGCCGTATTTTTTCTTTTTGGAGTTTAGGCGGATTGTAACCGCAATAAATCCAATTATAAGCACCACTAAAACCAAAATAATTATAGAGAAAATGCTTTTGTATTTTTTGAAAAATTTCATAATATTACTAGTTGCGCGAAGTAGTTGCGAGCCCTCTACCGACTCTGCAACAACGGCATTAGAGGCGCCAACCTTGGTTTCGGCATAGTAAACATTTACAACGCCTACTACCTCGCCTTTTTTAACGGGTGCCTCTAGTTTATCTTTAGTAAATTCAACCTCTACTTTGAAGGTGCTTTGGTCTGCATCAATCGGCACTAGCGCGAAAATATCTTTCGAGGGGCGAACATTTACCGTGTCGTAATCCCAAGAGTATTCAATCGGTATACTGTCAACCGTTTCGCTACCTTCTAGCACTTGGCGGTAGGTAAAACTTGTAAACACCCAGCGGTAAAGGTCGGCAGTATCAAGAAATTCATACCTGTTTTCAAGCGAGTTATCTTGCGGAGGGCAACCAAGCATAATGCAGATATAGGTCATACCCTCGTAAGTGGCGGTAGAGGCAAGACATCTGCCCGCCTCGGTGGTGTAACCCGTCTTAAAACCTGTTGCATAGCGGTAGTAGTAACCGCTTGTGGGGTCAATAAGTAGGTTGGTAGCCGCTAAAGTAATTCCGTCAACAGTTTCGTAGCGGGCAACCTTTGTAATATCGGTAATTTCGGAATATTGCATAGCGTATTTTGTAAGTATGCACATGTCTCTCGCGGTTGAGTAGTGGTTTTCGTCGTGCAGACCGTGGCAGTTTTCAAAGTTCGTAGAGGTCATACCAATTTCTTTGGCTTTCTCATTCATCATATCAATAAAAGCGGCTTCACTCCCTGCGATATGCTCGGCAATCATACCCGCCGCATCGGCACAAGATTTTACCATTGTGTAGGCTAGTAGGTCGTAGCCGTTAACCTTGTCGCCGGTTTCAAAACCTGCCGTAACCGCCTCGGAATAGCGGTAGCGCAAATATATATCCTCGCTGACGGTTAGTTCTAAATCCTTTAGGTTGTCCACCTTTTCAACAAGTAGAACCGCTACCATAATCTTGGTAAGCGATGCGGGGTAGACACGCTTGTCAGGGTTTTGCGAGAAAACAACCGTGTCGGTATCAACATTGTATAAAAGTACCGCATCGGCGTGATTTTTAAAGGTTGGTTTGTACGCGTTAGCAGGCAAACTCAGGGCTGATATTAAAAAAATCAAACAAAATGCAAAACTTATAAATTTTTTCATAGCATTATTCCTTAAAATGTAGTATTATAATATAAGTATACAGTTTATTACCTTGCAGGTCAAGAGTGAAAGGGTGAAAAATGTGATTTATGTTACGGGCGATATGCACGGCGATGAGAATAGACTTTTCGATAGGCAGTGGCGCAAACTTAAAAAGGGCGACACCATAATAGTATGCGGCGATTTCGGCTTTTTATGGGACGGAAGTGAACGAGAGCGTGAGGCTTTGGAGTATTTAGGTAGCCGCAAATTCAACGTTCTGTTTTTAGACGGCACCCACGAGAATTTTGATTTACTGCATAAATGCCGTGAAACCGTTTGGCACGGTGGCCACGTTCGTCGTGTAAGTGGCAATCTTCTACAACTTATGCGTGGTCAGATTTTCACCATAGAGGGTAAAAAGATTTTCACCTTCGGCGGAGGAGAAAGTGCCGACCGAGATATCAGAATAGAGCAAGGCAAGTGGTGGCGCGCAGAAATGCCTACTGCAGACGAGTTCAGAGAGGGCGCACAAAACTTGGATGAGCAGGAATGTCGTGTAGATTACATACTAACCCACGAGCCACCGCAACTTTTAAAAAGCGCTATGCAACTGAGACAGGGCGCCGAGCAAAAGGTTTCAAAACTAAACGGATTTTTAGAGGAAATTTCTCGTACTTGCGAGTTCAAGCATTGGTATTTCGGCTCGTTGCATGAGGACAAGACCCTAACCCCGAAATACACCTGTGTGTTCAAAAAAATCATTCCGTTAGAAAAGGATTAGGTAAATGGAAGTTCGCAAAGCAAATACTAATGATTATACTGCCGTTTGCCGTCTTTTGCAGATGGGCAGGGAGAATATAAAGGCGCTCGGCATCGACCAATGGCAAAATGGCGACCCGAGTGAGCAGGACCTGGAAAAAGATATTAAAAACGGCACCCTTTACGTAGTCGACGATGGCGGCAAGGTGTTGGGTATGTGCTTTATCGGTTTTTATGAGAGCGACTATGAGCATATTTATTGGGGCAACTGGGAAAATGGTGGCTATGCCGTAATGCACCGTGTTGCCGTAGATACCGAGTCTAGAGGTAAGGGTGTTTTTGTATCGCTTATTAAAAAGGCAACCGAACTAGCAAAAAGCCACGGCAAAAATCAGTTAAGAATTGACACCCATAGAGGCAATATCACAATGCAAAAAGCGCTAAAAAAGGGCGGTTTTCGCCGTGCGGGTGTGATTTATTTAAAAAATGGCGACGAGAGGGTTGCATTTTTCAAAAAAACAGATAAAATTATTATATAAGTAACCACTAGAGTTACAGAGGTGATATATAAATGAAAGAATTTAGAACAGTTGAGGGGTACAAGTCATCGCTTAACCTGCGCGAAACACAGCGCGCGATAAAACTTGTAAAGGACACCTTTCAACACGAACTTAAACCTGCTTTAAAGTTAGAGCGTATAACCGCGCCGTTGTTTGTTGATAAGGCTAGCGGTATTAACGATGACCTTAACGGCGTAGAACGTAAGGTGCATTTCACCATTCGCGAAACGGGTACAGAGGCAGAGGTTGTTCAGTCTTTGGCTAAATGGAAGCGTTTGGCTTTGTATCGTTACGGCTTTACTGCGGGCGAGGGCCTTTATACAGATATGAGTGCTATCCGTCGTGACGACGATATGGATAACATTCACTCTATATACGTTGACCAGTGGGACTGGGAGCGTGTTATTACCGAGGACCAACGTAACTTGGATTTTCTAAAGCATATCGTAAAGAAAATCGTGCGCGCTATTTCTGCCGCACACCAAAAGGTGCAGATGGAATACCCCGCTTTGAAAAACGAAATTAACGAAGAAGTTTTCTTTATAACCACCCAAGAACTAGAGGATATGTACCCAAATCTTTCTGGCAAAGAGCGTGAGTATGAAATCGTAAAAGAGCATAAAACCGTGTTCATTATGCAGATAGGCGCAGTTTTAAAAAGTGGCAAAAAGCACGATGGCAGAGCCCCCGATTACGACGATTGGGCTTTAAACGGCGACCTTATGTTCTGGAACCCCGTTCTTTCCGAGCCACTTGAGATTTCCTCAATGGGTATTAGAGTTAATGCCGAGAGTTTGCATCGTCAGTTAGAAATAACGGGTCAACTAGAGCGCGAAAAGTTCCCTTATCATAAGGGCATTTTAGACGGTACTTTGCCACTAACTATCGGTGGAGGTATTGGTCAGTCACGCCTTTGCTTGTTGCTACTAGAGAAAATGCACATCGGCGAAGTGCAGTCGTCAATCTGGCCTAAAGAGGTAGTAGACTACTGCGACAAAAATGGAATCAATCTGCTTTAAAAAGGAGAAATAAAAATGGTTTTATGTTTAGTATCATTAGCAATTGTATTAGTAGGCGTTATCGGTTTATTTGCCTCTAAAAAGTTTGCAAACAGCAAAAAAGCAAGCGGTGTGCTTGCAATCGTTTTGATTGTTGGAGTAATCGGTGTGATTGCTAGTTGTGTTGTTTCGGTACCTACGGGTCATACAGGCGTTGTAGCAACTTTTGGTAAGGTAGAGGATTATACTTTTGAAGCGGGCGTGCATATGAAAATGCCGTTTTCTGATGTTATAAATATGGATAACCGTACACAAAAAGGTTCTTTAGAAATGTCTTGTTTTTCAAGCGATATTCAAGAGGTTTCGGCTACATATACCCTTAACTACCGCATAGAAAAGGCAAATGCGCAGAATATTTATAAAACAATCGGCAGCGATTATTATAACACCGTAGTAACGCCTTGCATTCACGAGGCGCTAAAAACTGTTACCGCCAAGTACGATGCTGAAGATATCATCGGCTCGCGTGCAAAACTTGCTGGAGAAGTCGAGTCAATGCTTGCGGATAAATTGAAGGATTATAATATTGAACTAGTTAGCACCGCTATAGAAAATTTAGACTTTACCGATTCCTTTACTCAGGCGGTAGAGGACAAGCAGGTTGCGGCACAAAATAAACTAAAGGCAGAAACCCAAGCAGAGCAGAAAATAATTGAGGCAGAGGCTGCGGCGAAATCAAAACTAATTGCCGCCGAAGCAGAGGCAAAGGCAAACACCACAATTTCAAAATCTTTAACTAACGATATACTTTATCAACAGTGGTTAGAAAAGTGGAATGGCGAATTGCCACAGGTTGCAGGTTCTGACGCTAACGTTATAATCGACAGTATGACTGGCAAAGAAACAGTAGAAAACAATAAAAAGTAATTAAAAATATCCCCCGTTCCTTTTTGGACGGGGGATAAGTGTTTTTATAGGTTGCAATTATAAATCAAGTATACCAAGAATTACAACACCAACAAGTGTTATACCAAGCGAAACGTAATGCTTCCACGAAAGACGCTCTTTTAAGAAAATCGCACTCCAAACCATCGATGCCATACAGTATGACGAGATGATGGGGGCTGCAAACATAACGTGGTCTTCGTCGGCAATGGCATAGATATATGCAAATTGACCTGCCGTTTCAAAGATAGCGCCAATATATTTTGGGCGCTCTTGCTTTGCAATAAGGGGCTGCTTTTTGATAAGCACCACGTAAATAAAGCAGAGTATACCCGCCGCAAAAAATGTTAGTTCGTATGCCACGTTTGCAGCATCTTCGTCAAGGTTATTAAGCACTAAACTGTCGGCAAAGGTGCCTGCCGCATCAAGTATGCAGTAAAGTACGGGAAGCAGTATTGCAAGCAACGATTTTGAATATTTAAAGTTACCTTTTAACTGACGTGCTGCACGAAGTTCATCATCCTCGTGCGACTCAACAAAACCAAGTCCAATAACACCTGCGCAAACGGCAATCAATGCTATTAGTGCAAAAATGCCGTTACCTTTAAGTGAGAGCGAACCCATACATATATATACAAGCGCAACACACGCGCCTGAAGCGTTGCATATCGGCGACGAAATAGAAAGTTCGATATAACGAAGTGATATGTAGCCCATTACCATTGACACTATGTATAGAAGCGACACGGGTAGATAGGTTAAAATAACCTCAAAAGTTACCACAGTACCGCTAAGCAACTCGTAAATGGCGTGTACGCCCATCACAAGACCTACTGCCATTACCATTTTTGACTGCGCGTATTTGTCCTTCTCGCGACAGCCTATTTTTGAAAACAGGTCAGAACCCGACCAACACAAAAGTGCAATTATTGAAAATATAAACCAGTTCATTTTTTACTCCTTTCAATAACTATGTTATTGATATAAATTATAGATATGCGGAATAAGAAACAACGGGTGGAGCATTGATACGAAACTTACTTAACGTCTGCATAGTTAGTGCATATCCATTTGTTTTAGAAAAATATTGATATGTGTGGCAATCAATTTTCCTCAATGCAACCACCTCCCTCACTAATTTTCAACACAATAATAACATAATTTGACAAAATTGTATAGTATTTTTTATAAAGCAAAAAAATAAAAGCGTCGCTACCCAGATGCTTTTGGCGCGCTGGGAGGGACTTTATCTCGGCACTGCCCGTGCCTATCGCCTCGCTTACGCTCGTTGCCGCGGCTAAAAAACAGTCCACCGGACTATTTTTTTACGCCTTGTTCGAGTCCCTCCAATCAGAGAACCGAAACATAAAACAAAAAGACACCCTGTTGGGTGTCTTCCTTGTTTGGCGCGCTGGGAGGGACTCGAACCCCCGACCTTTTGGTTCGTAGCCAAACACTCTATCCGGCTGAGCTACCAGCGCATTGGTTTTGTTGCCATAGTATAATATCACAATACTAGTAATAAGTCAAGGGTTTTTTGTAAATTTATTTTTTGTTAATGTTGATAATTTCTACTTTTTCTTCTTCGCCTGATAGAACATAAAGTTCCTCGCAAGCACGTTGCGCAGATATAAGTTCGTTTATTGCCTTTTCAGTTGCATCAAGCAGTGTTAAGTACATTTGTTTGTAATCTGCCATAATATCATCCCTTTTATAAATTATAGGTCAATTTCACCCTATTGTCAATAGGTCAATCCGCCATAATATTAGTGGGTGATATTATGAGTAGGCTAAAAGAGTTAAGAAAAGAGCGTGGATTTACGCAGATAAAAATGCAGATACTTACGGGCATTGACCAAAGTGATTATTCAAAAATCGAAAACGGCAAAAGGTACTTAAGTTTTGAACAGTGCATTAAAATTGCAGATGCGCTTGGTACTAGTATGGATTACCTAGCGGGCAGAACCGACATAAAAGAGCCATATCCCAAAACAAAGAACAAATAATTAAAAAGCACTCGGATGACCGAGTGCTTTTTTGTATTTAGTTGCCGAGCGATTTTTTAACGCTAACCGAAACGTCTTCGTCGTAGCATGTGAACATTGAGTCTACGTCTTTTTTAGGTAGTTTTGGTGTAACTAGGCTGATAATCGGTACTAAAACAAGGCTTACGAGCATTGCAATAGAGCCCGAGTAGAGCGAGTTTTTGAACACGAACGAAAGCACAGGACCCGACACCGACATAACACCTAGCGAGATTAAAAGTTGAATAATCTCTAAAACAGTGCCGAAGACAAAGCAGGTAATAACAGCGGTTTTGGTTGTGCCTTTCCAATATAAGCCGTATAGGAAAGGTGCCAAAAATGCGCCTGCAAGCGCGCCCCAAGATACACCCATCATCTGCGCTATCATTGAGAAATTGTAGGTGTCTTTAAGAATGGCAAGCACTGCCGAAACGATAACGAAGAACACGATAAACACTCGCATAACGAAAACCTTTTTCTTGTCCGAAACCTGTTTTTTAGAAAGGATAACGTCAAGAGTCAAGGTAGATGACGAGGTTAGTACTAGGCTAGAAAGTGTAGACATTGAAGCCGAAAGCACAAGCACAATTACAATAGCGATTATAGCATCGGGCAGTTCCGAAAGCATTGTGGGGATAATCTTGTCAAATGCTTTAAATGTGGCAGGGTCGGTTGTGATTTTATCGGTGTAAAGTCTGCCGAAACCGCCCAAAAAGTAGCATCCGCCTGCAACCACAAGCGCAAAAACGGTTGAGATTAAGGTGCCTTTTTTAATTGCGTCTTCGTTCTTAATGGAGTAGAACTTGCCCACCATTTGAGGTAGACCCCAAGTGCCAAGCGAGGTTAGTATTACAACTATAAGTAGGTATAGCGGTTGCGCACCGAAAATTGAGGTAAACGCGCCCGCGTTGCCTGCAGTTTCTATGTAGGGCGACTCGATTTGTGAAAGCGAGCCAACCGCCGCGGATAGACCGCCGTTATCCACAAGCACAGCGGCAACAACTGCAACGATACCGCCTAACATAATTATACCTTGAATAAAATCGTTAATAGCGGTAGCCATATATCCGCCAAAGATAACATAAACTGCAGTAAGCGCCGCCATAACAAGAATAATTACTATGTAAGGAATGTTAAACGCGATGTTAAATAGGCTTGAAAGACCGTTGTAAAGGGACGCGGTGTAGGGGATAAGGAATACGAAAACAATTATAGAGGAAATAATTTTGATAGCGCCCGAATTAAAGCGTTTGCCAAAGAAATCGGGCATAGTTTTGGTGTCAAGATGTTGTGTCATAACACGGGTGCGGCGGCCGAGTACAGACCAAGCGAGTAGCGAGCCGATAAAGGCGTTGCCAAGACCAATCCAAGTAGACGCCAAACCAAAGTTCCATCCAAACTGACCTGCGTATCCAACAAATATAACCGCCGAGAAATAGGAAGTGCCGAATGCGAAAGCAGTAAGCCAAGGGCCAACGCTTCTGCCGCCAAGCACAAATCCGTTTACATCGGTTGCAGAACGTTTTGTATAGATTCCCACACCTATCATAAGTGCAAAGAAACACACAAGCAAAATTGCGGTTAAAATGAGGCTAGTAGTTGTCATAAAAATTCTCCTTCTGCCGACAAATAATTTCAATATGCACTCTCCCGTCGGCATAAAAGGTGCAGGGTTTGATGGATTTGTGGTGCGGCGTTTTATAAAAACAAAAAACGCCCTCTGGAAAATCCAGAGGACGCGATAAAGCGTGGTACCACCTCGGTTTATCAAGAGATTACTCCCTTGACCTTGCAGAGCAGCCATCACTGCCCCAGGCTGTAACGTGCCTTCACGCCGTGAATTTGCAACACGGGACTCACGGTACGTATTTTCGCCTCTCCACCCGCTAGCGTCTTGCAGCATCCGACGCCTCTCTAAAAACGGAACAGGGGGTTACTCATTACCGCTCAAAGTCGTTATCAGTATTTTAGCACCCCGGGTCGACAATGTCAAGAACTTTTTTAAACCTAGTTTGTAAGGTTAGGCGATAACAGGAAAAAACTTAGTAAATTGGCTAAAAATAGCACATAATTATTGTTGATTTTTTTGGTGGGATATAGTACAATATAACTAGTAAATTGTGAAAGAATTAACAAAAATGTGGTAATCTTTTATAATTTAAGGCTAGGCACAAGCAAAAAATAATTATAAGGGGTATGTTTTTATGGAAAAACAACAAAAAAGACCTTTTGGCATACGCGATAGTATTGCTTATGCCGCGGGCGACCTAGGCTGTAACATGAGTTTTGCGCTTAAAGGTACAATGTCTATTTTCTGGACACAGTTTATGGGTATGGACCTTTGGTATGCGCTACTTTTAATAGTAGTGCAGGTTTGGGACGCTATTAACGACCCACTTATTGGCTCGGTTATCGACGCTGACAGACGTCAGTACAAACGTAACAAGTTTTTAAGTTACATTTGGGCAGGGTCTATCGGTCTTATCGTAGGCGGTGCTTGCTGTTTCCTACCTTTCCCCAACGCACCCGACTGGGCTAAGGCAATTATCTTTATTGCAGGCTATGTTGTTTGGGACGCTTTTTATACCGTTGCAAACGTTCCTTACGGCTCACTACTTTCGCTTATTTCTAACGACGTTAAAGACCGCGCATCGCTTTCGGCTTGGCGTTCGGTTGGCTCAATCTTTGGTAATATGATACCAATGGTTATTTTGCCATTCATCATCTACGATAAAGACAACAACCTCATCGGTGAGCGTGTGTTTATTGCCGCTTTAATTATGGGCGCGCTTGGTTTCCTTTGCTTCCAGTTTATGATTCGCAATACAGAAATCAGGGTTGAGCAAAACGTTACCCTTAACGAAGACCAACCAAAATTCAACGTGTTAAAGGCTTTCTTTAACTTTATGAAAAACCGTCCTGCAGTAGGCGCTACACTTGCTGCGATGGGTATGTTTATTGGTATGCAGGGTGCTACTACAGCAGTTACTGTTATTTTCCAATCATACTTCAAAAACGTTCAAATCTCGGGTGTTGTTCAGTTGTTTGCTATGATTCCTATCGTAGTTTTCACACCGCTCGCTAGAAAAGCCGTTGCAAAGTTCGGTAAAAAAGAACTTGCAACCTTTGGCTCTATCTGCTCAATGGTAGCAGGACTTGGCCTCTTTATAGTTATACCCGATAACACAGGTCTTGACCTAGTGCTTTACATAGTTTTCCAACTTGTTTATTCACTCGGTCTAGGTATTTACTCAACTGTTTCATGGGCTATGATGGGTGATGCTATTGACTACAACGAGTGGAAAACAGGTGCAAGAGAAGAAGGTACTGTTTATTCACTACACTCTTTCTTTAGAAAACTAGCTCAAGGCCTTGGTCCTTCTTTAGTGCTTATTGTAATGGTGGCTTTAGGCTACGTTGGCGCAAACGAAGGCAACCAGGCTTGGCAAGTAGCGGTTAATATGCGTTACTTGGTAGCCGCTACATTTATGTTCTCGGCTATTCTTCAGTTCGTTGGTTTAGGCTTGGTTTATAATCTCGATAAGAAAACCTTGGCTAAGATGAATGAAGAACTTGGTCGTGGCGAATAATTAAGGTATTACTGCGGCGCCGGAAATTTTTCTTGCGCCGCAATTTTTGGAGGAAATAATGAGACAGATTTTAAACTTAAACCCAAATTGGTATTTTGTAAAAGATGCCAGCGAAATCCCTGCCGCTATCAATAGCGAGTGGGAAAAGGTTTCTTTACCGCATTCTTGGAACGCGGTTGACGGTCAGGACGGTGGCAACGATTATTTTCGTGGCACCTGCCATTACGTAAAAGAACTTAAAAAATCCGATTTGCCAGAAGCCGATAAATACTTTTTAGAGGTGCGCGGTGCAAACTCGTCTGCCGATGCTTACCTAGGCGGCAAACACCTCGCGCATCACGATGGTGGTTATTCTACCTGGCGCGTGGATATTACCGCAGAACTAAATGACGACAACATTCTTTTAATTGCGGTTGATAACTCCGCTAACGAAACAGTATATCCTCAAATGGCAGACTTTACCTTTTACGGCGGTCTGTATCGTGACGTGAATATTATCTGTGTAAGCGAATCTCACTTTGACCTTGAGTATTATGGTGGTACCGGTATTATGGTAACACCTGAAATAGATGGCGATAACGCTAAGGTTGAGATTGAGGTTTTCCTTAAAAATATGAAAGAGGGTCAACAACTTCGCTACACCATAACCGATAAAGATGGTAAAGAGGTTGCAAGCGTAGAAACTGCCGACAGCAAGGTAGCACTAGATATAAACAACGTTATACGTTGGCACGGCAGAAAGAACCCTTACCTATACACCGCAACCGTAGAACTCATTAAAGACGGCGAGGTTTTGGATAACGTTTCGGCTCGTTTCGGTTGCCGTACTTATAAGATTGACCCCGAAAACGGCTTTATTCTAAATGGCGAGGAATATCCGCTTCGTGGTGTTAGCCGCCATCAAGACAGATGGGGTGTTGGTAACGCGCTTCTTCCCGAGCATCACAGGGAAGATATTGATTTAATCTGCGAGGTTGGCGCTACTACAATTCGACTAGCGCACTATCAGCACGACCAATATTTCTACGACCTTTGCGACGAGCGTGGTCTTGTTATCTGGGCAGAAATCCCTTATATTTCAAAGCATATGCCAACAGGTCGCGAAAACACCATTTCGCAAATGAAGGAATTAGTTATCCAAAACTACAACCACGCATCAATAGTTGTTTGGGGTCTTTCAAACGAGATTACAATGCAGGGCGACGAAGACCCTGACCTACTAGAGAATCACAGAATCTTAAACGATTTGGTACACGAAATGGATAAAACAAGGCTTACCACAATGGCTTGCCTTACCATGTGCCCAATGGATAGCCCCATTGTAAAAATCCCCGATACCGTTTCTTACAACCACTACTTTGGTTGGTACGGCGGCGAGACCGATATGAACGGCCCTTGGTTTGATAAGTTCCACAAAATGCACCCCGATATTCCGATTGGTTGTTCAGAATATGGTTGCGAGGCACTTAACTGGCACACCTCACAGCCAACACAGGGCGACTACACCGAGGAGTATCAGGCATACTACCACGAGGAACTAATTAAGCAACTATTTACCCGTAAATATATGTGGGCAACACATGTTTGGAATATGTTTGACTTTGGCGCAGACGCGCGTTCCGAGGGTGGCGAGAATGGTCAAAACCATAAAGGTCTTATGACTTTTGACCGCAAGTATAAGAAGGACGCCTTCTATGCTTATAAGGCTTGGCTTTCGGATGAACCATTCGTGCATATCTGCGGTAAGCGTTACGTTGACAGGGCAGAGGACGTTACAAAAATAACCGTATACTCCAATCAACCCGAGGTTGAACTTTTTGCAAACGGCGAAAGCGTTGGCAAAATTGAAGCCCCCGACCATTTCTTCTATTTTGACCTGAAATTAGAGGGCGAGGTAGAACTTAAAGCGGTTGCAGGAGAGTGTGAGGACACTAGTTTTGTAAGATGGGTAGAAACCTTTAACGAGGATTACAGACTTCGCGAAAAGGGTGCGGTGCTTAACTGGTTTGATGTTGAGGCACCCGAGGGACGCTTCTCACTTAACGATAAATTAAGCGATATTACCGCCACCTTAAAAGGCAAACTTGTGTTTGCGGGCGTATTTAAAAAGGTTATGAAAGGTCTTGGCGGCGGCAAAGGGAAAGGCAAGGCTAAGGCTATGGGCTTTGAGGTAAACGAAGGTATGATGCAGATGATGGGTAGCTTTACCGTGCTACGTCTAACTAGTTTAATGGGTGCGGCAAACATAAACTTTACCAAAGAAGAATTGCTTGATTTAAACAAAAAACTAAACAAAATCAAAAAGCCGAAGAACAAAAAATAAAAATATACATTAAAAAGCGCCTTTGCGATTGGATTTTCCGCAAAGGCGCTTTATTTATTTAGTGATAGGTTTCTTTTTGATTTTTGATGTGATTTCGTTTAGAAAAAATGCAAATATTGTAGAAAGAAGGCATATAATTAGCGGCTGAATCATCTGCCAAACAGGGGTGTAGGCATTGATATTAAGAACGCCGTATAATATTTGTGTTGCAGAAATTATCATAACATGGAAAATGTAAATATAGGTACTGCAACCTGCTATTTTTACAAGGGCTTTGGGGTATTGTTTGTCGGCGTATTTAATGGATAAAGTAATCACCGCAAATAGTATAAACAGTGAGCCGAGATAGAGTTCGTTTTTGCCGATATATGTGCGCGACAAAAGGGTTGTGGCTATGCCTAGCACTAAAAGTGTCAAAGAAAAAAGATTAGGTATGTTTGCAAGTTTTTCGCGGTGTTTGTAAACAAGTAAGCCTATTAAAAAGAAGGGGAGCCCCATTAACGCCCAGTTGCGAACATAGCGTATGGGCAACACTGTTTTGAAAGCCGAAAGCAGTTCGCCCAAGGTTAAGTGGACTATTAAAAGAACAAAGCCGACTATATAAAGCAGGTTTTGCGGCAGATTAAAGCGCAGTGCAAAAAAGTATATTATATAAACCCACAAAATTGCGAACAAATACCAGAGATGTGTTTTATATATGGGCAGGTTAAATAGCAACAGGCCGTGCCATCTTTGTGGCAGGAAGTAGGCTTTAAAGTATGTAACAATGTCACCATAATTGTCTTGCAACAACATAAGGCTGATATCGTAAGCGGTGTAAGCGATAATAGCAAAAAGAATTAAACCAAAAATATGTTTAATACGCTTTTTAATCTTTTCGGGAGTACAGCCATAAGAATAAAATCCCGAAATCAAAAAGAAAAACGGAACGGCAAAGCGCGCCAAAGCATCGGCTATAATACCAACCTTGCCATAAAAATAAATGTGTATAAACACAACCATATAAGAGGCTATCAGTTTAAAAATTTGAAGCGTGTCGTTCCTTTTTCGAAGCATGAAATGCACACCTTTCATTATTATACTTGCTTGGTTTTTAATAAAAAAAGTACATATAAATTATAACACATATAAAGACAAAAGTAAAATATGTATGTTCTCCCTAGCAAAAAAACTTCTCTTGCTTTTCAAGAAACTTTTGCCTTTCCTCAACGCTGAAATTATTAAATTTAGCAAGCGTCTTATATATTTTTTTGTTTTTAGTCAGGCGCTTAACTCTGCCTACCTTTATTGGATATGTAAATAGCGCTAAGAGAAATCCGTTCCCAAGAAAATCGGCAAGCGAAAACTTTTTGGTGAACTTGAGTAAGTCATTGCGATTTGTTTCGTACGCATCGGTTAAGGTATAGTACCTATTAAAGTTTGATACTTCAAAAAACGAATAAAGAACAGGGAATAAATCCAACAGGTCAAAGCGGTCGAAGGTTCCAAAAACGTAATTTTGTAAAGTAATATCTAATCGGTCGCCGTCCTGCAAACCCTCGATACGATAATTGCAACCAACTCTTAAAAAACCTTTTTCAAAGGAGTTTATCACAAATTTCATTCCTTTTAAGGCAAGTTTACTTTTCCAATTATTACCCTGGATTTCGTTTAACAGCGGTTGTGTGTCTGCCATTACAGGAATAAGAAGTAAGGAAAAATCACTGTCAAATACGTCCACTGCGATTGATGGATTTTGGTTTTCTTGTGCGTGTGATGAAGAAATATAGTAATCTCTTTCGCCACGAGAGTCGGTTATTCTGATTTTGCAATCATAAATACAATCTTTTAATACAAGCGTTATTTTCATTTATTTGCCTCAACTTTGTTTCTTTCGTTTTCCCCACAGGGTTATTATACCTTTTAACACAAAGCAACCTACAATTAATAGCACTCCGCTTGCTAACCACAGTATATAGCCTTTACTTTCAAGGCTATATTTTTTTATCAGTAGCGGTACGAGGGTTAAAAACGGTATATGCACGAGGTATATTTCAAAAGAGTATGCGCCACAAATAGATAAAAGCCACGATACGACCTTAGTAATTTTTGATTTTTCAAGTAGCATCGAAATCAAAGAAATCGCCATACATAAAGGCGGAGTTACTAGAATAAAGGGGTACCAGTAAAGCCCGTGCGACCATTTAAAAGCGCTAAGGTAGGTCCAAAAATACCAAATAGAAACGCAGCCTGCAAGGAACATCAAAACCGCCAGAACGACATACTTTGCAGAAATCTTTACATCGGCTTTGCAAAGTTTAGCAAGCAGCATACCAATATAAAAAATCGTCAATCGCGTAACAATTACAATCATATTATTAGAGTTCCAAAAAGGAATGGTAACAAGTATCAAAAAAGACAAAAACAAGGTGTTGCCAAGGCGAGAGGTCCTATCAACCAAGGTTTTAAAGTAAGGCGCAAAAAAGTAGAATAGCAGAATAGCGCTAATGTACCAGTTAAAGCTGCCTGCATTGCCGGTGAGTTGTTGCACCGCAAAGATATTTCCAATAGCCATAGGCAAGTTAAAGGCGCCAAGACGCCATTGGTAAACAAGCCAAAAAATCATAAACACAAGGTATGTTGGCATAATTCGGTTAAGACGCTTTTTTATAAAAACGCCCACATCGGATTCGGAATGTAGCGAGTAGTAGCACCCAATGCCCGAGGCAAACATACAAATATCCACGCCGGCATAGCCAAGGCTTTTAAAGAATGCGAATGCACCGCCCCAAAAAGAGAAAGGCAAATGGAAAAGGACAATCCAAAGCATTGCAAAACCAAGCCACGCATTTCTGTACCGCAAAAGATCTTTTAAATACATAAAACTGCCTCCTGCTTTTTAAATATAACAATATTATATCACGTCTTTACGAAAAAGTAAATTAGCAAGTGTTTTGCTATCGTTGACAAAGTAGGAGTATTACATTATAATATAATATGTAAGAATATATTTATTTGGTTTAGGTTTTTTGGATATGTTCTGTTTCTCAAGGCGATATGTAAAACTAATCTTATCAGAAAATGGTGAAAGACATGGACAATTTTTTAAAGACTGCCGATGGCTTTGAAACAACGCTAAAACTTATAGAAACCATCAACCGCTCAACTGATGATTACCTTTTTATTTGGGATATAGAGGCAGATGAGAGATGGTTCTTTGGCGATATTGATAAGTACTACGATATCCGCAAAGACGATAGCAAAACCAATAGTACTAAAGAACTTTTAAGGGTTATACACCCTGCCGATAGCGAGTCTGTGCTAAAAAGCCTTAATGAGATTGCAAGCGGCAAAAAAGATACTCATAATATGGATTACCGTTGGATAAACCGCAAGGGCGAAACGGTTTGGATTAACTGCCACGGCACAGTTATCAAGGACAAGGATGACAAGCCTCATATAATGATAGGCAGGGTGTCGGAGGAGAATTTAAGGCATCTTTACAATCCGCTAACAAGCCTTTGGAACAAGAACAAACTTAGAATTGACCTTAAATCAAAACTAGTGGAGTCTAGCGGCTATCTAATGCTTTTGGATATTGATGGACTTGCTACCATAAATCTTTCGCACGGCAGGGAGTATGGCGACAAACTTCTAAAAGAAATTGCTGCTTTTTGCGAAAAAATTCAAAAGGTTATTACGGTATACCACGTAGACCACAAATATTTTTCATTGATTTTAGATACCGACTCTGCCGACGAAGTTCTTGATATTTATAATAAAATCAAGGAAGACTTCCAAGAAAAATGCACCTTTACTGCATCTGCGGTGCCTATTGATAAAACCCTGTTTTTTGACGAAACACAGCTTATGGACTCAATAAACCTTACTCTTAAAAAGGCAAAAGGCATTTCAAAAAATCGAATAGAGTTCTTCTCGTCCGAAGACCTTTCAAAGAAAATCACTTCTTTGGCGCTTTTAGAGGACCTGACTGCAAGTGTTGATAATGGATGCGAAGGGTTTGAAATTTATTATCAACCACAGGTTAGGGCAGGCACATATAACATCTACGGCGTAGAGGCACTTTTGAGGTATAATTCAAAAACTAGAGGAAGGGTTTTCCCCGATGAATTCATACCAGTGCTTGAGGATTCGCGCTTAATAAAACCTGTAGGTTTGTGGATTTTAAAGGGTGCTTTGGCGCAGTGCAAAAAATGGCGCGAATTTTTACCCGACCTACACGTAAGCGTTAACTTTTCTGCAATGCAGTTTGAGGATGAGCATCTTGCCGAAAAGGTTATTTCGGCGCTAAAAGAGGCAGACCTTCCGGGTGAAGCGCTAACGGTAGAAATAACCGAATCGGTAGAACTACACAGTAGCGAGCAGTTGGTCAACACCTTAAAGGAATTAAAATCCTATAACATTAACTTTGCTATTGACGATTTTGGTACAGGTTATTCAAACCTTGGTTATTTGAAGCAACTTAATATCGACGAAATCAAGATTGACCGCGTTTTCGTAAGCGGTATTGAGAAAAACACTTATAATCACAACCTTATAAGTAACGTTATCGAGTTTGCAAAGGGTAATGCAATCAGAACCTGTCTTGAGGGTGTTGAAAGCACTAAGGAGTTGGTTGTTCTTGAAATGCTACTGCCCGATATAATCCAAGGCTATCTTTTTGACAAACCCAACACCCCCGATATGATAGAAAAAACTTATATTGACACCACCGCCAAAGAGTACAAGCAAAGGGCGGAGTTTGTTAGTAAACTATACGAGTATAAAGAAAAAATGGGTATTATCCATTTTGACCCCAAGGACATTCTTCGCGAAAACGAGGTTGGTCTTTGGAAACTCAGAATAAACAGCGCCGAAAACCATTATGAATTCCATATTGATGAAATAATGGAAAAAACGCTGGCAATTGATAAAAAGTACACCCCGAAAGAGTGTTATGATTATTGGTATTCAAACATTCATTCCGATTATCGCCTTTACGTTGAGGAAAATTTTAATAAAATGATTAACAGCGACAAAGCGGTACAAATTGAGTTCCTTTGGAAGCACACAAAACTAGGGGACGTAATGATAAGTATCAGCGGTAAAAGGGTAAACAATTGGGACGGAATGGTTGTTCTTGAGGGCTATCATCGCATAATATCAGATGTTGCCAGTAAATAGATGGAGATGTTTTTACGTGAAATCAATCAGAAGTAAAATTTTAATTGTTGTAATTTCGGGACTTTTGGTTATAACTGCGGTTGTATCGGCAATAGCCGTAACAATGACCCACGAGGTTATGCACAAGGATGCGGACAGAATCCTTAAAAACGTTACCGAAAAGCATGCGGCGCAAATAAACGACGTTTTGGGAGATATGCAAAAGTCTGCCGCAATTATGGAGCATTATGCCGAAAGCGAAATTACGTCGCTAGACCAATTAAGTGATATGCAGTATCGTAAGGAATATTTGGAAAAAACCAACAAAATGTTCAGCGAAGTTGCGCTTAATACCAAAAGCATTGCAGGTTTTTATTTGCGCCTTAACCCTAAGTATACCGATAGCACAACGGGATATTATAACGTTATACTCGAGGATAAAGCGATAAAATCAATGCAGGTAACCGACCTTTCTAAATATAAAGAGGACGATACAAGAAACGTTAGTTGGTATTATACCCCTGTGCGTGAGGGTACGCCTGTGTGGTTAGAGCCATACTATTTTCCAGGCTATGAAACACAACTAATTTCTTATACAATACCTTTGTACGTAGAGTCGGAACTTTTGGGCGTAATCGGTTTTGATATGGATTTTGGCGCACTTATCGATAAAATCAACGAAATATCGGTTTATGAAAACGGCTATGCCTTGCTCGTTTCTGCCGACGGGAAAAAGGTATACAACGACGAAAATGCGGCAGAGAGCGATGAAGAGCACACACGATCTTCTTACGAACTGTTAAATGATATGTCGCTTGAGTTGCGCGCAGATTATGCGGATATTCAGCGCGATATAAGACCTATGCTTCGAAAAATCGTTGTGGCATTTTTAGTAGTACTTTTCTTCTCAATTTTGTATACTGTTATCGTTACTTACAGAATAGTTCGTCCTCTAAGACAACTTACCGCCGCCGCAGAAAAACTCTCAGACGGGGTTACAGGTGCAAAAGTTGATATCGTGCAGGTTAATTCTAAAGACGAAATAGGCACGCTTTCAAGGGTATTTAAGAGTACCTATGAAAAAATTCAGGAGTACACAGCCTACATAAACGCACTTGCGTATCGTGATGCTTTAACCGGCATAAAAAACAGCACCTCTTACTCGGAAGCAATTAAAGAGATTAATAAGGAAATTAACCTTGATAATCCGCAGTTTGGTGTGCTGGTTGCCGATATTAACAACCTTAAAGAAACCAACGATAAGTACGGCCACGACGTTGGTAACGAACTTATTATACATACTGCAAAAATCTTAAACGGAACCTTCAAAAACAGTTCTGTGTTCCGTATTGGCGGTGACGAATTTGCGGTTATTCTAAAGGGCAGGGACTATGAAAACTATCGTGCTTTATTGGAAGACTTGGATGACACTGTGTCCCACGATTGCATAAGCGAGGAAGAAATTCCTGTATCTGTTGCAAGGGGCGTTGCTCTCTATAACCCTGAAATAGATGCCGTGTACGAGGACGTGTTCACAAAAGCGGACCATGCAATGTATCTCAACAAGCAAGAAACAAAAAATAGCGCTAAAATAAACACATAACAAAAGCGAGGTGAATTCACCTCGCTTTTTTTGTGTGCCGATTTTGATTAATTATGCTTTTTTGTTATTAACATATCAAAGGTTTTGATTCCGTTATCTTTAAGAAATCTATAGGTTTCATACAACCTGAAACCGCTGTATTCTTCGCATCTGTGGCAATCTGATCCAACGCTTATAACAACGCCTGTTTTTTTCACGATTTCTAATTTTTCTTTATCATTCATCAAGTCTAAAACGTATCGATGCTCATCATATTTATGAATACTGTCATAAGATACGTTCATTTCCCAAAAAATATTATTTTCCGCCAATTTTGAGAAAAAGGTCAGATAATCGTATCCGTGAGTGTCACAATATTTAAATAAATCTGTGTGCGCTATACCGCAAGGAATACCCAGCTTTTTGCAAAAAGCAAATAAATCATTCCCCACAACACTGTCCTCATAATCAATATGCTCTATAAGGCAATAGTCGTATTCCTTTATATCCTGTTCTATTCCTGACTCATAATTACAAGGAACCGTTGCAATTTCAATACCGCAAAGAATTTTTATCTTATCGCGATATTGCAGAGAAAGTGCGCGCACATTATCAAGATATTCTGCCTTTCTTGTTCCTATACCGTAATTATGGTCAGAAATTCCAAGCATTGATATCCCGTGTTCAATTCCCTTGCTAATCAAATCATGGGGATCATCCTTGCTGCAAAAACTATAATGAGTATGTGTATGAACGTCAATAACGTCGATTTTTTGTTCTTTAAAGGTTTTCAGAGTAATCTCATACGCGCCTTGCGGCCTCATTTCAAATATAATTGGTGCTTTATTTATTTTTCCTTTGCTCCAATTCTTAAAAAGCGAAGCATAACTTATCAGTTCCCCGTAAATATCGGTTATGGGCATATGATTCTCAAATTTACCGTCTGTATGGGTTACCTGATGCAAGTGATATCCAATAATATACTTTCCAACTTGAGAAAGCCATGTGCTAATCTGATATTTTTGACTGTAAGGTCTATTGTTTCTTGCGTGGCCGATATCGAAATTTATACCAACCTTATGCGCGCATTTACTGCCGAGCAAATGCATAAACTCAAGACATTCTTCGGGAATATATCCAAAGCGTCTTGTGTCGTCAGCAGCTTCGTTTGGGGTCATATGCATATTTTCAACGCCAATCTCAACCTTGTGGTCAATAGCATTAAACTTTTCAGCCAAATAATCGCATATTTTTTCAAGAATAATGGGTTCTGCCTTGATAGCCCCCACCGAAACACACGGAACGTGTTGGGTTAGGCGGTCGGCATTTAAACTATTTGCCAATTCTATAAATTCGTCGATATTACTGCTTGTTATTACGCTGTCCTTATAAACAACGTCAGACAAATGAATGCAAAGATTTTCCCCACCGCTTTGGCGCCATCTCGCTATGAGGTCGGCAAGTTCCGTTTTGTTAACGCCTATACAATTCGGCCTCAGTTCGAGATTCTTTAATCCGTTTTCTATGCAAAAATTGATATGGTCGGTTATATGGTAGCAAGAAACGCCAAAATATTCATTAAAATCTCTCGGAACGGGAGAAAAATAATAGGCACGACGAAACTTTTTTGTTTCGGTATCGTAATAAGAAATACAAGGGCATTCACCGATTGCTTTATCGGGATCCATTGCCTGCAGAGCAATACTGTTTATTTCAGTCTTCGTTATGTGCAAATGACCGTAAAAGAGCATTGAATTTTTGTGCCTATTTTGCCAATCCAACATTTTATCGCGATTTTGAGAGGAAAGACAGGTTATGGGATGGTGCATAAAAACAATGCTTTTTTCGTCTGCTTTTTCAATCAATTCAAATTGATCATCTGACACCGATCCATCACAATCATTAACCGCAAAAATCTTAACGTCACCAAAATCGTTTTCACACTTAGAGCAAATTCCCTTTATTTCGTTAAAACTCTCCTTGCATCTGAGGTCGGAGTTTCCGGGAATAAATAAAAACGGAATATTAATTGATTCCATTCTTTCAAGAAACCATTTATAAACGTCAACATTACCGTCGCAGGTAACGTCTCCAACGCAAGCAATGCAATCGGGATTTTTTCTCTCAATATCAGCAATAGCCCATTCTAAAACGTCATATTGCAAGGCGTCCTTGTCGAATGGCAGGTGAAGATCACACATAAGGCATATTTTCAATATAATCGTCCTCCAAAGGCATAAATTTTGAATTATATTTTTTATTATATCACACTAAACTTAAAAAGCAAACTCACGCAGTATAAATCTCTTCAAAATACAGATAATAAGAACCACACGGTGTTTCCAAAATTGGAAATTTTGGACACCTGAGTGAACCTTGTTACTCGCGTTCGCTCGTAATATACAACACAATATAATTTAAGGAGAAATGTATATATGAAGGCTACAGGTATTGTGAGAAGAATAGATGAATGAGGTATAATAACACCAAGACCTGTAAACCCTTATAAATACAGGGTTTCGGGCGATTTTTGAAGAAAAATTTTTGACGAAAAACGGCACATTTTGACCTATACATAGCAAAAGCGAGGTGAATTTCACCTCGCTTTTATCGTTGTTTGTAATTTCATATGTGATATGTTATAATATATTCAAGATGGTTTAAAACTTAATCTAGGAGAGTTAAATTATGACTAAACAATGTAATTGTTATGCTTGTGACTCGGTTGCGACAAGTAGTGCAGATCACGAAAAAGGCAGAGTTTTCTATGAGTGTCCCTTGTGTGGAAGATTTCAGATAGGTTATTATGATGGCTTTTCTGATATAAACAAAAACCACCTTGCGTCATATTTGCTTTATCATCGTTTCTCATACGAAAATGTGGTAGAATACCGTTACCACACTACTTTGGATAAGGAAACTTGTGATAAATACAATCAAGATTTTAAAGACGGAAATAATACACATGGTCGTCCAGTTCATATGGATGCAGAAATGATCGAAAATTGGTATCCAAAAACTTTCGCTGAACGTGTTGATTATATTTTGCTTTATATTAATTCTCGTACTCCTCATATTGGTCAGCCGATAACACTTAGTTTTAAAGAATTATTAGGAATGTTATTTATCGATCGGGAAGAAATAAACCCAGAGTATTCGTCAACTGGTTACGGAAAGTGGATTGAGCGAAAAGAAGATTGCGAAATTGAAATAAAGTATTTTTTGGACTATCTTTCTAATAATGAATACATACGGTACAACGATGGTCCGAGCGAAGAGGAATGGGTAGATTTATCATTAATGCCGGCAGGCTATGCCCGCATAGATGAATTGCAGAAAAATAGTACCAATAGTCGCAATGTTCTTGTTGCGATGAAGTTTGGAGATGATACAAAGACACTTCGTGAAGCAATACGAGAGGGTGTCAAAAAAGCGGAGTATTCTCCAATTTTCATTGATGAAGTACAACATAATGACTTAATAACTCCAGAACTTTTAAAACAGATTAAGGATAGCAAGTTTGTAGTTGTAGATCTAACGCATCAAAACAACGGAGCATATTTTGAGGAAGGGTATGCAATGGGGTTAGGGAAACCGGTAATTCAATTATGTAAAAAAGGGACTGTTTTACACTTCGATATAGCACAAAAAAATACAATAATGTGGGAAACGGAAGAGGATATTGTAACCCTTCTCTATAATCGCATTAAGGCTACTATAGACTAATAACTAGCAAAGCGGAGTGGATTCCCACTCCGCTTTCGTTATTATATTATTTGAGCAATGCTTTAAACTCTTTTCGTTCGCGAATTGGGTCAAAGCAATGGTTATTGGTGAGGGCTGCTCTAAAGCCGTCAAGGGGTGTTTCGGTAACATCGCTTATAGGTTTTTCGCCGCCAACTAAATTGAACAAGGGTGCAGTATATTGATAACTATTTTGTTTTACAAATATTGTATCCTGCTCGGCGTGGTATCTTGCTTTTTCAAGTTCTTTTATAACTTCATCGTATTTCTTTTCACCGCACAGGAAAAAGGCTTTGTCAATAAAATTATAAGTTAATATATTGTTGTGGAACTGAAAATTTTTATCGGGGAAAAGAATGTATATAATTTGCTCAATAGCGTTACAAACGTCTAAGGTTTTATAACCAAACTGAAGTGAAGAA
>JAZNBX010000051.1:0-18494 GCA_045587265.1 Acutalibacteraceae bacterium | reverse complement strand
CTATAATTTATATCTGCTTCATACCAAGTACGACCCTCTTTGCTCGGTAAATGACCATTATCATTATAATATTCTCCACCAAATATCATCTTATTTGGACAAACTATTGATAGATTCGCTAATTTAGGTTTCCAACCATTTGACTTGGCATCGGCACTGGTTAAATAATAATCCGGTAATTTTGATTCGTACTTTAATGTCCAATCCGCACCATCCAATCTTTTTGTTGTGGCGGTTCCGGATTTTACTGTTTTCATAATTTTAATTTCACATCGGCACCAATCATGAAAACCTGGTTCGATTTCGGGTTTTTCTTCTAGTCGCCATATTTTACCGTGCATTGTTCTGCATATTGGGCAAGTTTTTAAATCCAATATTGCTATCCAGTTTTTATAGTTTTTACTTTCGCCAAATTCAGGTTTCCAATCAAAACCATTAATGATTTGTAGTAACAAATATAAAAAGATATCCATTTTATCACCTCCGTTTCGACTTATATCATACCGAAACGAAAGCCGCCATTCACCGACATCTTTTTAAGTAATTGCATACCCTCACTTTCGCAATGGATAAAAAATCCAAGTCTTGCGACTTGGATTTTTGGGGTGGAGCTACAGTACCCAAAGACGAACTTTTGGTCGAGCCGCTAATTTAAAATTAGCACAAGACTTTAGACCGGATTGGGTGCCGAGCCTCTCGTTTGGTGGAGCTAAGGGGATTCGAACCCCTGACCCCCACACTGCCAGTGTGGTGCGCTACCAACTGCGCTATAACCCCGAATGTGATACACTTAGTGATTTGTGTTTTGAAATTTTAGATTGAGGTGCGTTTGTAAGTGCGTTACGCTCCCAAGCAAAAGTATATTAACATACAATAATAAATTTTTCAAGCGATTTTTAAATTTAATGCTTGACATAATTTAAAAAAAGGGTATAATATTTTTGTTAAGAAAATATTGGGGAATTGTGTAACGGTAGCACGACAGACTCTGACTCTGTTTGTTGGGGTTCGAATCCCTATTCCCCAGCCAAAACGAAAATCCTGTCGATTATTGTCGGCAGGATTTTCGTTTTGTATTATTCACTATTCATTATTCAATATTCATCATTCATTAAAACGGATTTTCATAATGAATAATGAATGATGAAATCGCTTACGCTGATGAATAATGAATAATTGATTTAAGCGGTTATTTCTGCTATAATATGAAAAAAGGCGGTGCTTTAAATGAAAGAAAATTTGCTTATAGATAAATCTATTGCTTTTGCAGCACGAATTGTAAAATTGCATCAGCATTTAATAAAAAACAAAAAGGAAACAGTTATTTCAAAACAAATAGTTCGCAGTGGTACAAGTATAGGTGCAAATATAAACGAGGCAAATTATGGTCAAAGCAAAGCAGATTTTATTTCTAAAATGCATATAGCGTTAAAAGAAACTGCCGAAACGGAATATTGGATTAAACTGCTGTATATGTCTGAATATATAGATGGTAAAATGAGCAATTCCCTACTTGATGATTGTTTGGAAATAAAGAGAATCTTAATCGCTTCTATTAACACGGCAAAGGAGAACAACAAATGAATAGTACTTTTTCAAAAAATTTAAAAAGGATTAGAACGGAAAGAGGATTTACACAGCAACAATTTGCAGAAGCAACAAAATTAAAAAGAAATACCATTGCTTGTTATGAAACAGAAAGACGAGAATGTGACTTTGATACATTGATTCTTTTTGCAAACACGCTCAAATGTACGATTGATGAACTTCTACTCGAAAAATCAGAAAACATCTGTTTAGAATGTACTGAAAATTTACATAAAGAAAGTCTAAAAGGATATATTTATATACTAACCAATCCATCTTTCCCAGACTATGTGAAAATTGGATACGCAGACAATGTTGATAACAGACTTCAACAGCTTAACAATAGCGAGTGTACACCATTTGCATTTCGGGTTTATGCAACTTATGAAGTAGATTCGCGTTTATCGGATTTGAAAATCCATTCTATTATAGATAAGTTGAATTCTGATTTACGCTCTATCGACAATTTTAATGGCAAAAAGAGAGTTCGTGAATTTTATGCAATGTCCGCCGAAGATGCATATTCACTTTTAGAAGCTATTGCAGAAATACATAATTTCACAAATAGATTGAAAAAATGGGAACCGAATCCAATTGAAAGAAAAGCTGAAAAAATTGCTGAAGAAATACAGTTAGAAAAAAAGGCAAGACATTCAAACTATACTTTTGATGATTGGCAAATTCCAAACAATGCTGAATTAGAATATGCAAATGATACTACTATAAAGTGTAGAGTTGTAAATAGAAGAAAGATTGAATTTAATGGTGAAATTCTTTATATGACACAGTTGGCAAAGAATATCACTGGCAATGATTCAATTGTTCACGGACCAGGCTGGTTTGCACGAAATTTTAAATATAATGGTAAGTTAATAAAAGAGATTGAAAAACAAATTTCCAATAATGAAAAATAATTTTTTGAAATATGGAGGAGTTCAAAACCATAACCTACGAATTTAAAGCGCTCCGATTTTGTGCGCCCCTTCACCAATAAAAAAGACCTGCTGTGGCAGGTCTTTTTTTATTATTTATCTTTTTTAAGCAAATCGCGGATTTCGATAAGTGTTTTAAGTTCTTCGGATTGCTCGGGCTCGGCAGGAACTTCTTGAGCTGCCTCTTCTTCCTTTTTAGTAAAGCGGTCTTTAAGGTTCATAATCACGCGCAATACAATAAATATAGCAAGCGCGATAATTAAAAAGTCGATAACGCTTTGTAAAAAGTTGCCGTATGTAAGAGCAACCTCAGGCTCTGCAACAGGGTCGGCGCCTGCGGCTTTGATTACCCAACGCAAATCGGTAAACTTGATTTTGCCAAGTAATAGACCGAGAAGTGGTGTAACAACATCTGCAACAAAGGAAGAAACAATTTTACCGAAGGCAGAACCGATAACAACACCGACTGCCATATCAATTACGTTGCCTTTCATTGCGAATTCTTTAAAATCTTTTAGAAATTTTTTCATTTTACATCCTCCATTTTGACTTGTTTCAACAAGTATTTTCTTTAAATTCATTATATACCACCCACAAAAAGTTGTCAATGCGAATATTTTTGAAAAAATTTATAAAAAAGTATTGACAATTATAAAAATCTATGCCATAATAGTATCAAATCCTATTAGCGATAAGGAGGCGATACGATGCAACAGAGAAATACAAGGCAAAGGCAAATAGTTTTAGATGCGGTTCGCGAGAGAATGGACCACCCAACTGCAGACGAGATTTATCTTGATGTTCGCAAGTTAGATAGCCATATAAGCCGCGGCACTGTGTATAGAAACTTAAACGTTCTTTCCGAAAACGGCCATATACTGCATATTAAGGTGCCAACTGCTGACAGGTTTGATTTAAGACCTGATAAGCACTACCACATTATATGCACAAGCTGTGATAAGGTATTCGACGTACCTTCGCCATACACAAACGAACTTGATGAGAATGCCGCAAGCACCACAGGTTTTAAGGTTTCAAGGCATCGTACCGTTTTCGAGGGGATTTGTCCTAAGTGTCAAATGATTTTTGAGGAGGAAAATTAAATGAGTAAATTTGTATGCACAGTTTGCGGATATGTTCACGAGGGAACTTCCGCACCGCAAGAATGTCCAATATGTCATGTACCCGCAACAAAATTCAAGGAGGAAAAAGAAATGGCAACTAACAAATATGCAGGAACAAAAACAGAGAAAAATCTATGGGAGGCATTTGCAGGCGAGTCTCAGGCTAGAAACAAGTACACCTACTTTGCTTCTGTTGCTAAAAAAGCAGGCTTTGAGCAAATTGCAGAACTATTCCTAAAAACCGCAGACAACGAAAAAGAGCACGCAAAACTTTGGTTTAAAGAACTTGGCGAACTAGGCGATACCGCACAGAACCTATTACACGCTGCCGAGGGCGAAAATGCTGAGTGGACTGATATGTACGAGCGTATGGCTCAGGAGGCTGAAGAAGAAGGCTTCCACGACCTTGCAAAGCGTTTCCGTGGCGTTGCCGCAATCGAAAAAGAGCACGAAGAAAGATATCGCGCACTTCTCAACAACGTTGAAACAAAACAGGTATTTGAGAAGAGTGGCGTAACAGTATGGGAGTGCCGCAACTGCGGACACATCGTTGTAGGCTTAAAAGCACCTGATGAGTGTCCTGTTTGCAACCACGCTCAAAGCTACTTCGAAGTAAGAAAACAGAACTATTAAAAACTAAAGCCACCCGTATGGGTGGCTTTTTTATAGGTCTATATCAAATTTATAATCGTTATCAATAAGTATGTAATTAACGTTATGCCTTTTGGCTTCCCATAAAACCTTTGCGTTGTCGGCAAGTACGGTTTCGATAGTGCAGTCATCATCTACTCGGTTTTCAATTACATTTGCATAGTTTTTAATTATATCAAAGTTGTTTTTAATATAATCTTCGCTCATCACAAGGCAACAATACCTAATGTTTTGACGATACTTGTCGGTAAAATCGTTTTCCCAATCAAAAGGAACGTAACAACCCTCAACAATTAGATTTTGGCCGTTTTCTATGGTAGTTTTAATAATTTCACGAACAATAGGCCACAGATATTCGGTCAAATTCTCGTCGTCACTAGTTGGCGTCAGGTAGGTATTCCCGCTACGAATTAGTCCCATTTTTAAGTGGTCTATTGAAAAATACGGGTATTTGTATTTCTCTAACAGTTTTTGCGATAATGCAGTTTTACCCGTGTGCGAAGCACCAGAAATTAAAATAATCATTTGTTTTTCCCTTTAGAATAACTTTGCGCCGTCAAAACCGGATTTTCTTTTGTGGTTGTAAAGTTTAACGTTATCAAGCGCCCATTGGCGAGAGGAGAATTTGCCTTTTTCAAGGTCTTTGGTTGCGCTTAAAATCTCATATACTCTAGAATCCATAAGGTCAAGTTCACTCAAAAGTTCGGCTTCTAAGAACATAGGTCTTACGGCTGCGCCATATTCAGGGTTGCCGTGGTGCGATAATATCATATGTTCAATAAGCATTGCAGTTTCTTCGTTAATACCGAGTTCTTTTGCAACGTTATCAACAATCATAGCACCCATAGGTATATGGCCTAAAAGGTTGCCTTTTGTGGAATATTCTTCTACAAGGCCTGTTGAATTAAGGCTAAATTCGGCAATCTTTGCAATATCATGAAGCATAGCGCCGGAGATTAGTAACTCTCTATCAATAAACGGATAAACCTCGGAAACCTTTTCGCAAAGCCTTACTATTGAAAGCACGTGGTATAAAAGCCCTCCACGAATAGCGTGATGTAATTTAAAAGCGGCAGGTACGTAAAGCATTACCTCACGGTTGCGCTCGTAAATAGTCGTAACCAACGCTTTTAGGTCTTGGTCCTCAAAACCGTTTGCTATTTTTAGTAATTCGTTATACATATCCTCTGGCTTATATTCGGCGCTTGGAACAAAATCGTTTACGTCGATATTATCCTCCGCGGTAGTATGCCTGATTCTATCAATTTTAAGTTGGTCAACGTTATTGTATGGCGCAATAGAGCCACGAATTTTAACAACGTCGCCCGATTTATATAGGTCTTGCTCTTTGTCGGTAAGATTCCAATATTTTGCATTCATTTCTCCGCTACTGTCTGCAACCATGAGGTCCAGGTATTTCATACCCTTAGCGGTGGTTTTAACGTCGGCAGTTTTTATAAGGCAGTAACCTTCCACAAATTCGCCGCCAATAGAAGTAAAGTTCACAGAAAATCCCCCCTAAAAGTCTTTATTAGATTATACTACACAATACCGCCACATTCAATATAAAGTTGAAAAAATAAAAATTTCTGCTATACTGTACTTATACTTAACAAAAAGGATTTTGCTATATGATTGATTTAGGCAACGATTGGACTAACATATTAAAAGACGAATTCGAAAAACCATATTATATGCTTTTGCGCGAGTTTTTGCGCGCAGAGTATACAAAGCAAACTGTTTATCCAAAAATGGAGAATATTTTTAATGCGCTAAGATATACGTCCTTTGCTGATACCAAGGTCGTAATCATCGGTCAAGACCCGTACCACGGCGAAGGACAAGCACACGGACTTTGCTTTTCGGTACAAAAGGGCATAGAGCCGCCGCCATCACTAAAAAATATGTTCAAGGAACTAGAAAGTGACGTTGGTTTTAAATATACCGGCCATGGCGAACTTACAAAATGGGCAAAACAAGGCGTTTTGATGCTTAACAATGTACTGACCGTGCGCGAGCATACACCAAACAGCCACAAAGGCAAGGGTTGGGAAAAGTTTACAGATAGGGTAATATCCGAACTTAATAACAAAGAAACCCCCGTTGTTTTTCTTTTGTGGGGCGCAAACGCTAAAACTAAGGCGCAACTAATAACTAATCCAATACATAAAAAGTTAGAAGCACCGCACCCGAGTCCGCTTTCGGCATATAGCGGCTTCTTTGGTTGTAGGCATTTTTCAAAAACAAACGAAATCCTAATAGATGCAAACCTAACGCCAATAGACTGGCAATTGGACTAACAAAAAAGACCGCATTTGCGGTCTTTTTTTATATCTCAAGTTTAGTTTTTCTAGCATAAGAGAATATATATTGCTGCAAAATTCCCTCAATACCTTCGCTACCTTTGGGTAGTCCTTTTGGGAAAAGTATTGGCATTGCACGTTTTATCCAAACATCTTTTGGAAATGCTTCTGCAAAGCCTAAACCGAACAGTAAAGTGCAGTCGGCTACCTTTAATCCAACACCGTGGATTTTCATAAGTTCCGCTTCTGCATTTTCTAAAGAAAGGGTCATAATTTTATTAAAATCGACATCTCCGCTTGCAACCTTTTTAGCCGCATCAAGTATGTACTTTGCACGAAAACCTGCTCGCAAGGGCGCTAGGTCGTCTAAACTTAATTTAGAAATAGTTTGTGCAGTAGGGAAAGCGTATCCGTTTTCGAGTTTTTCGCCATACATTTCGCAAAGCCTTTCAACAATACCTTTAATGCGTTTTATGTTGTTGTTTTGTGAGATAATAAAGGAACAAAGCGTCTCCCAAGGCTCTTGATTAAGCACCCTGACTCCGCTTGAAACTAGGAGCATTTTATTAAGCATTTCGTCCTTTTTCATAAAGTCTTCAATCTTCTCATAATCACGCCTAAAATCAAAATATTCTTTCCAAATTAGTTCGTATTCTTCTTTGGTTGTGTTATAAAAAGTAAGCCTGCCGTTTTGTAATGATAAGGTTAGTTCTTTGCCGAAAGCAATACCATACCAGGTGTTTTCATCTATAGGTTTCCACCTAAAAGACTGACCGCAATCCAAGGTTTCTTTTAGGTCAAGACAGGTAACGTTTTCTAAAGTAAAATCCATATTATCACCAAGGCTATTTTAACATAAAAAATTTAATAAGTAAACCTTGTTATTAGACTAGCATAATGCTACATAAAATAATTGTATAAAAAATTCGCTCTGTTCCAAAAATAACACTGATTGGAGTGATATAATGCTTCGTGGTGTAAACAAGCAAATAATAGAAATTAACAGTACAGATAATCGATATTTTGAAAAAGCAATACTTTTTATAAGACCTGAATTTGCAGATATGTCCGAAGCAAAATTGCGGGATAATGCAAGTGAGTTTTTAAAGTTAATAGAAACCGAAAAAGATATAGTAAAACCTATAAATAACCCCAAAAAAACGAAACTTAAAAAAAACAAAAAACTAGTATTTTTGTTCGGCGGAACTGCGGCAATAGTTGCCGTATGTGTGGGTATTATTTTAAAGTTTATGTAAAAAAGCGGTGTTTTAAGTTAGTTCTTAAAGCACCGCTTTTATTTGTCAGTTACAGTTAGTGTTGTTTTTAGTTTTCTTGTATCTTTTAGGTATATTTCAACAGGATATTCGCCAACCTTTGTTTTAGCACCAACCGTCCACTGCCAAGCAACGTAGCCGTTTTCGTCAGAGTTCCTTGATTCTAGTTCTTTAGAACGGCTAACACCCGAAGAATATGTTACTTTTATGGTGTAAAAAGTATTCGGCTCGCCCTTAATTGCAATTTCTGCTTTTAAGCCTCTTTTAACAGTATCGGTAAAATGCACCAAGGTTACGTCATCGGTGCTGTAATTTGGTTGAGGTGTGTATGAAAATTCGCTTTCAATTTCCTTTATGCCCGACTCCTCGCTGCTGCTAAAAACAATATCGTAATTCCTAAAAGGGTCTTTTTTGCGGCAACCCACTAAAACAAGCATAGATAGTATAATAATCGCTATTAAAACCTTTTTCAATACATCACCGCCTTTCTTAAAATCATTATACTACTATAAAATAAAAAGAGCAAGGCAAAGCCTTGCAAAATACTTATTACCTCTTACTTCTTACTTATTACTTCCCAAAGCCCCAAGAAAATTTTTTAGGTAAGAGTGAAGAGGTAATAGGTAAAAAGTAAGCCCCAAGAACTTATCGTCCTTGGGGCTTTGGAGCTGCTAACCGGATTTGAACCGGTGACCTCGTCCTTACCAAGGACGTGCTCTACCACCTGAGCCATAGCAGCATTCCGAACAAATGATATTATATGACATAGTTTTTGAAATGTCAACCCCTAAAATTAAAAATTTTGATAATAAGGAAAGCCAACTTTTAGGTCAGTAAATATTGAAAAATGCTATCTTATATGCTATAATAATATGAATTGTTATATTTTGTATATGAAAGGTTCTATAAAAAATGAAATCAACAGTTAAGAAAAACACCAAAAATATAATATTAGCGGCAGTTATGTCTGCTTTAATTTGTGTACTAACTATGTTCCCAAAATTACCTATACCAATGGTAAACGGCGGGTATATACATATGGGTGACGCGCTAATTGTCGTTGCCGCATTTTTACTTAACCCTTGGTATGCTGCTTTGGCGGCAGGTATCGGCTCATGCCTTGCAGATTTGTTTAGCGGATATGCTTTGTATATGCCTGCGACCTTCGTTATAAAGGCACTTGTAGCACTCATAGCGTCTGCTTTGTTTATAATATTAAAACGTAAGCAAAAAGGGATTTTTATACAAAATTTACTTGTAGCGCTTTTAGCAGAACTTGTTATGGTTTTAGGCTATTTCTTGTTCGAGGCGGTTTTGTATGGCGTAGGTGCGGCCGCAGTAGCAATACCATTTAATTTGGCACAAGCGGCTTTTGGTACTGTTGCAGGCGTAATCATTGTGAAAATTATTGTATCAAATAAATCATTAAAGAAATTATTAAGCGGTGAGTTAAAATGAGAATTGTTGTAAAAGTTGGTACATCGACTTTGGCGTATAGCACAGGTCATATCAACATTCGTCACATAGAAAAACTCAGTAAGGTTTTAAGCGACCTTAAAAATGCAGGACACGAGGTTATTTTGGTATCCTCGGGTGCTATTGGTATGGGTGTTGGAAAACTTCAGTTAGATTCAAGACCATTAGATATGCCCACAAAACAGGCCGCGGCGGCGGTAGGTCAGTGCGAACTCATGTATGTGTATGATAAACTTTTTTCAGAATACAACCATACGGTAGCGCAACTTCTCTTAACCGGTGTGGATATGCAACATCCTGAAAGGCTTAATAACTTTAAATTAACGACCAATAGGCTCATAGAACTTGGCGCATTGCCAATTATTAACGAGAACGATACCGTTGCAACCGATGAAATCTCGGTTGGCGATAACGACACTTTGGCGGCAATAGTTTCTGTGAACGTTGGCGCAGAACTATTGGTTTTGTTGACCGATATTAACGGACTATACACCTCCGACCCCAGAAGTGATAAAGAGGCTAAACTTATACCTGTTGTTGAGGAAATTAACGAAGAAATTAAACTTGCGGCAGGCGGTAAGGGCTCAAATCTTGGCACCGGTGGTATGGCAACAAAACTAAAGGCTGCCGAAATTTGTATGGAAAAGGGAACGGACGTAGTTATTGCCGATGGTGACGACCCTGATGTTTTATATGATATTATAGAAGGTAAGCAAATTGGCACTAGATTTGTGGGTAAACGTAAATGACAACAAAAGAAATATTATTAAACGCGTCGGTGCTTAAGGGAACGCTAGGCAGTATTACTACCGAGGCAAAAAACAATGCCCTTCAAAAAATGGCGGAGGCTTTAATCAGAAGCACAGAGGAAATATTAAACGCCAACAAGCAAGACCTTGATGCCGCTAGGGGAACTGTAAGCGACGTTATGCTAGACAGATTAACCTTGACCCCCGAAAGAATTGAGGGTATGGCAAAAGGTATTTTAACCGTTGTAGAATTGCCCGACCCCGTAGGTAAGGTTATAAGCGAAAATCTACGCGATAACGGGCTTAAGATTCAAAAAGTATCGGTAGCGGTTGGCGTTGTTGCTATAATTTATGAAAGCCGACCAAACGTTACATCAGATGCGGCGGCGCTTGCTTTTAAAAGCGGTAATGTCTGTGTACTCCGTGGCGGTAAAGAGGCTTATAGAAGTTCTAAAGCAATAGTAACCGCTATGCGTGGCGCTTTAAAAGAATGTGGCTTGCCCGAAAATCTAATACAGTTAGTAGAGGATACAACTAGAGCGAGTGCCACCGAACTAATGCAGGCGGTTGGTTACGTGGACTTGCTTATTCCACGCGGTGGCGCAGGACTTATCAAAGCCTGTGTAGAGAATGCTACTGTACCTTGCATACAAACAGGCACTGGTATTTGCCACGTTTATATTGATAAAGATGCCGATATAGATATGGCACTAAATATTATTGATAATGCAAAAACTTCGCGCCCATCAGTTTGTAATGCAGCGGAGGTTTGCCTGGTAAATTCCGATATTGCAAAAGAGTTTTTGCCACGCTTAAAAGAGCGTCTTTTTAATCGTGTAGAACTTCGCCTATGCGAAAGGTCTGCACAAATTATCGATGGCATAAAGGCAAGCGATACTGATTTTGATACCGAATTTTTAGATTATATTTTAGCCGTAAAAATTGTTGATGACGTGAACGCCGCGGTGAGTCATATATTAAAACACTCAACCGGTCATAGCGAGGCAATCGTTACAAACAATGCAGAAAATGCAGATATATTTGTTAATGGCACGGATAGTGCGGCGGTTTATGTAAATGCTTCTACAAGATTTACAGACGGCGGAGAGTTCGGTCTGGGTTGCGAAATGGGAATTTCAACCCAAAAGTTGCACGCTAGAGGTCCAATGGGGCTAAGTGAACTTAATACATACAAATACGTAATTCGTGGAAACGGACAAATAAGATAAAGGAGGGCGAATATGCTAAATATTGGTTTTATAGGCTGTGGCAATATGGGCTCTATTATTGCTATGGCGGTGAATAAATGCCAAAAAGAGTGTAGGTTCTTTTTATCCGACCTAAACCACCAAAACGCTAATTTGCTTTCTTGCGAAACGGGTGGTAAGGTTTGTGATAATATTGAAATTGCTAAAAGTTGCGATTTCGTTTTTCTCGCGGTAAAACCAAATATTATCCCGTCGGTGCTTAAAGAGATTGCACCACACCTAAAAAAAGATGCGGTTGTAGTTTCAATGGCGGCAGGTGTTAACTCTCAAAGTATTGAAAGCGCCCTTGATGGCAATGCGGTAATCAGAATTATGCCAAATACACCTGCGGCGGTAGGTATGGGTGTGATACTCTATACCGCAAACGGCGCTAATAATGATACACTTGAACTGTTTTTAGAACTTTTGGGGAGAGCTGGCAGTCTTGTTAATATAGACGAAGCATTAATAGATGCCGCAACTGCAGTTTCAGGTTGCAGTCCTGCATACGCGTATATGTTTATTGATGCGATAGCAAAAGGCGGCGCAGAATGCGGCGTTCCGTATAAGGAAACATTAAAACTTGCGGCACTTACAGTAAAAGGTGCTGCTGAAATGGTTTTAAAAAGCGATATTTCGCCCGAAAAATTGTGTCAAAACGTTTGTAGTCCGGGTGGTAGCACAATAGAGGGTGTTAAGGTTTTAGAAAATAGCGGCTTTGGTGATAACGTCAATGACTGTATCCAAGCGGCATACAAAAGAACAAAAGAACTTTCAAATTAATATAAATAATAAATTATGATAGGAGAATTTTTATGAACTTAAAACTTTTAAAATTGTTAAACAAAAATTCGCGCCAAACCAATAGTGAACTCGGTGTTATGACAGGTAGAACTGAGGAAGAAATTTCTAAAGAAATTAAATCAATGGAAGAAAGCGGTATTATCCGTGGCTACAAGGCAGTAATTGACTGGGAGAGATTGGATAATACATACGTTTCCGCTATTATTGAACTTAAAGTATCTCCTAAAGCAGGCATCGGTTTTGAAGATGTTGCTAAACGTGTTATGAAATACCCCGAGGTAGAGAGCGTTTACCTTATGTCAGGCGGTTACGACCTAAACGTAGTTGTTAAGGGTAAAACCTTCCAAGAGGTTGCATTGTTCGTTGCAAAAGAACTTTCAACCCTTGAGAACGTTACCTCTACCGCTACTCATTTTGTGCTTCGTAGATATAAAGAACTCGATGTAGAGTTGCTTGATGATACAAGCGACGATAGGGGGAGCTTTTCGTTTTGATTAAGTACGATGAACTTTTAAACCCTTCTGTTAAAGAGATAAAACCTTCGGGTATCAGAAAGTTTTTTGATATTGCCGAAACAATGGAAAACGTTATTTCTTTAGGTGTTGGCGAGCCGGATTTCCCAACGCCTTGGCAGGTAAGGAAAGCAGGTATTAAGGCTTTAGAAGAAAGCAAAACTCGTTATACTTCTAATAGCGGCTTGCTTACGTTACGTGAAACGATTTCCAAATACGTTAACAGAAAATATAATCTTAAATACGAGCCTTTGAATGAAATTTTAGTTACTGTCGGCGGTAGTGAGGCTATCGATATGGCTATTCGTGCTTTAGTAAATAAGGACGATGAGGTCATAATTCCTCAACCAAGTTACGTTTGCTATGAGCCAATTACGGTTATTGCAGGCGGTGTGCCGGTAATTATAGAAACTAAGGCAGAAAACAACTTTAAATTAACAGCCGAAGAACTTCGCGCAAAAATCACCGATAAAACCAAGGTTTTAATTCTTCCGTACCCTTGCAACCCAACGGGTGCAATTATGGAGAAAGAAGATTTAGAGGAAATTGCAAAGGTGCTTCGTGGCACCAATATAATTGTTATTTCGGACGAGATTTATTCCGAATTAACCTACTCTAATAGCAACCACGTTTCGATTGCATCTTTGGATGATATGCGCGAGCGCACTATTGTTATCAACGGCTTTTCAAAGGCTTTTTCTATGACAGGTTGGCGTCTAGGTTACGCTTGCGGTCCAAAAGAAATTCTTTCGCAGATAACAAAAATACATCAGTTTGCAATAATGTGTGCGCCTACTACATCGCAGTATGCCGCTATCGCTGCTATGACCGAGTGCGACGATGTTGTAGAAGAAATGCTAGAAGAGTATGATATTCGCCGTAGACTTATGGTTGACGGATTTAATAAACTAGGCCTCAAATGTCACGAACCAAAGGGCGCTTTCTATGCATTCCCATCAATAAAAAGCACGGGTATGACTAGTGAGGAATTTTGCGAAAAATTACTTTATTCAAAGCAGGTAGCATTAGTTCCGGGCACCGCATTTGGCGAATCAGGCGAGGGTTTTATAAGAGCTTCTTACTGTTATTCAACAGAACATATAAAAATTGCATTAAGCAAAATCGGCGAGTTCTTAAAAGATATTAAATAAGTAACATTATCGCGTTAATTATGCTGTGGCATAGCGTAGATATAATTCAAGGAGGGGATTAAATGCAATTTAACGTAAATAGTCCAATACTATTTATTATAGTTGCGGCAATTATTGCATTAGTGCTTGCACAATCTGTTTATTTTTTAGTGCGCGCAGTTCGTCGTGCTAAAGAATTAGGTATTGATAGCAGCACAGTTAAGAAAACTATTTCATCTGCAGCAATATTCACGGTAGCACCCGCTATCGCAATTCTTGTTGGTGTTGTTGCTCTTTCAAAAAGTTTAGGTGTGGCTTTGCCTTGGTTAAGACTTTCGGTTATAGGCTCAATTTCTTATGAAACTGTTGCCGCTGGCAACGCGCTAGAAGCAGCGGGTGTTGGCGCAGGAACAACCATAACCGACCCTTCTTTGTATGTAACTATTCTCTGGGTTATGACACTGGGTATTGCCGCGGGTATAGTTTTCGTTCCCTTTGTAACTAAAAAAATACAAAGTGGATTAACCAAAATGGGTATGAAGGACAAAAAATGGGGCGAGATTTTCAATAACGCTATGTTTCTTGGTATGATTTCTGCCTTTTTGGGTTATGTATTCTGCGACGTAACGAACGTATTCTCGGGTGATATTTCAGGGTTAATTCCTGTTTGTGTTATGTTTGTAGCGGCTTTGATTATGGCAGTATGCGGCATTTTGGCAACAAAACTAAAAGTGCGTTGGTTAACAGACTATGCATTGCCTTTAAGCCTTGTTGGTGGTATGGCTTCTGCAATACCATTTACTGCGTGGTTAGGATAGGGGGCAAACTTATGAGTAATTATATGAATAGAGTGCACCGCGATGGTCGCATCTGGGGAATTATCATTGGTGTTATCCTACTTTGTCTACCTTTGGCAGTTTCAATAATTTTTGGCGTTGCGCCTAATTATTCCGTTTTAATTAAAGGTTTGCTTGCTACTGCGCCTATGTATTGGGCGGTAGGTATTATCGAAATATTTACCTATGTTCCTATGCTTGGTGCGGGCGGTACATATCTTTCTTTTATAACAGGTAATATATCTAACCTTAAACTTCCTTGCGCTATTGATGCAATGGAAAGGGCTAACGTTAAGGCATCTAGCGAAGAGGGCGAGGTTATTTCTACTATTGCTATTGCTGTTTCAAGTATAGTAACTACGTTGATTATTATCATTGGTGTTATATGTATTGTTCCGTTAACACCTATTTTAGAGTCGCCGGTATTAGTTCCTGCTTTTGATATGATTTTGCCTGCACTTTTTGGTGGCTTAGCAGTTGTATTTATTTCTAAAAATCTTAAACTTTCGATAGCACCTGTAATACTAATGCTTGCGTTGTTTATCTTTGTGCCTGCGCTTAATTCTGGCACGGTTGGTATTATGGTGCCTGTTGGTGTTGTATTTACTTTGATTGTTGCAAGAATTATGTATAAAAAGGGGATGCTTTAAATGTGGTGGATAATAGTTGCAATAGCGGCTCTTTTTCTACTATATATAATTGTTCGCGCCCTTATGTTCACTCCCAAGGCAGATAACTCTGTGCAGTATTGTGATATTATCTTTGATAAGGAAAAAGCAACTAAAAATTTACAAGAGTTAATTAAATGTAAAACCATTTCTTATAAAGATAGTAAATTGGAGGATGATTTTGAGTTTGATAAGTTTTTAGAACTTTTGCCGAATCTTTATAAAAACGTTTATAAGGTATGCGAAATAAAACAGTTTTCCGATAGAGGTTTGTTGTTTTTATGGAAAGGTAAAGAAAAAGGCGACCCGTCGGTTTTTATGTCGCATTATGATGTTGTTCCTGTAAATGAAAGCGGCTGGGATAAACCACCGTTTGATGCAGTAATAGAGGATGGAAAACTTTTTGGTAGAGGCGCGCTTGACACAAAAGTTACTTTAAATGCTATTTTAAGTGCCGCAGACCATTTGATTTCCTTAGGTTTCACGCCGAAAAAGGACGTCTATTTTGCTTTTTCAGGCGGAGAGGAGATTAACGGTAACGGGGCAAAGCATATAGTTGAATATTTTTGTGAAAACAACCTAACTCCTAGTATTGTGCTCGATGAAGGCGGCGCTGTTGTAGAGGATGTTTTCCCTGGTGTTAAAGGTGCTTGTGGCTTAATAGGTATCGCCGAAAAAGGTATGATAGACCTTTGCTATAAATCGGTTTCAAATGGCGGACACGCTTCTGCACCAAAACCTAAAATGCCGGTCGATAGTTTAGCAAACGCTTGTTGCAGAATTCTCAAAAAGCCGTTCAAAGTTCATATAACCGCACCTGTAAGTAAAATGTTTGATACGCTTGGTAGACATTCAACCTTTGTGTATAGACTGATTTTTGCAAACCTATGGCTTTTTAAACCGGTGCTTAATATTATTTGCAAAAAATCAGGTGGCGAGCTTAACGCATTGCTCCGCACAACCGTTGCCTTTACACAAATGAGCGGTTCTAGTGCAACAAACGTAATTCCGCCTGAAGCCACTATGGTTTCAAATATTCGTTTAAATCCAAACGATAGTGTCGCATCGGCTAAAGAATACATAAAAAAGGTTATTGCAGATGACAGTGTGGATTTGTCTATTTTGCATTCGACCGAGCCAAGCAGAATTTCGGTTACAAACTGTGATGGTTATGAGAAACTTGTAAGTTCAATAAAAGCAACCTGGAAAGGTGCAATAGTTTCTCCATATCTTATGATGCAGTGTTCAGACTCGCGCCATTGGGGTAAGATATCTGATAAAGTTTATCGCTTCTCTGCTATGGATTTAACGAAGGAAGAACGCTCAACAATACACGGAAACAATGAACATATAAGATTAGAAACTTTGTATCGTTCTGTTGAGTTTTACATTCGTTTGCTAGAAGAAATGTAATATATGTTTCTTGACATAACGAAAATTTATGTTACAATATAATTAACCCTTGTAACTGACGGATAAAATGGTATACCATTGTGGAGCAAGGGGCTAAAAAGCCGACCGTCTGGGCGCGTTTATCTATGCTTTAGATAAATGCGCCTTTTTGCGTATAAACCCTTTACAAAGTAATAACTTATAGGTATAATATAACTATATTTGAAAATGGAGGATGTATAATGAACTTTTTTGAGGATTTAAAAAACTACGATAGCGATGTTGCCGCGGCTTGCCAAAAGGAGTTAGAGCGTCAACAAAATAATATCGAACTTATCGCGTCTGAAAATATCGTTTCAAAGGCTGTTTTGCTAGCCGCAGGTGGTGTTTTAACCAATAAATATGCAGAGGGATATCCAGGCAAGCGTTATTATGGCGGTTGTCAATGTGTTGATATTGTAGAGGATATCGCAAGAGAACGTGCTAAAAAACTATTTGGTGCAGAGTATGCTAACGTTCAACCACACAGTGGTGCAAATGCAAACTTGGCAGTGTTCTTTGCACTTCTTAACCCTGGCGATACAGTTATGGGTATGAATCTTCAGCAAGGTGGCCACTTGTCACATGGTTCACCTGTAAATATTTCGGGTAAATATTTTAATATTGTTCCTTATGGTGTTAATGATACAACCGAAATGATTGATTACGACGAAATGGAAAGAATCGCGTTAGATTGCAAACCAAAACTAATCGTTGTTGGAGCAAGCGCATATTCACGTACTATTGATTTTGCTCGCTGCCGCGAAATTGCAGATAAGGTTGGCGCATACTTAATGGTAGATATGGCGCATATCGCGGGCTTAATTGCCGCAGGCGTGCATCCTTCACCTGTGCCTTATGCAGACGTTGTTACCACCACTACCCATAAAACCTTACGCGGTCCAAGGGGCGGTATGATTCTTTGCCGTGAAGAACTTGGCAAACAAATTGATAAGGCTGTTTTTCCTGGTACTCAAGGCGGTCCTTTAATGCACATTATCGCCGCAAAAGCAGTAGCGCTTGGCGAGGCATTAACTGATGAATTTAAGGCTTATCAAGAGCAGATTGTTAAAAATGCAGCAGCACTTTGTGGGCACTTAATGGATAATGGAATAGAGGTTGTTTCAGGTGGTACTGATAACCACTTAATGCTTTTGAATCTCACAAAGAATGGCATTACAGGTAAAGAGTTAGAGCATCGTTTAGACGAGGTTCATATTACCGCTAATAAAAACACAATCCCTAACGACCCTGCAAGTCCTTTTGTTACAAGCGGTCTTAGAATTGGTACACCCGCTGTTACATCTCGTGGTTTTAAAGAGCCTGAAATGAAACTTATCGCAGGTTGGATTACCGATATTATAAACGATTTTGAGGGTAATAAAGATAGAATTACTGCAGAGGTTGTAGAACTTTGCAAAAAATTCCCAATCTATAAATAAAGAGGAGAAAAACTATGGCTTATTTATCTGATATCGAAATTGCTCAACAGTGTGAAATGAAACACATTCGCGAAATTGCAAAGGTTGCGAATGTAGATGAAAAGTATATTGAGCAGTATGGCAATTACAAGGCAAAAATTGACCTATCGCTTTTGGACGAAACAAAGGCTAAAGATGGCAAATTAGTGCTAGTAACCGCAATTACTCCTACCCCTGCGGGCGAGGGCAAAACCACTACAACCATAGGTCTTGCTGATGGTTTAAGAAGAATAGGCAAAAACGTTACAGTAGCCCTTCGCGAGCCTTCTTTGGGTCCCGTTTTCGGTGT
>JAZNBX010000050.1:0-5168 GCA_045587265.1 Acutalibacteraceae bacterium | reverse complement strand
ATATGTAAAGGAGAATTGCATTAATTTTTGTATACTTATAGTAGAGTTTTATTCTTTTCGATTTTAATTTTTAAATCGTTGCCGTTTTATATAAAAATAAAAAAGCACCTAAATTTCTTTAGGTGCTTTAGTCTTATATTTTGCTCACATTAGATGAGTTCAATAATTGCCATTTCTGCAGCGTCGCCGCGGCGAGGACCGGTTTTTGTTACACGGCAATAACCACCGTTAACATCAGCATACTTAGGAGCGATTTCGCTAAACAATTTGTTTACAACTTCGTCCTTAGTAATGAAGGCCATAGCCTGACGTCTGTTATGAAGGCTACCATCTTTTGCGAGTGTAATATATTTTTCCGCCATCGAACGTACTTCTTGTGCACGTGTGAAGGTGGTTTCAATTTTGCCATTTTCGAGCAAATAAGTAACCATTCCACGAAGCATTGCTTTTCTGTGGTCGCTGGTTCTGCCCAACTTTCTTGTACCTGGCATTTATACCCACTCCTTTTCGTTAGTAGTTAAATGTTTAGTCTTCGTTATTGCTTAATGCTACGCCCAACGAATCGAGCTTAGCGATAACCTCTTCAAGCGACTTTCTGCCGAGGTTACGAACCTTCATCATATCCTCTTCGGATTTGTTGATAAGGTCCTCAACTGTGTTAATTCCAGCTCTCTTTAAGCAGTTGAAACTGCGAACGGAGAGGTCAAGCTCCTCAATGGTCATCTCAAGAACTTTTTCCTTACCGATATCGCCCTTCTCTACCATGATTTCACCAGAGTATTGACCCTCAGATAAATCAACGAGAAGTTTGAGATGTTCAGTGAGTATCTTGGCAGCTAGCGAAACTGCATCCTTAGCCGAAATTGTGCCGTTTGTCCAAACCTCTAAAATTAGACGGTCAAGGTCGGTAACATTACCAACACGAGTATCCTCTACTGTGAAGTTTGCCTTTAAAACGGGAGTATAGATTGAGTCAACAGGAATTACACCAATTACAGTTTGACTGTCCTTGTTCTTCTCTGCTGAAACATAACCCCTACCCTTATCAAGCACAAGCTCCATAACGAGTTTTGCGCCCTTATCAAGAGTAGCAATGTGAAGTTCAGGATTGAGAATTTCAACCTCTGAATCAACTTTAATTGAAGCGCCGGTTACCTCGCAAGGACCTTCTGCTTCAACATAAACGGTTTTAGGACCATCGCTAGTGAGATTAGCAGTTAAACCCTTAACGTTAAGGATGATTTCTGTTACATCTTCTTTAACGCCATCAATGGTTGAAAACTCGTGCAATACGCCATCAATTTTTACAGATGTTACTGCTACACCAGGAAGTGATGAAAGCAGAACACGACGAAGGCTATTACCCAAAGTTATACCATAGCCGTTTTCTAGCGGTTCAATAACAAACTTGCCATAGGTGCCATCGGGCAACATGTCAAGTAATTCAATTTTGGGCTTGTCAATAGATACTTGCATCTTAAGCTCCATTTCTCCGTGCGTATAAATTTTTCGTCGTACACTCGTATTTCGCACGGAAAATACAAGTGCAAAAGTAAACTATTACTTAGAATAGAACTCGACGATTAGCTGCTCCTCAACAGGTGCATCGATTTGGTCGCGGTTTGGTAATGCAATAATTTTTGCTTCCATATTATCGCGATTTACATCAATCCATGAAGGAACAGGACGTCCTGAATTTGCTTCTGCAACAGCTTTGATTTTATCTAAGCCGCGGCTCTTTTCACATACAGTGATAACATCGCCTGCTTTTACAAGATAAGAAGCGATATCTACTCTATGACCGTTAACCTCAAAATGACCATGGCCTACAAGTTGTCTAGCTTCTGCTCTAGAAGAAGCATAGCCTGCTCTGTAAACAATGTTATCTAGACGGCTTTCGAGAAGTCTTAAAAGGTTATCACCGGTAACGCCGGTTTTACGCTCAGCAATTTCAAAATAATGATGGAACTGAGATTCATTAACACCGTAGAAACGTCTTGCACGCTGCTTTGCACGCAACTGAAGACCGTACTCAGAGGTCTTTTTACGACCTTGACCATGTTGGCCAGGTGCATAAGCTCTGATACCTACAGAACATTTTTCCGAATAACAACGCTCGCCCTTTAAGAACAATTTTTGTCCTTCACGGCGGCACAGTTTACAAACTGCTCCAGTATATCTTGCCATCTGTTACACCTCCAAATTATACTCTTCTTCTTTTAGGTGGACGGCAGCCATTGTGAGGAATTGGGGTTACATCTTTAATCATGCTAACCTCAAGACCTGCTGACTGAAGTGCTCTGATAGCAGCTTCACGACCTGCGCCCGGGCCTTTAACGTACACTTCAACAGTTTTTAAGCCATGCTCCATAGCTGCTTTTGCTGCAGTTTCAGCGGCACTTTGTGCTGCGAAAGGAGTAGACTTTCTTGAACCACGGAAACCAAGTTCGCCTGCAGATGCCCAAGAAAGAGCATTACCCTGCACGTCGGTAATGGTAACGATGGTGTTGTTGAAGGTTGACTGGATATGGGCAGCACCGCGCTCGATATTTTTCTTTTCGCGGCGTCTGCGGGTTGCGGTAGTTTTCTTACCCTTAATTGCCATATTTCTTCCTCCCGCTTATTTCTTCTTGTTAGCTATTGTCTTCTTAGGACCTTTGCGAGTACGAGCGTTAGTCTTTGAACGCTGACCTCTTACAGGTAAGCCCTTGCGATGACGTGTTCCACGATAGCTACCGATTTCAATAAGTCTTTTAATGTCAAATGCTATGGTTCGACGGCGGTCGCCTTCGACCTGAAGGTTGTGGTCGATATATTCACGAAGTTTTGATATATCTTCCTCAGTAAGATCCTTTACACGAACGTCAGGGTTGATACCTGTATCAGCAAGAATCTTTTTAGATGTTGTAAGACCGATACCAAAGATGTAAGTAAGTCCAATCTCGACTCTTTTCTCTCTTGGAAGGTCTACACCAGCAATACGCGCCATTTTTCAATGCACCTCCAGAAAATTGTTTGCGCAGGATTAACCCTGGCGCTGCTTGTGCTTAGGATTTTCACAGATAACCATTACTTTTCCCTTGCGCTTGATAATTTTACATTTTTCGCAAATCTTTTTAACAGAAGGTCTGACTTTCATTTTAAATTACCTCCTATAAATTAAGTCCGACTTATTTAGAACGCCAAACGATGCGTCCTTTGGTCAAATCATAAGGCGACATTTCAACTGTTACGTTATCGCCTGGCAAAATTCTGATATAGTTCATACGAAGTTTACCTGAAATATGTGCCAAAATAACGTGGTCTCCTTGAATCTGCACCTTAAACATTGCATTAGGCATAGCCTCTAGGACAGTGCCTTCTAATTCAATCATATCCTCTTTGGACATTTTATTGCCTCCTTAAAATCATACCACTGTATTAACAGTTACTTAGCTTTGGTTAGTATTTTTGGTCCGTCAGCAGTGATTGCAACGGTATGCTCGAAATGGGCAGAAAGTGAACCATCATGCGTTAGCACTGTCCAACCATCAGGCATAACATCCACAGGAAATGCACCTGCATTAACCATAGGTTCAATCGCAAGTGTCATACCAGGAACTAGCCTGATACCTCTGCCGGCACGACCGAAGTTTGGAACTTCCGGCGCTTCGTGCAAGCTAGTACCAATACCATGACCTACGTAATCACGCACAACCGAGTATCCATTTTCTTCAACAAAGCTTTGTACAGCAAAGGAAATATCCCCTATTCTGTTACCTGCAACTGCAGCCGCGATACCTTTTTCAAGGCTTTGCTTAGTAACGTCAAGTAAGCGTTTAGCTTCTTCAGAAATATCTCCTGCCGCAAAAGTTGCGGCATTATCGCCGTGATAACCTTCAAAAGCGGCACCAAGGTCAATACTAACTATATCGCCTTGTTTTATAACGCGCTTTTTAGAGGGTATACCGTGAATAACTTCATTGTTTATTGAGATACACGCGGTAGCAGGATAACCATTGTAATTTTTAAAATTAGGAATAGCACCCTGCGAGCGAATGTAGGCCTCGGCAATGCGGTCAATCTCTGCGGTGGTTACACCCGGTTCGACCGCCTCACCTGCCAACTGTAATGCCATAGCTGCTATTCGGCATGCTTCTTGCATAACCGAAAGTTCTCTTGCAGTTTTTAGCACTACCATAATTATAACTCCAATGCTTTCAGAACAAGTGCGGTTGTATCTGCAACCTCTTCTTGTCCTTTAACGATTTTAAGTTTGCCACAGTTTTTGTAGTAATCCTTCAAAGGCTCGGTTTGACTGTGGTAAACGTTAAGTCTATCTAGCACGGTTTCGGGTTTATCGTCCTTACGGATGATAAGCTCTGCACCACAGCTATCACAAATGCCATCTTTTGAAGGCTTTTTATACTCGGTGTGATAACTAGCACCACAGTCAGGACAAACTCGTCTGCCTGAAAGACGAGCAACAACCTTTTCGTCTGCTACGTCTATTTCCAAAACAGTGTCTATCCTTACACCCATAGCATCAAGCGCTTCGGCTTGAGGAATGGTACGAGGAAAACCATCAAGAATGAAACCATTTGCACAGTCGTCTTTATCCAAACGCTCTTTAATGATTCCGATTACTACTTCATCAGGTACGAGGTTACCGCTATCAATATAGCTCTTAGCCTGAAGGCCTACCTCAGTACCGTTTTTTATTGCTTCTCTGATGATGTTACCGGTAGAGATAGCAGGAATGGACATTTTCTCGCAGATAATTTCTGCTTGTGTGCCCTTACCTGCTCCCGGTGCACCTAAAAGTATCAAATTCATCGCATTTCTCCTATTAGTCGAGGAATCCCTTATAATGACGCATCATCATTTGAGACTCAAGGTTTTTAACAGTGTCAAGGGCAACGCCCACAACGATGAGGATTGATGTACCACCGATTGAAATGCCGGTGCTGTTTGCAAGCGACATAAAGATTGGTAGTAAAGCAATAATACTTAAGAGTAATGCACCCAATAGGGTTACTCTGGAAAGAATCTTTTTAATGAAATCTGCGGTAGGTTTACCTGGACGAATACCAGGGATTGCACCGTTATTTTTTCTTAAGTTGTTTGCCATTTCAACAGGATTGTATTGAATTGATGTATAGAAATAAGCAAAAGCAATAATTAAACCA
>JAZNBX010000049.1:0-6515 GCA_045587265.1 Acutalibacteraceae bacterium | reverse complement strand
AAAGGACCTGACTTCCCAACAGGCGGGATTATTATGGGAAGAAGCGGTATTCGTGCCGCTTATGCTACCGGCCGCGGTAAGATTATTCTTCGCGGTAAAGCAGAAATTGAAGAAACAAAGAATGGAAAATACAGAATTGTTATAACCGAAATTCCTTATAAGGTTAAAAAGCAGGATTTGGTTAAAAATATTTATGATTTAGCGGCTGATAAACGAATTGAAGGTATTGACGATGTTGTTGACTATTCTTCAAAGCGTGACGGCGGTATTAGAATCATAGTTGACCTTAAAAAAGATGCAAATCCGCAGGTTGTTCTTAATAAAATTTATAAGAATACCTCTTTGCAGACTACTTTCGGCGCAATTTTACTTGCAATAGTTAACGGAAAACCGCAGATTTTAACCCTTAAAGAAATGCTTCAAAACTGCATTGACTTCCAGTATGACATTATTTTCAGAAGAACAACATACGATAAGAGAAAAGCAGAAGAAAGAGCACATATTTTAGAGGGCTTAAAGGTTGCACTTGACTTTATTGATGAAGTTATTGCAATTATCAGAAACAGTAAAACTATTCCTGAAAGTAAAGAAGCATTGTCAGAAAGATTTGGACTTGACGATATTCAGACTACTGCTATTGTTCAGATGCAACTCGGTAAGCTTGCAGGTCTTGAAAAACAAAAAATTCTAGATGAATTACAGGAAAAATTAGACTTTATTAAAGAATGTGAAGAAATTTTAGCATCAAGAGACCGAATTCTTGATATTGTTAAAACAGAGGCACTTAATCTTCGTGATAAATATTCAGATGACAGAAGAACTGATATTACAGATGTTGCGGGTGAGGTTGATATTGAAGACCTTATTCCTGAAGAGGAGTGTGTTCTTACAAAAACAGTTAACGGATATATTAAACGTTTACCTGCTGATACTTATAATGTTCAGAACCGTGGCGGTCGTGGAATTACAGGTATGACAACTCGCGAAGAAGACTCTGTTGAAAATATGTTTGTTTGTTCTTCTCACGATTATATTATGCTTTTCTCAAATCTTGGACGTATGTACAGAATAAAAGCATATGAAATTCCTGAGGGTAGCAGGACTAGTAAGGGTATGAACCTTGTAAACATATTACCTTTAATGCCCGATGAAAAAATCACAATTATTTTACCCGCAAGTGAGCTTGATGAGGAAAAATATATTGCAATGGTTACAAAGAAGGGTACTATTAAGCGTACAAAGGTTTCAGAGTTCAGAAACACAAGAAAGAGCGGTATTATTGCAATTTCTATTGATGAAGACGATGAACTAGGCTTTGTTCGTATGACTGACGGTAAGCAGAATATCTTTATTGCCACACGTGACGGTCTTGCAATTCAGTTTAACGAATCACAGGTTCGCGCTATGGGTAGAACAGCCCGCGGTGTTCGTGCTATTAATATGCGCGAGGGAGATTCGGTTATAGATATGGCTATCACCGATGAAAATACCAAAATTTTGACCGTTACCGAAACAGGATACGGTCGAATCAGTAATATTTCGGATTACAGATTGCAATCACGTGGTGGTAAGGGTCTTACAAACTATAGAACCGAGAAATACGGTAAGGTTGCGGCTACAATTCCTGTAACAGAGGAAGACGATATCATTATGATCGCGTCAAACGGTATTATTATCCGTATATATGCCGGTGATATTTCTACATTTAACAGACCTGCTAAGGGTGTAAGAGTAATGCGTGTTGCAGAGGGCGAAAGAATTCTGTCGGTTGCACTTACCGAACATAACGAGGCAGAGGTTACCGAAAAGCCTGAAGAAGCAACAGCTGACGCGGCAGAAGGGGCTGAAACTCCCGAAGAGGTAGCAGAGAGCCTAAAAAATGATGAAGTTCAGCCAGAAGAGGCTCCCACAGAGGAATAAAGCGGCAAAAAAATTCCCCTGAAAGTAGTTGATTTACGTGTTCGATGAAGAACAAAAATTAGAAAACGAGGAACAGGCAGAAATGCCTGTTCATGAAAAAATAGAAGAAGAATTAGATAAAGAAGATTTAATTCCCGAAGAAGAAACTATCGAAGAAAATAATGAAGAAACGAAAATTGAAACTGAAATTCCTGTTAATCCAATTATAGAACCCGAAGTTTTAACAGAAGAACAAATAGAAAAAAAGGAAATTAAAAGGGTTGCCCGTGCATTAGGATTCTCCTTTTTGATTATGGCGGCTATTGTTCTTTCTTTTTCTTTTCTTGCAGTTAAGGTTTTATCTATTTTAGGCTTTAGCGACCAGAAAAAAATAGAACTTCTTAATGACCCTGCAATAGTTCAGGTAATGCAAATCTTTTTTTCTATAATTATTTTCACAATTCCTTTTATTTTAGTTTCAAAAATTTACAGATATAGAATTAGTGACCTTATAAACTTTAATAAACCAAAGAAAAAAACATTTTTACCGCTTTTCTTTATTGGAATTGCAATTTGTGCTTTTTCTAATATTGCGTCCTCAATGGCGGGATACCTTTTTGAAAAAATGGGTGTAAGGTATGAGGTGGTCTATGCTGAAAACCCAGATGGAATTTTTGGCTTTTTGCTATCATTACTCGCAACCGTTGTTGTGCCGGCATTAGTTGAGGAATTTGCCTGCAGAGGAATTATTTTAGGAGTGCTTCGAAAATTTGGAGATACCTTTGCAATTATAATTTCTTCTTTATTTTTTGGACTTATGCACTCTAACTTTGAGCAGATTCCGTTTGCTTTTTTTGTTGGTGTGGCTTTAGCTTTTGTTACAATTAAAAGCGGAAGCATCTGGCTTGCGGTATTAATTCACGCTTTCAACAATTCAATTTCAGTTATTTTCGCATATTTTTTAAGCGATTTATCTGTGTTTACACAAAACGTTATTTATACGGTATTTTTGATTGTAGAAATGCTTCTTGGAATAATAAGTCTTTCATTTATAAACGAAAAGGAAATATTTGAGTTTGAAAAATCAAAAACTCAAAATTCTAACCTAAAAAAGATAGGGTATTTTGTTTTATCTGTTCCGGTTTTAATTTATATTTTCTTTTGTTTATTTTCATCACTAGAGTTCTTTTATTAAAGGAGTAATAAAATGGTAACTACTACTTCTCCTGATTTTATGCATGGCAGAACAGGAAATAACACATCTTTTTTCACTGCAATTGAAGAAATTTTCGGTTTCAGTTTAGAATTAACCGTTTTTCTTATTATGGGAGTTATTTTATTAGCAATTGCAATCACACTTTTTGTAATAAAAGGTATAGCAATTTATAAAATGTCTCAAAAACTTAATATAGGAAATGCGCCTTTGAGTTTTGTTCCGTTTTGTTCGCATTTGATTTTCGGTAAAATAGCAGAAAATTACTACAAGAATAAGGGATTAAAGCCTATAAAATTTTCTATAATCCTTTTTATATTAAAAATTTGTCAGTTTATTTCATTTGGATTTTTATTATTTTTTGTTATAGTGTCGGCTACAAAGATTTATGATTTTGCATATCAAGCAATTTTAGATGACACAACAATGACTATTGAGATGTTTTCTTCAATAATACCGGTTGTAATCTGCTTTTGCATTTGTCTTGCAATCTCTATTGCGTATTTTGTACTTTTCTTCGTCGCTTTCTATAGAATATGTAATATTTTTGATGAGAAGAAAGCAACTGTATTTACGGTAGTTTCGGTGTTTTTACCTTTCTTAGCACCAATTTTTCTATTGGTTATATCTAAAAACAAAACAAAAGCAGAAGAATAAAAAAAACGGGCTTTTGCCCGTTTTTTTAGGATGTGTTTATTATGGATAGAAAATTTATGAAGGAAGCACTTATTTTAGCAGAAGAAGCGGGAAAAGAAGGCGAAGTGCCGGTTGGCGCTGTTATTGTGAGAAACGGTGAAATTATAGCTCGTGGCAGAAATATGCGCGAAAGTAAGAAAAATGCACTTTCTCATGCCGAAATTGAGGCTATAAATTCTGCTTGTAAGGTTTTGGGCGACTGGAGACTTAATGACTGTGAAATGTATGTAACCCTCGAACCGTGTCCTATGTGTGCGGGAGCAATTATAAATGCCAGAATAAAAACTTTGGTTTTCGGAGCTTATGACAGCAAAATGGGTAGTATTGACAGTGTTACAAATTTATGTAATATGCCGTTTGGTCATAAAATAGAAGTTTATGGCGGAATTATGGAGGATAAATGCCTTGAGGTTTTAAAGAAATTCTTTAAATCATTACGGGATTAACGCAAAAAATCTTTAATTTCCGAAAGACTTATTATTTTAAGTAAAACAAGTATTAAAAAATATGAAACTAGCGAAGATACGGTTAACAATATTATGTAAACCAACGTGCCTATGTTTCCTAAATTTGAATAAAGAGTGTCAAAAAGCAGAGTGATTATTACTGCACTTAGAAGTGGTAACAGTAATTCCTCTGTTTTTTTCAATTTTGCACCGCTTATTTTTATAAGTCTTCCGACATGTAAAAAACAGGTTAATATATTTGAAAAATACATTATTCCAATAAAGCCCTTAAGTCCTGTTATCGGAAGTAGTGAGATTATCAGCAAAATTCGGATACTTGAATCGGAAATTGCGGTTATAAATGTAAACTTTTGTTGGTCGAGACCTTTTAAAATTCCGTCAGAGATACTGTCAAGATACATTAGGGGTACAATCGGAGAAAGCACTTTTATAAGATAGCCTACATCCTCGCTTTTATAAATTAAAATACCTAAATTTTCGCCTGCAACAAAGAAAATTGAGGCAAAAATAAAGGATATAAGCGCAGTTATTTTAATAATATTTTCGCTCGATTTTTTTATGATTGCAAACCGCTTCAATGCACACGCTTCGGACATTTCGGGAATTAAAAGAGTGGAAATTGCATTAAGAATAGCAGATGGGAAGAACAAAATCGGAAGTGCCATACCTTTTATCATACCGAACAACGAAAGAGCATTGCCACGAAGACCTGAAAATTTCATCAATGTTCTAGGCACTAGTATATTTTCACCCGTTCTAAGAAAAGAGTTTAAATATCTGCCGGAGGTTATTGGCGCTGAAATTGATATTAATTTTCTAACAATTTTAAAGGGCGGATTTTTTCTGCCACAAAGAGAGGAAAGTTTTTTTCTGTCCAATAAAAAAGCCACAAACAAACAAAGAAAACCCATCGCTTCGGAGATTATATCGCCAAGCATTACTGCAGCGCAAGCGGTTTTGAGGCCTTTGCCTATAAATTTGCTGACAAGAAATACAATAATTAAAATTCTGACAGTTTGTTCAATTATTTGTGAAAGTGAATTTGGAGTCACCTTTCTTCGCGCTATGAAAAATCCCTTTAAACAAGATGATGTTGCCATAAATGGTAGCGAAAAAGTAAGGATTTTAATCGCCGGTATAGACCTTACATCTTTTATAACCTTCGTTGCTATAAAATCCGCCCCGAAATATACTACCACTATGGTTAAAATACTTAGTATTAGCGAAAGTTCAACGGAACGCCTTAAAATTCTTAGCGTTCCTTTTTTTGAGCCTAATGCAAGTTCTTCAGCAACAAGTCTTGTTACTGCAGTTGATATTCCGGTTGTTGCGAAGGTTGAGCAAAGCACATAGACGCTGAAAATAAGACTATACAGTCCTATTCCCTCGCTGCCGATTGCCTTTGCAAGCCAAACTTTTAAGATTATTCCTGCAAATCTTAAAATAAACGATGTTGCAGTTAAAATTAATGCGTTTTTAATAAAAATCGTTTTTTTCAATTTTTTTACCCACTTATTGTTTTACTAAATAATAATATGATTGCAAAGAGTTATAAATGCACTTGAAAAAAGAAACATTTTTTGGTATTATAAAAAATGGATTAGTTTATATTTTTGGAGGTGTTTGCTTGAGTAATATGAGTTCGCCTTTGGCTGATAGAATACGACCTAAAAATATTGAAGAAGTTGCAGGTCAACGTCATTTATTATCTAAAGGTAAAATTCTCAGACGTATTATAGACGGCGGGAATATACCTAATCTCATTTTCTATGGTCCTTCCGGTGTTGGAAAAACCACTGTTGCTAATATAATTGCTGAAAATTGCGGCAAAAGGCTTTATCACTTAAATGCAACCACCGCATCAACTGCAGATATCAAGGAAATTATAAATTCTATCGGCACTATTGAGAGCGCAGGGGGAATTCTTTTATATCTTGATGAAATACAGTATTTTAATAAGAAACAGCAACAAATTTTGTTATCATATATTGAAAATGGGGATATTACGCTCATTGCTTCTACAACAGAGAACCCGTATTTTTATGTCTATAACGCAATTTTAAGCAGGTCGTCCGTTTTTGAATTTAAGACACTTTCTGCCGAGGATATATACGCAGTTTTAGAACGCGGAATTTTCATATTGGAACAAGAAAGACAGATTCCGGTTAATTTTAAAAGGGAGGATGTTTTAAAAATTGCAGGTGCAGCCGCAGGAGATGTCAGACGTTCACTTAATATGC
>JAZNBX010000048.1:0-2732 GCA_045587265.1 Acutalibacteraceae bacterium | reverse complement strand
ATATACAGAATATAATTATACATTTCAGGAGAAACTACAAATACACCATTAAAAAAGGAGTGTTACAATGTTTGATAAGTTATGCTTGATTCTATCTATAATCGGCTCGCTTAACTGGGGACTTGTTGGACTGTTTAAGTTTGATTTAGTTGCTTGGATTTTTGGCGGCTCTGATGCACTACTAGCTAGGATAATCTACACAGTAATTGCCTTGGCGGGTATTTGGTGCATTTCTTTCCTATTTAGAAGCGATAGAGAAGTAATCACAAGAAAAGACTAAAAAGAAGCGCGCATAACAACCTTTTAACTAGGTAATATGCGCGCTTTTTTATTGACTTTATTAAGTTTAGGTTTTATTATATAAATAGTTACATAATAGTGGCAACGGCAAGCATTTCTTTTATTCTTTTATATATTCTAGGCGCATCTTCTATTCGCAAAGGATTCGTACCCTTTCCACACTCAATAGTAAAGGCTGGTTTATTAAACTTCATCGCAAACCAATCTTTAAAACCACCGCACGATGATAAATAATTTGGAACCGAAATTGCATAACCCGATAGCATTGAAAATATTTCTGCAATTTGTGTTTCTGCCTCATTATGTTTGTCATAACCATAATAAATTACCTCGCCTTGTGTATGTAGTGAAACGGTACTTCTAGGGCGCAATAACTTACACAGTGTCATAATTGCAACCGTTTCAGGTTCAGACGAAGGCGAAAAGCCACCAAAGAAACCGGGAGAATAGGTTTCAATCCCTCGGCTTAACTCTATTTTTCGTAGTCGTTCCCAATCGGCAGGAAAATTGTGGTTAATATCCACACCGTTGAGATTGGATTTCCATTTATTAAAATCTCCGCCAGAGATTTTTTCAATCTTGCTAATTTGCGATTTACCGAATTTAGATAAATTGTTAAGTACTATATCGCAACCATCGGGATTTAACATTGGCACAAATACAACACCATATTGTTTAAATGCTCTACAAAAATCTATGCCACAAAATTGCGACTTACTACGGATTGATTCACACAAATCCTCAATAAACATTAAAAGTATAGTAGCGGTTATATATTCGTTGCCATGTACTGCAGAGACAAACAAAGTTATATCTTTACTGTATCCAAGTGTTAAAGCAGTTAGTTTTTTGCCGCTAACACTAGCACCAAAACACAGTTTATTTATAAAAGGATATTTTAACTGCAAATTATCAATTAAAATTTCTAGTTCATCACTATTATATCCTTTTGTTTCTACTAAACTACACACAAAAAAGCACCCCCATATAATAACTATGAAAGAGGTACAAAACAAATGAATTTAGAAGAAAAAACTTTAAAGCAGAACTACATCCACAAAGGTAGAATTATAAATTTAAGGGTGGATGAAGCCCTTTTGCCTAATGGCGCCGTTCGCACACGCGAGGTTATTGAACATAGTGGCGGTGTATGTGTTGTGCCTATAACCGATAACAACGAAATTTTAACGGTTAATCAGTTCAGATATCCATATATGGAGATAATTACCGAAATACCTGCCGGCAAGCGCGACAAGCCCGATGAAGAACCTGTGCAAACGGGTATTCGCGAACTTAAAGAGGAAACAGGTTGCACTGCAGACGAATTTATATTTTTAGGTGAATTATATCCAAGCCCAGGTTACTGCGGTGAAATAATTCATATGTACGCCGCAAAGGGTTTACATTACGGCGACTCTAACTTTGATGAAGATGAATTTCTTGAAATACAAAAAACACCTATTAGCGAATTTGTAGAGAAAATACTAAATGGAGAAATTAAAGATTCTAAAACACAAGCCGCCGTACTAAAGGTAAACGAGCTAATAAGACAAGGTAAGATATAAAGAAAAAAGCCACGGAATTTCCGTGGCTTTAATTATTTAATTAGAACAAGTGAACTGAATATACAAGCGCTGCAAATACGATTGATACCATTGAAAGAAGTTTAATAAGAATGTTAATTGCAGGACCTGAAGTATCTTTGAATGGGTCGCCAACTGTATCGCCAACAACTGCAGCCTTGTGCGAGTCGCTACCTTTGCCGCCGTGAACACCACTTTCAATATATTTCTTAGCGTTATCCCAAGCACCGCCTGAGTTAGACATAAATATAGCCATCAAGAAACCTGTTACTGTAGCGCCTGCCAAGAGACCAACAACGCCTTTATAACCAAGTACCAAACCAACTACAACAGGTACAACTATTGCAACAACTGTTGGAAGAATCATTTCGCGAAGGCTTGAACGTGTGCATAGGTCAACACAAGATGCAAAATCAGGTTCGGTCTCGCCTGTCATAATACCTTTAATTTCTTTAAACTGACGGCGCACTTCAACAACAACCGACTGTGCGGCTTTACCTACAGAATCCATTGTAAGTGCGGCAAATACGAATGGTAAACATGCACCTACAAACAAACCAACCAATACTAGTGGGTCCATTATATCAAATGCATTTACAATTGTCTCGCCTGCTTTTGCGGCAACAGATTTTATTTTATCAATATAAGAAGCAACAAGAGCAAGTGCGGTAAGTGCGGCAGAGCCAATCGCAAAACCTTTACCGGTTGCGGCAGTAGTATTGCCAAGAGAATCAAGAGCATCGGTTCGCTCGCGAACAGAAGGGTCAAGTTCTGCCATCTGTGCAATACCGCCTGCATTATCTGCAACAGGGCCGTAAGCATCTGTAGCAAGTGTAATACCTAGAGTTG
>JAZNBX010000047.1:0-18660 GCA_045587265.1 Acutalibacteraceae bacterium | reverse complement strand
GTCTGTTGAAGACGATATGGAAGAATAATAAAGAAATAGCCGCGTTCTAAACTTTTAGAGCGCGGCTTTTATATTACCCTTGCAAAGACTTTAAATATATGGTAAAATGTTTTTTGTTACAGATTCTCTGTTTAAAAATTGATAAAGGAATGTGTTTTATGGCTTTTGAGCATTTGGGCGAACTTCTAGAGTTGTTAGCCCCCGTTTTTAAAGAATTAAATTTTGAGGAATCCGAAGGCGGCATTATGTTGCGCGACGATTTTGCAATTAAAATTGACTACGACGAAGAAAATAGCCTTATAAACCTAAAGGGTGCAAAGGCACAAGAGGGCGAGCAATTAGAGTTCATTACCCTTTCACAGTATCTTTTTGATTCCACCCATACAAGCCGAGACCTAAAAGCAGTTGCACTTGATTTTGAGGATACACTTCGTTCTGAATTGGGAGAAAAGAAAACAGTAGAGCGCAAACGCGTAGCACTCCCCACCCGCGCCGCTGCTGGCGAAACTCCCACCATCGAGGCGTTCACAAAAGGCTTCCTTGATATCTTCCCACAATACCGCGACGCATATCGTGATATGTTAAGCGAACAGGGTAGTTTCCTTTACGTCGATTTCTACAAAACCTATGGTGTTGAAAAAATGTTGGAACTTTGTGCTGGCAAAGGCACCGACAAGCAACTTGGCAAATATCTAACTTTCCTTGGCAAATACTATGCCGAGGGCGACAGGAACGTTGTTGCGGTTATTACTGCGGTAATTTTTGCAGGTTCTTTCTACAACAACCGTCCACTTTTTGACGAGGTTGTTGCCCCTAGAATAAAGGATATTAAGTATCTTAACACTGCTGCAGTAAATGCTATTGACTATGCTATGAAATCCAAAAAACTACAAGAAGTTTTTGCCAAATAATTTACGACTTTTTTTAGAGCCACCTTTTTCCATAAAAGGTGGCTCTTTTTTTTGTTTAAAAATCGGCAAAGTTTTAATTATTATGCCTACTTTGTATCGTTATTTATTTTTTTATCGTTTTGGTGTGAATTTTCTCATTATTACAAATTTTAGGGGGTTAATTATTTTGAAAATTTGCACCAAAAATTGGTCCTTTTTTATATGTGTTTTTGTGCTACACTTATAATAGAATATGTAAAAAAGGGCGTGTATGTATGAACAAAAAATTGAGCAATTTTTTGGTTGCTATCTTAAGCTTTATGTTGGCAATAGCAATCGCGATTTGCACAACCGGCTGTAACTCAAAAGGCGGCAAAAAACCTACCTCTAACAGCAAGATAGACAGCACCACCAGCAGTACACAGTCACAAGTTGAAAACACCGACGACGAAGACGAACAAATCGACGAAGAAGACCTAGGCGATATTGATGAGTCAGGTGATGATTACGACGATTGGGACGATTCTTTAATCGGCGGTAACGAGTTCGACGACCAATATGATGACGAGTACGAGGATTTGGAAGATTTTGAAGACGAATTTGACGACGAATATGACGAAGACTTTGAATTCGACCTTACCGAATACACCAACCCAATCCAAATGTATGGCAAGGCAGTAACGGGCAATAACAGAACCGTGAACATCAATCTTGACAAGGTTATACATAAAGATTTCTTAGGCTTTGGCGACCACGTGTTCGTAGCAGGTCTTTGCGACAGAATTATGGAAAATGTTACCGACAAATACAATGAATCACTTTTCGAGTTTGATATGACCCGCGCTAACACATTGGGCTCTAACATTGCTCGTATGTGGTTCCAGGTTGAGTGGATTGTTACCGACACCGAACCCAACCCAACCCGTGCCGATTACACCAATAATAAAGACTACCAAAACTATATGAACGGCATCTACGATTTCGACTCTGATATTATGCAGTCTGTTTACAAATACGTAGAGCGTTACGAAGAAATGGGCACCGAAATTATGTTTAACTTTGCTTGGAAACATGACGTTCGCGTTCAGACCTGGTTCTCTGTACCAAGTGAGTTGCCCACATCTTCTGCACCTTACGATGCTAAAGCTTTTGCAAAGGCAGCTGTTGCTTGTTTGCAAAACTTTAAAGCGCGCGGTTACGATAACGTGCCATATCTAACATACTACAACGAGCCTGCTAACGGTAAAGACTTTGCAACGGTTGGCGATAGCGCTGCATATTGGGCAATTATCGCGCACTACACCGACAAAGAGTTAGAGGCTAAAGGCATTCGTGATGATATAACCTTCTTTGGTTGTGAAATCAACGACTTGTGGCGCGGCCACCACTCTTACATGGATAAGTTCGTTAAAGCAGAAGCTAAATATAATGCCGTTGATTACCTCTCTTGCCACCACTATTACAAAGACCAACACGGTGACAATGCTTATCAACTTCTCTATGAAGATTTATTATATTTCAACAACGAGTATAAAAAGAGAATTATGGTTACAGAAATGAGTGCTACGCTAGAAGACTTCCCTGATGATAAAAGCAACTCAAACTATATTTACTTCTACCACGACGACTGGAACGACACCTACACCTCTTACATAATTGCAGCCTCTAACGTTGGTGTTAAGGGCGTGCTTGACTGGGGCTTCGGCGGCGGTTATTCCGGCGACGGCGGTTGGCAAGGTGAACACCTTTACGTGCCAACTAAGTGGAAAAGTGGCAAAACCGTTGAGATTTCTACCCCACAAAAAGAATTTAACGAGGTTGCCCTTCTATGTAACTACATCGATCCACATTCTGACGTGCTAATGGTTGATTGGACCGGCGACGACATTCGTGCCGCAGTTTATAAAATGCCCGATGATAACTACACAATACTTGTAGACACCAAGGGCGGTGCAGACCCATTAGACGTTACATTTAACTTCTCTAGCGCACTAAATAAAACCTTCTATCGCTTCCAATATGACCGCGATGAAGCACAAACCATTGCAGCGCTTATGCCTGCTGCGCAAAAAGAAATTAACGTTGCACGCACCTTTAAAGATACACTAGATGCTAGAGAATCAATGTACATCTACACAACAAAAGCACCTAAGAAGCAGATTAAACTTAACGAGTACTATATTAAAGTTCGTCCAGGCGAAACCATCCAATTTGATGCATCGTTTATCGACTGTCCAAGCGGTGCTAGCGTTAAGTGGAGCGTTTCATCCGCAACACAAAAGAAAGGCACCATTAATGAAGACGGTGCTTACACCGCAGATGCTGGCGCTATCACAGGTAACTTTGTAACAGTACGTGCAACCCTTAATTCAGATAAAAACACCTACGCTACTGCGCTTATAGAAATTAAGTAAGGAGGAAGAGACAATGTTGAAAAAGATATTCACTAATAAAGTTAGCCTTTCGCTAATTATTACAGCACTTATTCTCATTGGCACAGTTGTTAGCCCTTTACAAAGCCTAATCTCTTTCTCTGCTACTAATTACAACGTAGTAAGCGAAGATTTTAAACGAGAAAACAAAGTTTCTACCGAATTATCAAGTGTTGGTAACCTTCTTTATCAAAGACCATATCACAGCGTTTACCAAAGTGAAAACGGAGTAGACAAAACCGCTACTGCAGTTTCACAAATTGCTAACGCTCCTTACGCTTTAACAGATGGTAATACAAGCACAAGCACCTTTTTACCGGGTCAAATATATTTCAACGATGACGGTAGCAGACGAAACACCGCACCTTATGTAAAACCAAAATACCACACCGACCTCACCTATTCATTTGCGTCTAAATCTACCGTTCACGAGGTTTGGATTTACCACTACCGCAATTCTGAGGCAACCATAAATAGAGATATGGTTACAAGGGTTTATCAGGTTTACTTGTCAGATAAGGCCGAAACCCTTTATGATAAAGAATCTTTAGTTTGCACCTACGAAAATGAAGAGGCTAAAAACCTACAAAAGATTAAGTTTACACAACCATATACCGATAAGCAGTATATTGGTATTCGTTACCTAGTTCCTACTGTAAGCAAAGACGTTAGCCCTGTTCCCCGTATTTTCGAACTTGCCGCTTTCGGTACACCTAACCTACCGCAAGTTTCGGTTACAGAAGGAAACTTTGCTTCTACCGACCAAGTAGCAGAACTTAAAAGCGAAAGCAACCTACTTTATGACCGCGAAATAACAAAGGTTTTCCAAAACAACAATGGTAGCACCAATACCACCGCATACAACGGTGGCGCTAACAAGAAAAAGTTTACAGATGGCGACCTTAACACAACAGAACAACTAAACGGTCAAATATACTTTGATGCTGCTGGCGAGCCTTACAACACTTCTCCTTACTTAATCACCACAAGGTATACCGACGTTACCTATACCTTTGCTGATAACTCAACAGTAAACGAGATTTGGGTTTACAACCACAAAGTTGCAGACCTTGCAACCTACGCTTATCAGTTGTTCCTTTCTAAAACAGAGGATAATTTGTTTAGTGCAGAATCTTTGGTTGCAACCTACGAAAACAAGGATAAGAAAGCTTACCAAAAATTTGTTTTCGCAGAGCCTATTAATAATAAGATGTATTTTGGTATTCGCTTCCTTGTCGGTACACATAAGAATTCAAGCTATGGTATAGGCTCACGCTACATTCGTATGACCGAGCTTGCAGTTATGGGCGAAGCCAAACCCGAACTCGTAAGAGTTACCGAGGATAACTACACCCAGACCACAAGTGATTCTGCTCTTACCGTTTCCAATAACCTACTTTATAACAGAGAATATAACAGTGTTATTCAGTTTGAAAATGGCAAGGATTCATCTAAAGGCGCAGAAGCAAAACTTAAAGCAGACCCTAAAGGTTACACCGACGGCGACGTATCCGCTAACGTACAACTTGACGGTCAGATTTACTTTAATGCAGACGGCACTCCAAAGAACACCGCGCCTTACAATGACCCTAAATACTATACTTCAGTTACCTATTTCTTGGGTGGTAAATCAACCGTAAATGAGGTTTGGGTTTACAATGCAAACCGCACAGACCTTACAACACACGTTTACCAAATTTATCTTGGCGATTCACGCGAGACTCTTTATAATCCCGAAAATCACATTTACACCTATACCAACGAGAATAACACCACCCGCCAAAAGTTTGTGTTCCCGAAAACATTTAAAGGTACATACTTCGGTATAAAAATACTTGTAGCCACCTCTGGTGATACAACCTCACTCAGCATTGGTTCGCACTATGCCCGTCTAACCCAACTTGCAGTTTTCGGTACTGTTAACGAGGTTACCGAGGAAGAAAAGGGCGACATTGTTATTAAAGAGCCGGACTATATAGCCGACCTTTACAAAAAATACAAGCGCAACCTCATTAAAGGCTACACTCCAAAACTTTATTACAACGATGGCGAAGGAGAAAAAACTGCTACTACCGCAAACCACGTATCTAGCCTTACTAACGAGGACTTAACTGACCAGTTCTTCTGCGGTCAACCCCGCTTTGCAGAACTTGTTGGCGATACCACCGTTAAATACTACGAAGACGGTACAGAGCGTTATTTTAAAATTTCGTTCAACCTACGCACTTCATGTGATATAAGTCATATTTTGTTTGTTAACTGTACAACCGAAAAGTTCCGTACACTTGATTATGAAGTATACCTTTCTGACAGTGCAAGCGACCTATTTAATGGCGACAAAATGGTTAAGCATTACAAAAACACTTCACTTGACCTAATTAACAATATTGAGTTTAGTGAGGCAAAAACCGCACAGTACGTTGGTTTCAAAATCCTATATCCTTCTTCAAAAGAAGTTAAACCTTTCTTAAAAGACGGCGTATTAATAGATGACCTTGTTTACACAAGACTTAACGAAATTGCAGTGTTCGGCGATTATACCGACCCTGATTTTGAGTTCCCACCATCTTATGCAATAGACCCATTTATGACCAACGACCAACTAGCAGCACTTGGCAATAGCATTGTTGCAGGTCAAATGGCTTCTTGCCGCTATAATGACACCCCACTTAGAAAAGGTTATTACAGCAACAAAGAGTTACAGTTTACCGATGGCGACGTTACTATGCACGTTGACGTAAACAACAACACAACCGAGGTTTACAAGTTAAAAACTACCGACGGTTCTAACTACGTTGATTTTGTTTATAGTTGGGACGAAGTTAAGTACGATATTACCGGCTTCTTGTTTGCAGGCTGTAGAAAAGCGTATGACGATTCTGTACAATTCTACACCGGCTGGTATCAAGTATACATCGGCGATGAAATCGACGATTTATTCCTACCTGAAAACATGGCGTTTGAATACAAGTGGGATGGCGAAAACTATGAGCGTGGCCACCTAGTTAACTTTGATTCACCAAAACGTGGCGCTTACTTCGCAATAAGAATACTCAACCCTGTTAGTGGCGCACCAACAAGCATTGGTATGCGTGTTGCAGAAATCGCAGTATACGGCGAAAAAGCAAATATCCCCGTACTACCTATAAACCTTGCAACCAATATGCCTGTTGAAGCATACACCGAAAAATCAAATGGTACTTTAAAGGCAGTTAGCGAAAAGGAACTTACCGCAAAAGAGATTAAAAATCTTACCGATGGTAATAACAACACTTCCGCTTCAATCAAAACTAGCGATACTGTTCATCTAATCTACAACCTATGTAACGATGCAGTTATCGACGCATTCAAACTTACATCTAACGCTAAAAAGTATAAGGTTTATGCTACAAGCGATATGAACAAGATTTGGTCCGAGAGTTCGCTTGTTTACACCTACAAAGGTAGCGGTACAAACGGCATTACATTGCCAAAAGGTAAAAACGTTCGCTACATTCGTTTTGAGATTTCAGGTTTTGGTAGCACACTTAACATAAACGAGGTTGAATGTATTGGTGGAGATAACCAAATCCTAAAATACAAAAAGTTATCACGTAGCTTCTCGGGCAAACAACTTTCACTTTCGTCTTACGACCCCGAAACTAAAACACAGAAATATCTAGCCGCACAAATGAACGGCAACGCTTCCACTGTTTTTGACTCGGGTTATAACACTCCTCTAGGTATCTGGGGTGGTACTAACAACGAAGTTTATCTAGACCTTACCCTAAACCTAGACGACGTACGTAACATTGACAAAATTGCACTTAGTTTCCCGAAAGTTTTACCAGGCTATAGCCCAACTAAACTTGAAATTTACACCTCGGAAGACCTCAGTGAATTTGATGATTCGGAATTTGACCTAAAACCTGTTGCAACTTATGACGGCGATGCAATTCTTGGCACATTTACCGCAACCTTCGTACCTAGACTTGCACGTACCATTTTAGTTCGCTTTGTTTGTGGCGTGAAAGACTACGACCCATACCTCAACAACCAAATGACCTTTGCCTTAACCGAGTTTGAGGTTTCAGGTACTGCGGTTAAGGGTATGCAGAAAGACCCTGAAAACGAAGTTCTTTTAACCTTTAAGGATAAGAAAACAGGCGTTTCGGTTGAAATTCTTAAGTACGATACCAACGATATCTTTACAAAGGCTGCCAAACTAAAGGTTGAAAAGGTTAAGGCTACAACCACTCAAAAGATTGAATTGGCTGAACTTGGTGCATTAAAACCAATAGACAATGCTGTTTATAAGGTTTCACTACTAGATGCTAGCGGTGAACCACTTAAAGAAGCAGGCGGTAGAGAAATAAGAATTTCACTTCCTTGCGATGTTGAAAAGTACGGTTACCCACTGATTGCACAATCCACTAAAGACGGTATTGTTGCAATTGAGGCAGTAAGTGAACCTACAAAGCAATACTTTACAACCACCGTTTTAGAAAATACCAACTACATCATTGCAGAATTTACAAATTCCAACGACCCATACTTTGATAATCTCGATGTAGAAATTCCTGACGACCCAACCTTCGAAGGATACGAAGACCTTGGTAATCTTAATGATGATTTTGGTGACAAAAATGATAGCGAGAGTCCTGCAACCGGCGAAAAATTACCTATCTTGGTAATCGCGATATTACTTTTAGCATTAGCAGTATGTAATGCACTAATAAAAAAACCAATTAAATAGTAGTATCGGCGGTACCTAAATTTATAAAAACCCTACAAAAGCCGCCCTTATGTAAATTAAGGACGGCTTTCTTTTAAAATTATCAGAAAAGAAGAGTATAGTATGAAAAAACCAATCGCAAAAAAAATTAAAATGAATATTCCCACTTATGTTCCTAAGCCCGCGCACGAGCTACCAATGTTCTTTGAGAACAAGCCTTATCAGGGCGCTAGCGGTAGAATTTATCCTGTTCCCTACTGCGACGGAATAAGCGATGACATAAGCGATGTTAACTACGATGTTTACGTTTTAGAAAACGAGTATATAAAAACCGAAGTTTTACCCGAACTTGGCGGTAAAATTTTGAGCGGTTACGATAAAACTGCAGACTATGATTTCATTTACAAAAACGAGGTTGTAAAGCCTGCACTTGTTGGTATTGCAGGTCCTTGGATTTCGGGCGGTATTGAGTTTAACTGGCCACAACACCACAGACCTACTACATATATGCCGCTTGAAGCCGCGATAGAAGAAAATCCCGACGGAAGCAAAACCGTTTGGACAGGCGAAACCGACCCCCTATACCGTATGAAAGGTATGGTAGGTGTTACTCTTGACAAAGGCAGAAGTTACATAAAAGCCAAGGTTCGCATCTACAACCGCACCGACGTACCACAACTATTTATGTGGTGGGCAAACCTTGCCGTTTCGGTTAATGATGATTACAGAACTGTATTCCCACCCGACGTTGAGTGGGTTAACGACCACGACAGACGTGCTATATTAGAGTGGCCTATTGCAAAAGACGTATACCACACCGCAAGACCCTTTAACTATGGTGAAGGCACTGACATTTCAAGATACGGCAACGTTATAGTTCCTAGTTCCTTCCTTGTATCGCAAGACCAATCAGATATGGATTTCCTTGCAGGTTATGATGACAGTATCAACAAAGGTATCGTTACTGTTGCCGACCACCATATCTCCCCCGGTAAGAAACTCTGGACCTGGGGCAAGGGCGATTTTGGTGATATGTGGTGCTCTAACCTTACCGATAAAAACGGACCTTACATAGAACTTATGACGGGTGTATTTACCGACAACCAGCCCGACTTTACTTGGATTATGCCTAGTGAGTATCGCGAGTTTGAACAATATTGGTATCCCGTTAAAGAAATTGGCGACGTTAAGTGCGCTACTATTGACGCAGCTCTTAACCTTGAAAAACAAGAGGGCGGCGTATTTATCGGATTTAACGTTACAGGCACCTTTAACAATGCAAAAATTATGCTTACCCGTGGCGACGAGGTTTTATATGAAGATACTGCAAATCTCGACCCCACCACCGCATACAAAAAACTAATAGAGAATGTTACCGACACTACCGACCTAACCCTTACCTTACTAGATAAGAATGGTGAAACTTTGGTGCAGTACACTGAATACAAACGTGGTAACAAAAAGCCGATAGAGGTTCGCAAACCTGTTTTAAGACCAAGCGAAATTGATAATCTTGAAGAACTTTACCTAAACGGCTACCATCTTGAACAGTACAAACAACATAACTACAAAGCCGAGGACTATTATCTGGAAGGTCTTAAACGTGACGAGTTTGATTCTCGTTGCAACATAGGTATGGCACGTTTGAGCCTTAAAAACGGTAACTTTAAAGAGGCGTCCCAGTATGCTTCAAAGGCTATCAAAAGGCTTACGATGCGCAACCAACACCCCGCAGACACCGAGGCATTTTATATTAAGGGTATTGCTCTAAAATACTTGGGCGAAGACGATGCCGCTTATAAGGAACTTTATAAGTCCGCTTGGAGCCGCAATTTTGCACCGTCTGCTTATTTAGAACTAGCGCAACTCGACTGCAAAAAAGGCAACTACTCTTTGGCTTTAGAAAAACTCGACACTGCTATTTCTATGAACACCAAAAACACAAAAGCATTGGTGCTAAAAGCCGCTATTGCCCGTGTTCTTGGCGACACAAAATTCTCTAAAGAACTTATAACTTATGTAAGAGATTACGATTTGCTTGACCTATCCCCCATTATTGAAGGCTCACATTATTTAAATCTTGAGGGCGAAACCCAGCAGTTCATTAAGAAGCCCGAGTGCTTTATTGACGCGGCTATGGGTTATATAGAAGCAGGTCTCTACGAATCGGCTCTATACGCTTTAGAAAAAGCAGACCAAGACCATCCGCTTATTAACTACTACAAAGCATACTGCTTAACAAAACTAGGTAGTGATGCTATTGTCGAAATCAAAAAGGCAGACAGTTTTGATACAGGCTACTGTTTCCCATCGCGCTTAATGGATGTTGTAGTATTGGAAAATGCTATTAATCTTTACCCCGATGGTGCAAACGCTTACTACTATTTAGGTTGCCTTAACTACGATAAATTCAATTACGATAAGGCTATCGAACTATTTGAGGGTTGTATCGCTAAAGATGGCACCCACGCAAAAGCATACCGCAACTTGAGTTTCTTATATTTCGAGAAAAAGGCTGATTTTGCGCGCGCTCGCGAATGTATGGAGAATGCGCTTAAATATCGTAGCCACGACCCAAGACTACTTCTTGAATATGAGCAACTGCTTAAAAACATCAACGTAGAGCCTGAGGAAAGGCTAGCAGTTTACGACAAATATCCCGAACTTTTAGCCGAGAGGGATGACTGCTACTTGGATAAAATCATTATCACATCCACCCTTGGCGAGTACAAAAAGGCTATTGATATGGCGTCTGTAAAACGTTTCCACATTTACGAGGGCGGCGAAGGCAAACTTACAAAGCAACACGCTTGGATGTATGTTCTTTACGCTAACGAACTTGTAAAAGAAGGTAAGTTAGATGAAGCCGAGCAGGCCTACCTAAACGGTATAAATATGCCTAAATCCTATGGTGAAGCAAAAACCTACTTTAACCAAGAGGCGCACATTTTCTACTACCTTGCAAAACTACATAAAAACTTAGGAAAAGATTTTGCAGAAGATTTAGAAAAAGCAGCAGAAAACAAATCTGCAGTTTCTGAAATTTCGCTTTTCCGCGCCCTCGCTTTAAAAGAACTTGGTCGCGATGATGAAGCGTATGCAGTACTTGACGAAATGATTGCCGTAGCCGAAAATATGATTAAAAACAGCGACCTTCGCGGTTATTACGGTGTTGGCTCGCCTACACCAATGCCTTTTGAAAACGACATTGTAAAACAAAACACACTTGACGGTAACGTTTTACTAGCCTATGCTTATTTTGGCAAAGGTCAAAAGGCAAATGCAACCAAACACATAAATAAAGCCGCAAGCATTTCGCCTTACGACTTTAGGATACACGCATTCAAAAAGATTAAGGAAACAATCTGAGGTGTCAAATATGAAATTCACTGAAAATTATTCGGAAATTAGCAGTTATATTCTAGAAAACGAAAACCTTCTTGAAGGCATTCGCCCCACAGTTAAAAACTTTGACGGTACTACCCCTATCATAAAGTCATACCGCAGAGGCGAGGAAAAAATTGAGTTTTTGGACCTTCTTACAAAGGAGCCGGCACCGGAGCAACATATAGATATTCTATCTTGCACCTGCACACTTACCTTCAAACTTGGTAGCGAGGCTAAAACTATTGATAGATTTGTATTTTTAAGTTACTACTTTCAAGAAAGTACAATAGACTATTCAGTTAAAGAATTTAAAATTTACTTTTCTAACAATGAAGAAGATTTATATGACGACAAAAATCTTTTTTATGCTCACCGCAACTATGCAGACAGAGAAGGCCCTGCACAAGACCGTACAAATAAACATTGTGATGTTATGCTTACCTTCCAGCCTATAAAAGCAAAGTATTTTGGTATGAAGTTCAGTGAACCTAATAAGATGGACGATATTTTAAGAATCGGTCATATCGCGCTTCATTCACGTGAGCACGATGAAACCATCGGTTTTTTAAAGAAATATTTCACAAGAAATACATTGGCACCTGAACTTATAAAAATTGAAGGTTATTACGAGGGACACAAACCCTCAATCTGCGACGGCGTTGCCTATAACGGCGAAGGTATACAGGTTGCCGACAACCGCATTATTATAAAAGAGCGTGCAGCGTTCGACTGCACCCACCTTTATATTGCCGCAAGCAAGAAAGATGCTATAAAAATAAATGGCGAAATTCCAACCTGCATAGAAGCACCTCGTGGCGAATACCTTTATAGTTTCGATTACGATGGTAGCGAGAAAGCAGTTATCGAGGTTACTAAACCTACCTTGATTACCGAAATCGGCTTAAACCAAGGCGTACGCCGTTTTGAAGTTACCAATGATGTTATCACCGAAGATTTTTATGGCGTTGGTACAAATACTATACCTTCACTATTTATGAGGCCGGGCCTTATCCACGGTATGAACGATGCACTTTGGGAAGAAGAATGCCGTAGAGTTAAGCTTTCGCCCCCTGCTGTTGCAAGAATTTGGTTCCAACCCGACTGGTTTATTATCGATGAGGAAACCTACTACAAGCACGAATACAATTTTGATTCGCCCGAAATGCAGTCTTTCTATAAATATATGGACCTGTACCTTGAAAGCGGTACCGAGGTTGAATTTAACTATGGTTGGAAGGTTGCTGAACGCATTTGGGATTGGTACTGTATTGAGGGAGTACCAAGTCCTCGCGCCTCTGCCCCCAGAGATTTAGACGAGTTTGCCTATTCCTGCGCCGCTACCTTAAAAGAGTTAATAGAAAACCGCGGTTATACCAACATTAAGTACCTAACTTTCTATAACGAGCCAAACTGGGGCTATGCTGACGAAGGCGATTTTGTAGTATCTAGCCGTATTGACCGCAGCGTGCATAAACCTAACGAAGAGCAAAAGCTTAATTACTGGTTAGATATGCTCAAAAAAGCCAAAGCAGAACTTGTAAAGGCAAACCTTGATTACATAAAAATGTGGGGTCCCGAAACCTCGTGTGGTGATGCCTCAAAAATCTATTGGGCTAAAGAATTCGCAAAAGTTGACGATATATTAGATGTTCATACTACACATCGTTACAACCTTAGTTTTGACGAGTGCGAAATGTTCTGCAACTTTATGTTGGACTCTACCGATAAGCCCCTTGTTATAACAGAGTTTAACTGTATCAATCAATGGAAGAATTGGCACCGCAGCGTTGCAGGAATGATACTTGGATATTCTCGTTCCGGCGCTTCGGGTATGCTACATTGGTTACAGTCGGGTACGTACGTCCCCGGGTTCGACGACTTCCACTTGTCAGGTATAGATTGCCAGTGGGACCCTGTTTGTATGACACCCGATAAGGTTCACAACTACTTCTACCAATATTGCCTATTTAACCGCTATATTCCCGCACACTCAAAGGTGCTTTACTCGGTAGCATTTAGCCCTGACACTCGTGTTGCTGTATACGAAACAGCTAAAGGCGATACAGTAATTGTTGTTGAATCAAAAGCAATTAACAGCACAAGGACAATCAATATTTCTCTACCCGATACCGAAGAAAAGGTGTTTAACCGTTTTACAGTTTTATACGATAACGATACTGAAACTCACGCACATCTACCCTACTGCGATAAAGTTATTACCGCAACCGATACATTGACCGATACTATTGGCGAGGGGTACTCTGTAACCTTCTACACAACCGAAAAACCTCAAGAGCAAATAACTTGCGATGTTGGTTACAAAGAGTTAAAGGTTGGCGAAAGTATGGATGTTACATACACCCTACACGATACAGAGGGCAAAAATGTTGCATACTCTATCGCAGTTGGCAGTGATTTTGTAGAGCTTGACGGCAACAAAATTACCGCTAAAGCCCCCGGCACTGCCGCAGTAAAGGTTACCGTAACTGATGCTAAGACCGAATGCTTTGACATTGTTCTTGTAAAGGTTAAGTAAGATTCTTTATTAGCATTTGCTAAATTTTGTTTCTAACAAAAACAACCCCACCATTTTGGTTGGGGTTGTTTTGCGCTATATGAACCTATTTTATAATATCAATTATTTCTTTAGCAGAGGTTAGGACAATGTCAGGCTTGTCGGTTGAAGTTTCTAAAATCTCTCTTGTGGTTTCGCCACTCATAACAAGCACAGATATAGCGCCTGCTTTTATTCCGCTTTTAACGTCGGTATAAATTCTGTCCCCTATAACCGCAGTTTGCGACCTGTCAAATCCCGTTTTCTCCATAGCGAGCTGTGGCATTAGCGGTTCGGGTTTGCCAATAACCACGGGTCTTTTACCTGTAGCGTTAAAAATCATATCGCAAACGCTTCCGCAGTCTGGCACGCTACCAAACTCTGTTGGGCAAACGTAATCGGGATTTGTTGCAATATACGGCAAATCTCTAGTGCAAAGCATATAGGATATATCTTTAAGTTTTTTAAAGGTAAGTTCGGTATCAAACCCCATAACGATACACTCGGTATCGTCTGTGTTTTCGGTTAAACTAAAGCCCTCTTTTATAAATTCTTCCTTTAAAGACGCCGTTCCGCAAACGTATAATTTTGCCGACGGATGATGCTTTTCAAGGTAATGTATGGTTGCTTGCGACGAGGTTATAAAATCTTCATACTCGGCATCTACACCTAAATTATTAAGTTTTTTAACGTAATCCTTTACGCTTTTGGAAGAATTGTTAGTCATAAACATATATCTTCCGCCCGATGCCTTTATCTTTTCTAATAACTCGTTTGTAAAATCGAACAATTTGTCGCCAAGATACAAGGTTCCATCCATATCAAACAAAAAGAGTTTTACGTTTTTCAAAGCAGATTTATCCATTATAACTCCTTTTTATATACGTGCTACGCCCGTTTCTTTGGCGGTTTTTATAACCGCTTTTGCTACAACCTCGGCAACCCTTTTATCAAGTGCGGTTGCAATAATATTTTCTTCTGTTATCTCATCGTCGGGGATAAGGCTAGCCAAGGCATAAGAGGTTGCAACCTTCATTTCTTCGTTAATACATTTTGCACGGCAATCAAGTGCGCCACGGAATATGCCCGGGAATGCTAACACGTTGTTAATCTGATTCGGAAAATCCGAGCGACCCGTTCCAACCACCCTTGCGCCTGCTTTTTTTGCTATATCGGGCATAATTTCAGGTGTTGGGTTTGCCATTGGGAACATAATAGCGTCATTAGCCATTGAGCGCACCATTTCTTCTGTAACAAGATTTGGTGCAGAAACGCCGACAAACACGTCTGCGCCTTTTAAAGCATCTGCTAAACCGCCTTTTTTGTTCTCTGGATTAGTAACCTGCGCCATCTCCTCTTGCGCTAAGTTATTGTTGCTATCGCCTTTGCAAATTATGCCAAACTTATCGCAAAAGGTTAGGTTTTTTACGCCAATATTCATTAAATGCTTGCCTATTGCAATACCTGCAGAACCTGCGCCGTTTATAACAACCTTAACGGCGCCAATTTGCTTTTTAACAAGTTTTAGCGCATTTATTAGTGCGGCGGCAACAACTATTGCAGTTCCGTGTTGGTCGTCGTGAAAAATAGGTATATCGCAGATTTCTTTTAATTTCTGTTCTATCTCAAAACAACGGGGCGCAGAAATATCCTCGAGATTTATTCCGCCAAAACTGCCCGAAAGCAAATATATTGTTCGCACAATTTCATCAACGTCTTTTGATTTTATGCAAAGCGGAAAAGCATCAACATCGGCAAACTCTTTAAACAAAGCGCACTTGCCCTCCATAACGGGCATACCCGCTTCAGGACCAATATCGCCAAGACCTAGCACCGCGGTACCATCGGTTACAACTGCCACCAAGTTAGAGCGACGGGTTAATTCGTAAGACTTGTTTATATCTTTATTTATCTCAAGGCAAGGCTCGGCAACACCTGGCGTGTACGCCAACGACAAGTCCTCACGCGTGTCTATCTTAACGCGTGAAACGACCTCTATTTTACCGCCCCATTGGTAGTGCTTTTTTAAAGACTCTTCTCTAATATCCATTACTAATCCCCCAACTTGAAGTCTTTTCCTAATAATTATAGCACATATCTTGAATTTTTCAATTTATAATTAAACCCCGTCCTAAAAAAGACGGGGTTGTATAATTTTTTTGGTGTATGGCGAAAATAAAGTAAACGAATTTGGAGGTTTTTATGAACTACAATCTTTTTTTAAAAACGCTAGGGCTTACACTGCTTGCATTTTTAATTGTGGGGATTGGTTATTTTGCGTTCGGTTATCTTGTATGATTACAAGCGCCTTAATTCGATAGCGTGGGCGATGCTTGGTATCGACTCGCCCTGCCCCGTAGATACGGTAGAAAGCAGTGCGCCCGTACCACATACCACCACCCTTTTCAGTTTGCCGTCCAGCATATTTTTTACAATATAACCTGCAAGTGTTGAGCCTACGCATCCACAACCACTCGCGCCCGAATGAACATCCTGCTCTTTTTTATAAAACATCAGTTTGCCGCAGTCCTCGTGCTTTTTATCAATATCTACGCCGTTCTGCTTCATCAGTTTATACATCAACTGCGAGCCGACGAAACCAAGGTCGCCTGTGTAAATCTTATCATAATCTGTGGGTTTTGTATTGGTATCCTCTAAAAAATTGAGTATAGTAGAGCATGCGGCAGGGGAAAATGTCAAGAGAACACCATAATCTTTGTCTTCCAAAAATTCCCTTTATTTATGCGGGTTTAGAGCACTTATGGTGTGAGTGCAGCTATGGGCGGGTAGATGTTAAAGAAACACCATAAGGTGATTTTTTGGTGCATTTTACACAAAAAACCGTGTATCGAATTGACACACGATTTTTCATTAGTTCATCTTCTCAATTAATTCTTTTAGCCATTTTGGACTATTTTTGCCAATTGGTTGAAGTTCACCATTTTTATATTTAGCGACCGTTACAAAGCCGTTGTCATTGTCATAAAAAGTTGCCTCATTACAATGCGGTAGTACGATGAGCAAATCTTCAAAACGCTTACCAAAACGTTTTGTTACTGCATCGGTATCAATATTATGACCGCCTTTTTTTACTCTGTTATCTATGCGAAGTAAACTTTCTTCCATTGTATCAAGCCCAACATAGTAAAGACGAATATAATAACCCTTTTCAATTGCCTGTTTAATTGTATTTAAAGTCTTTTTTCCGGAAAGTGTTGTTTCTTGTGTAAAACAAATTTCTTTTTCTAAGCAATCATCAATAATTGCTATGGCTTTTTTACCGCCTTCAATAGCGTTACCACCACAAGCAACAGTAATTTTATCAACATCAATAATTTTACCCAAATTATCAATTTCAGTCCTTAAAACACCTGTTAAACTGCTCTTACCACAGCCATTAACACCGGCAATAATTGTATAGGTTTTCATATACACCAATTCCTTTATCAATTTCGATATTCATATTATAGCACACTTAAGAATAGTTTTCAATATTATAGATTTTTTTAAAAAACCTTGCATTGTTCGTTAAAACGATGTATAATGACATTGTAATAAGCGTATTTGCGAACGATATGTTTTATATCAGAAAGGTTATTGTATGGAGTATTTAAATATAACGGAAACGGCAGAAAAGTGGGGAATTTCACCAAGAAGGCTTCAAACACTGTGTGCCAGCGGAAAAGTTGAGGGTGCTACACGGTTTGGCAAAGCATGGATGATTCCTAAAACGGCACAAAAGCCTATCGACGGTAGAACAAAGGAAAGTAAAGCTAAGTTGGCTTCATTATTAGAAAAGGATATGCCAATGCCGAGAAAAACTCCTTTTTTACATATGACTGATTTATATAACACTCCCGGGAACGCCGAAAAAAGTGTAGCCGCACTTGAAAATAATCCCGAAGCACAGATTCTTTTAGAAGCTGAAATTGCCTACTCTAAAGGAAATATTGAAAAGGTTTATGACAATGCATATTATCTTCTTCATAAACATCCCGGATTTTATGCTGTCATATCGGCAGGTATGCTTTTAGGTTTATGTGCTATTTGGCGTGGCGACCTTAATATGTGGCGGCAAGCCAAGATTCATATAGCAGAAGCCCCTGCAAAAACAGAAGCCGACCGAGATATTATCTCCTTTTCAATAACAGCTATCGACAGTATTCTGTATGATGTTTCCTCCTTCCCAGAATGGTTCAAATTAGGGCGATTTGAACCGTTGCATAAGGATGCTCTTCCTGCTGCAAAGGTGTTTTATGCCAAGTACCTATATGCTGTTGGCTATGGTATTGCCACAAAACAGGTTAAATTGCAAGGGGTTCAAGGGTTGTCGTTGCTTACAATGATACCCAATACGATTGAACCGATGATTTCCCAAGCGGTAGCCGATAATTCAATCATTGCCGAAATTTATCTGCGTATGACCTGTGCGGCTATTTACCATACCGGTGGTAATAGTGAACAGGCGATTTATCATATTGACCGCGCTGTAGCACTTGCTTTGCCTGATCAATTGTTCGGGATATTGGCAGAATACGGTCGCACTTTGGATTCGCTTTTGGAGCAAAGAATATCAAGAGTTGATACTGATGCGTGGCATAAAGTCCGTGATTTATACAACATTTATATGGCCGGATGGACAAAGCTTAGCGGCTCTGTTCGGGGAAAGAATTTGGCAACAAC
>JAZNBX010000046.1:0-106956 GCA_045587265.1 Acutalibacteraceae bacterium | reverse complement strand
TTAAAACCTTTTTAGATAAGCTTTAAGCTCATAATTTCTAAACGTCTAGCGTTTATCTTTTCCGTTTTTCCTGAATTACTAAATCAAGAATTTGTCGGGTCCTTTTTTCTTTTAATCGTTGTTTAATTTTCAAGGTTCAAGTATGCCGCCCGCATAGGGTCAGCTTGATTATATTACCACTTTTAATCCCTCTTGTCAACACTTTTTTTCAAGTTTTTTAAAAATTTTTTTGAACGCCTATAATTAGTGTTAACGCTACATTGTGGCACGATATATTGTGGCACAAAATTTACTATTTTATGCAAAATAACTAACAAAATTTAGAAAATATTTTTTGACTCTCTTACGCGCGCGTGCGCGTGCGTATATATTATAGGTAACCTTTTACAAAAGTCAGAGAAGGTCAAATTATTTTTTAAAAAATATTAAAAAACCTATTGACAACCGAAGAAAATGGGTTATAATATAGATAGTTAGCACTCGACACGTTAGAGTGCTAAAAACGAAAGGAAGTGTAGATATGGAACTTACGCCAAGAAAACGCGCTATACTTGCTGCCATTGTTGATAGTTACATTTTAAGCGGCGAGCCTATCGGTTCTAAAGCCTTATGCGATTTGCTTGACTTTGCAGTTTCCTCTGCTACCCTTCGCAACGAAATGAGCGACCTATGCCAGATGGGCTTTTTGAATCAGCCACACACATCGGCAGGTAGAGTTCCCACAAGTCGCGGATACCAATTATATATATCTGACTTGATGGGGCATCCCACCCCCTCACCCGAGGTTAAAATTGCGATTGATTCGATGCTTGGTGGCATCGCGCACAACCCCGAACAGTTACCCTCGTTGGCGGCTGAATGTCTTTCCAACCTAACGGGTCTGCCTGTTTTCTTGGCCACACTCACTAACACCTCTGCAAAGGTTAAACGAGTGCGAATAATACCGATGGGTAAGCGTACACTTTTAATGGTGGTAATTGCTACAGACGGCACCGCGAAAAGCCGAATTGTGCTTAGTGACTGTGTTGTAGACGAGGCTTTGCTTTCGGTTTACAGCAACATCTGCAAGGCCTGTATAATTGGGCACAGGTTATCAGAACTTAACCGCGCATATCTACAATCAATTGTTGCTAGGCTTGGAGATTTTAGTTTATCTATAATGCCTCTAATTTCAACTATGTTTGAAATTATTGCGGAAATGTTTGAGCCACAACTTATTTTCAAAGGTGAGACAAACCTGTTTTCAGGCTACCGCCAACCCGCATCTGCACGAATAGGTGAACTTATTCAAGAAAAAGACACAATTCTTTCGCTCGTTTCAAATATGAACGACTCGGTGGAAATAATGTTTAGCGACGAATACAGTCCCGACACCGATAGTGAGCCGTGTTGTATGGTGGTTGCAAAATTCTGCACCGGCAAGCAAGAACTTGGGCGAATCGGCGTTTTAGGTCCATCACGAATGGCTTACGAACAACTTATACCTAGTATAGAATACTTCGCACACCGCCTAGGTCTGCTTATGACAAAGGCGACGCGCGATATGGAGGATTAAAAATGGCAAAAGAAGCAGAAACTAAAAAGAAAGCCACCAAAGAAGCCGAAACCCCTGAGGTTGACGTTTCTATCGAAAACGGCGAACTTGAAAATCTTAAAACCGAACTTGAAAAACAAAAAGATTTAGCGTTACGCACTGCCGCCGAGTTCGACAACTTTAAAAAGCGCACCGAGCGCGAAAAATATGCTTCGCTTGAGTTTATGAAGGCAGATATTCTTAAAACCTTTTTGCCTGTGCTTGACAACTTTGGCAGAGCACTAGAGACCGACCCGAGTGGCGAGGACTTTCAAAAAGGAATTGAACTTATCTCAAAACAACTTACCGACGTTATGGTAAAGTTAGGCCTTTCTGAAATTGATGACGAGGGCAAAGAATTCAACCCAGAACTTCACCAAGCAGTGCTACACATTGACGACGAAAGTTTTGGAGAAAACACAATAGTAAAAACCTTGCAAAAGGGCTACAAAATTGGCGATACAGTTATACGACCTGCTATGGTTCAGGTTGCAAACTAATCTATAAAATCTTAAACATAATATAATTTGGAGGAAAATCATCATGGGAAAAATTATTGGTATTGACTTAGGTACAACAAACTCTTGCGTATCTGTTATCGAAGGTGGCGAGCCTGTTGTTATTGCTAACGCCGAGGGCGGCAGAACAACACCATCTATCGTTGCTTTTTCTAAAACAGGCGAAAGAATGGTTGGTCAGGTAGCAAAGCGTCAGGCTATAACAAACCCTGACAGAACTATCAGTTCTATCAAACGCGAAATGGGTACAAATCACACCGTTGAAATCGACGGCAAAAAATATACACCACAGGAAATTTCTGCTATCATTCTTCAGAAGTTAAAGGCTGATGCTGAGGCTTATATCGGCGCACCTGTAACCGAGGCAGTTATCACCGTTCCTGCTTACTTTACCGATGCACAGCGTCAGGCAACCAAAGACGCAGGTAAAATTGCAGGTCTTGAGGTAAAGAGAATTATCAACGAGCCTACTGCTGCTGCTCTTGCATACAGCGTTGACAAAGAGGACGACCAAAAGGTTATGGTTTACGACCTTGGTGGTGGTACTTTCGACGTATCTATTATTGAAATGGGCGACGGCGTTCAAGAAGTTTTGGCTACTGCAGGTAACAACCGTCTAGGCGGTGACGACTTTGACAAACGTGTTATGGATTGGATTGTAGCAGGCTTTAAAGCAGAAAATGGTATTGATTTAAGTGGCGACAAAATGGCTATGCAGAGAATTAAGGAAGCCGCAGAAAAGGCTAAAATCGACCTTAGTGGTATGACCACTGCCGATATCAACCTACCTTTCATCACTGCAGACGCTAACGGCCCTAAACACTTTGAAACCACGCTTACCAGAGCAAAATTCAACGAACTTACCGCAGATTTGGTTGAAGCAACAATGGGCCCTGTTCGTCAGGCACTTTCTGACTCGGGTCTTTCTAAAGATGATATCAATAAGGTTCTTATGGTTGGTGGTTCTTCACGTATTCCTGCCGTTCAAGAGGCTGTTAAATCGTTTATCGATCGTGAGCCCTTCAAAGGCATCAACCCTGACGAGTGTGTTGCTATCGGTGCCGCTATCCAAGGTGGCGTTTTAGGCGGCGACGTTAAAGGTCTACTACTCCTTGACGTTACTCCACTTTCACTCGGTATTGAAACAATGGGCGGCGTAAGCACTAAAGTTATCGAGCGTAACACCACCATCCCTACCAAGAAAAGCCAAATTTTCTCAACTGCGGCTGATGGTCAGACCTCTGTTGAAGTTCACGTTTTACAGGGCGAAAGAGAATTTGCTAAAGACAACAAAACTCTTGGCATATTCAAACTAGATGGCATCGCTCCTGCACCACGCGGCATTCCGCAAATCGAGGTTACTTTTGATATAGATGCTAACGGTATTGTTCACGTTTCTGCTAAAGACCTTGGCACAGGCAAAGAACAGTCCATTACCATCACTTCAAATACAAATATGTCTAAAGACGATATTGATAAGGCAGTTAAAGAGGCCGAGCAGTATGCCGCTGAAGACAAAAAACGTCGCGAAGATATTGACACTCGCAATGCCGCAGACCAAATGATTTACACCACCGAAAAAACCGTTGCTGACTTTGGAGATAAATTAAGCGACGAAGAAAAAGCAAACATCAACAGTGGTGTTGAGGCACTTAAAGAGGCTTTAAAGGGCGAGGATATCGAGGCTATCAAACAAAAGCAAGAAGAACTACAGAAAACTGTTTATGCAGTTAGCGAAAAGATTTATAAGGCTACTGCTGAAACACAGGGTGCTGCAGGCGCTGAAGGCGCACCTCAAGGTGACCCTAACGTATACGAGGCAGATTTTAAAGACGCCGACGACAATAAATAATTGTAACATCTAATGCAGAGTGGCAACCCCACTCTGCATATGACTGTACTACATAGAGGGGAGTACATTTTGGCTGACAAGAAAGATTTTTACGAGGTGCTTGGAGTTGATAGGGGCGCCAGCGATGATGAGATAAAAAAAGCGTACAGAAAAGCCGCTAAGAAATATCATCCTGACCTACACCCCGGCGACAAAGAGGCCGAGGCTAAGTTTAAAGAAGCAGGCGAAGCCTACGAAGTTCTTTCTAATTCTGAAAAGCGCGCAAGATATGACCAATTCGGCCACGCAGGCGTTGACCCTAACTACGGTGCGGGTGCAGGCGGCTACGGCGGCGGTTTTGGTGGTTTCGGCGGTTTTGATGATTTAGGAGATATATTCAGTTCCTTCTTTGGCGGTGGTTTTGGCGGAGGTTCACGTTCCAATCCAAACGCTCCAAGGCGCGGAAACGATACTTCGGCTACCGTTAACCTCTCTTTTGAGGAAGCGGCAAAAGGCTGTACTAAAAAGATAAACGTTACTAAAATTGACAACTGTTCGGAATGTGGTGGAAGCGGTGCTCAAAAAGGCACATCGCCCACTACCTGTCCTACCTGTCATGGTTCAGGTCAGGTGCACGTTGTTCAAAACACTCCGTTCGGTCAAATGCAGACCGCCAGGGTTTGTGATAGATGTCGCGGTAGCGGTAAGATTATCGAAAAACCTTGTAGCGCTTGCGCAGGTAAAGGCAGAGTTCGTAGAACTACAGAGCGCACCATTGATATACCTGCAGGCATCGACGATGGACAGATTATCAACGTTCGCGGTGGTGGCGATGCAGGAACAAATGGTGGTCCTGCAGGCGACCTCGGAATACATGTGAACGTTCGTCCGCACCCGATTTTCGAGCGCAGAGGTTTTGACGTATTTTGCGAAATTCCTGTTACCTTTGCACAAGCCGCTTTGGGCGCAGAAATCACTGTCCCTACCCTTGACGGAAAGGTTAAATTTACCATCCACGAGGGCACCCAACCGGGCGATGACTTTAAACTTAAAGGCAAAGGTATTAAGCGCCTTAACTACGCAGGCCACGGCGACCAATATGTTAAGATTGTTTTAGAGGTTCCGCGCGACCTTTCTAAAGAGCAGAAAGAACTGCTTAAAAAGTTTGACGAAAACACAGACGAAAAGAATTACAAAAAGCGCAAAAACTTTTTTGACAAGTTAAAAGACTTGTTCTAAAAAGCAGTGGGTTCACCCACTGCTTTTTTATACGAAAAAAGCGATGGAAAAATCCATCGCTTTTTATTTTATGCCCAGTTGCCGTCATGGAATATTGGCACTTCGCTACCGTCTTTTAAAATTGCGGTAATATTCAAAGTTGCCGTGCCTATCATAAAGTCCTCGTGAATCATTGATTCGTTTACGCCCATCTTTCTGCATTCTTCCAAGGTGTACTTTTCGTAATCTTTAATGCAGTTTGAAAAGCCCTCGCCTATCGCTAGGTGACAAGCGGCGTTTTCGTCAAACAGGGTGTTGTAGAATAGAAGGCCACTATTACTTATAGGTGAATCGTGCGGTACTAAAGCGCACTCGCCTAAATAATGCGCACCCTCGTCCATATTTATCAAGGTGGTCAAGAGTTCGCCATTCTTTTTAGCATTCCACTCTACCGCTCTGCCCTCTTTAAACCTTATATAGAAATCCTCTATAAGTTCGCCTCTGTAACAGAACGGGCGCGAGGAATAAACTATGCCATCGGCTTTTGCGCGGTCGGGGGTTATAAATACCTCCTCAGACGGTATATTCGGGTTAAAGAAATTGCCCGAAAGGGTGTACTCGCCGCCGCCCAAAAACAAGGCATTGTCCATAAGTCCTACTGTTAAATCCGTGCCATTTTGGTCGGTATAGTGCAACTTTTCAATACCTAAGGAATTTAGATAATCGCACCTTTTTTTGAGTTCTTTATTGTGATTATCCCATGCGGCTAGCGGGTCGCCGTCCACTCGCGATGTATCCAAAATAGCCTGCCACTGCAGTTCTATAGCCTCGCTTTCGCTTACATTCGGAAACATCTTTTTTGCCCATTTTACGCCCGGTACTGCGGCAATACACCACTGATATTTATTCTCCATATCGTCGCGAATCGCCTTAATCTTTTTATACCTTTCTTGAACGCTTAACGCGTGCTTTTCGCGGTCTATTCCCTGCAAGCCATCGGGGTCTTCCGATAGTAGATAAATCATAGCGGGCAAGGTATCACGACGATAGGCTAATTTATCTATCTCCCACTGCGGAATATCCTTTAAGGTTTCCTCGCTTCTTGAATTTACGTGTATTACGGTTAAGGGTTGATAATCCCACTCTACCTCAACCTTTCTTGCGCCGGCGCTATAGGCAGTTTCTACCACTAATTTTACAAACTCGGGTTGGTCCAGGTCTGCACGGACTACTACGTCCTGCCCCACTTTTAAGTTTATTCCCTTTTTAACAATTAAATTTGCGTAGCTTTCTAGCCTTTCTTTATTCATCGCTCTCGCTCCCAATGTTCTTCATATCAAACGAAGTTACAACCTCGCCCTTATAATTTTCGATATAATCGAGCAGTTCCTTTTCGTCATTAAAAAAGCCAATTAAATCTTTAGCGGCCTGTTTCATAAAGCCGCCCTTTACAGCGTTATCTAAAAGGTCCTCTAACGCATCATAATATCCTTCTATATTATATACAGCAATCGCCTTTGTATGCCTACCTAGTGAGCGCAAGGTAAACATTTCAAAAAACTCATCAAAAGTGCCAATGCCACCTGGGGTTACGATAAATGCATCCGACTTTTCCTCCATAAGTTTTTTACGCTCTCGCATTGTATCAGTAAGAAAAAACTCGGTGCAATCGGCAAAAAACACACCATCGGCATTGAAAAACCTTGGCGCTATGCCGATTATTTCGCCGCCGCCTTCATGTGCGCCACGAGCAGACGCGCCCATCATTCCACCGTTACCGCCGCCGAAAACAAGGGCATGCCCTCTTTTTGCCATTTCGCGACCAAGGTCTTCGGTTTTCTTAATTATATTAGGCGAAATATCGTTACTCGCCGCACCGTATACACAAATGTTCATTATTTAAGCCTCCACTGAAATTTGCTTGCCATCAAGCACTGCTTCTACTAATTCATCGCCACGATACACTAGTTTTAGCGAAAAGAAAGGGGTCTTTTGGTCTGAAATCAGTTTAAAAAATATTTTATCGCCAACCCAGATAGGCAGGTCTAAAACCTTGCTTTTATCAATCCACTCCAAATTACCCTCGTCGCATTCCTTTATTTCGCCCTTATAGTCTAACCCTAAAAACAGGTGCATATACTCGTTTTCCCACTTATCCGAAACAAAGGTAACAATGCCACAATATTTATACGAGGTTAATATAAGTCCCGTTTCTTCATAGCACTCACGAACAAGGCAGTCTTCAGGGCTTTCGCCCTCTAAAAATTTACCGCCAACGCCTACCCATTTATCTTGGTTCAGGTCGTTTTTCTTCTTTACTCGGTGCATCATTAAATATTTGCCATCTTTTTCAATATAGCATAGAGTGGTGTTTTTCATAAACCTATTCCTTTAACTAAAGTCGAACTCGGCTCTGCCGTTTTCTAGTTTCAGAGTTGCGTCAAACGGTTTGCCGTTTTTGGATATAAAGCCTTGAATTTTGGCAGTTTTGCCCTCTTTTAAAAGCATTCTTGCATTTGCAATAGAAATAACCCTACCGCAAATAAAACCGCTTATTCTGAACTTACAGCCATCGCGGTAGCCACTGCAACCATAACCGTATCTGCCCTTGATTACCTTGGATTTGCAGAGTGGACACTCGCCCACCTCGTCGCCATAAAAACCGCTATCGGTATCGGTTTCGGGCGTTTGCTCTTTTTTAGAGAACACTTCAGCAACCTCGTTCTTTGCAATACCAACGCACTCGTCTACCGAAATCTCGCTTCTGAAAACCTTTTTCAAAGCCCTGCCAACAGTGCTTGTTTTGTATTTATCCATACTGATTTCCATACGCGAAAGTTGTTCTATGAGATACTCACCATCGGGCAATATATGATAAACGTCTTTTTTAAGTTCGATATATTTGCTCTTTCTAGCGTTATCTATAATGCCTGTTCTCGTAGCCTCGGTACCAAGTTCAAGACCCTCAAACATTGCGCGATAATCTTCTGCGTCATCGTACTCGTCGGGCACACCCTCTACGTTACCCGCTTTTTCCTCTTTAAAAGGGTTTTTTAGGTAGTTATTAAGCGTTTCAATGGTGTAATGCTTTGGCGGTGTGGTTTCCTTTTCCTTTAGAGTAAAATTATGATTTACCTTGTCGCCTTTTTCTAGCCTTGGTAAAATTTTATCCTTTTGGGTGAACTCGTCGTACTTAGTCCAACCTTTTTCGAGTATAACCGTACCCTTTAAGGTAAATTCCTCCATATCGCCTAGATTTATCTTAATTTCGGTTTTTTCGGCGATACAGTCCTCACTACAAAAAACCGCAACAAATCTGCGCAAAACGGTGCTATATACACGCATTTCGTCCTCGCTGAGTTTAGATTTATCGGGGATTTTATAGGTAGGTGTTAAAGCCGAGTGTGACTCGATTTTCTTATCATCAAAAATGGTTTTGCTATCCTTGAATTTCACAGGGTAGCCTATTGCGGCAACGTTCTTTATAATATCGGCAATTTTTTGCTTTTCTGCAGTTGCCAAATACTCGGAGTTGGTACGGGGATAGGTTAAATAGCCCTCTTCGTAAAGTTTTTGGACTATCTTTAAACTCTGGTCCATTGGCATTTTGTATTTTTTGCCGAGTAGGTTTTGCAATTTTGAAAGCGAGAAAAGTTTTTGAGGTTTTAGCGTATCCTTTTTGGTTTTAACCTCGGTTACTACCGCCTCTGCCTCATTATACTTTTTACAAAGCGCCTCGCCTGCCGCCTTTTTCTCTTTTGGGAATTTTTGCTTTGACTGTAATTCTACTACTTCTTCGCCCGTTTTTTCGGCACTTATTGGCAAATAATAAATTTCGGGTTTAAAGTTGCGAATTGCCATATCTCTATCATAAATTGCCTTAACGATAGGCACAATAACCCTACCAACTCGCAAAAGCACACCTGTTTTCAAGGTGGCATATCGTGTAAGGTTAACACCATATAGCCAATCTATGTAGGTTCTGGCAAATCCTTCGCCTGCTAAACTCTCGTACTCGTCTGCGGTTTTCATTTCGGAAAGTGCCTTTTTAACCGTCTGCGGAGTTTGGTCGGGTAACCAAAGCCTTTTTAATGTTTTTTCTGTCTTTAGCGCATTTTTAATGCAAAGTCTTATTATAATTTCGCCCTCGCGGTCGGCATCTCCTGCGTTTACAATTTCGGTAACGTCATCTCTATTACAAAGGGTTTCTATTACACCAAACTGACGCGACACACCCTCGTCTGCCTCGCCACCGCTACCTGCGCGAAGTTTAAATTTAAAGGTTTCCGGGAAGCAAGGAATATTCTCCATACTCCATCTGCCACCATTTACGACACCCGTATAATCCTCTATATCACAAAGGGAAAAAAGGTGTCCAAAAGCCCAGGTTATTATGTAGCCGTTACCCTCTAAATAGCCGGCCTTTTTAGAAAAGTTGCCAATGCCTGCCGCAATGTTTCTTGCAAGGCTCGGTTTTTCGGCAATAATAAGCACCATATTTATCCCTTCTTTCCTTTATATTTCATCGCCCGCACTGCATTTACGCGCGGTTTTAAACAATTCTTTATCCTTTTTAGTAACTCTTTTATCGATGATACCATCTTTAGTGCAAAGTTTTAAATTGACCATACCCGCTGCAATTTTTGGATGCCTTAGCACCCTAGCATTACAATTACTTTGCGGTGTTCTTGATACCGCAATATATGAGAATTTTTCATCCTCATACGGCACCTCGCCACCCTTTAAAGTTTTGTGGATTTTACTGCGCGAAATTCTTGCAGCAAAGTGGCACCAATCCTGATTTTCGAATGGGCAAACCTCAACATCAGGGCAAGGTGCAACCACTTGAGCGCCAAACGACCTTAATATTTCTCTAGCGGTATTCAGCCTTTTAAAGCCACTGACAGTTCCGTTATCTACAATAAGCAAAAGCCCTTTTGTACTTTGCCACATACCCTCTAAAACTTTTTCGAGTTGAGGTTCGGGGATTTCGTTTAGCATATACGAAGACACTACCAAGTCATACCCCTCGTTTTTAAGGTTTGAAGCATCGCCCAAAGACCAAACCGCATTAAGATTTATGGCCTCGGTAACCTTTTTACCAAGGTTTAACATATACGGCTCTCGCTCTACACAATGCACCTTTTTTATGCTACTTATTTCGCTCAAAGCAATAGCCGTAGCGCCCGTGCCTGCGCCAATATCAAGCACAGTTTCAACGCTTTCGCTATATCGTTTTAGAGTTTCGGCTAATGCCGCACTTACCGCGCCCGCGGTTGCAGGCATACGTGAAAGCATATACGCCGCAGCAAACAAATCGTTCTCTATAAAGGTTTTGCCACTGCGCTCTCTTTCGCGGTAATCGGTGCTTAAAGTCTCTGCCGCCGCCTTTAACTCTTTTAAATTATAGCCCTCGCTTACTTCCTCGCTGAGAGTTTTTACACTTTCGGGTAATTCCATATCTATCCCCTATTTACGACGCTTAATACGTATGCTATCACTTTCTCCGCTACGACGCTTTTTAAGATAATCGCGCATTATAGAACTTATTAAAAGCACGATAAACACCACGCCAACAATTATTACAAGCCACACCAAAATCATATACAAAACTCTGCCTGTATCGGCGCTTGTAAGCCTGCCAACAACACCGCCATCGTCTTTAATTTCTATACTTTCGACGGTTTTAGATATAAGTTTTTTATCGTTTTCGGTTAGCGTTTTTTGTGAGCCATAATAGTTTAGCGAATAGTATTTGCCACCCACAATAGTTATGTACTGTGCCGAGCAAAAACTATTTTCGCCTTCTTCAACCGACGTTGTAACCTCTAAAAAGGTTCTGCCACCGACACGCCATATACCGCTAAAACCGCTTTTTACCAAAGCAGTCGCGATATTTTCTACCTCTTTATCGGTGGTTTCGGATATATCGTAAAGTTGTTTAGACAAATCGGTCTCGCGCTCTATTAACGCAAACTGACTGCTATTATCTTCGTTTACGGCAAATGAAACGATATTCTTTTGCTTTAAATGATTCCAAAAAGACTCTGTGCTATATCCCATTGCCTCGACTAACTCCTCGTTTTCCGATACGTCGTCGGCAGTTTTTATTACAGTAAAGCCTTTAGGATATTTTACACTTACCGTTTCATCTGTGCCGAAAATATGCACCGCAGAAAGAGTTGCAAAGGCAATAATTACTACCGTTATTATCGCAATTATAATTTTGTTTTTAAGTTTCATTTAAATTCAACTTTCTATATTGTTCTGTTTTTTGGCGGCTGTTAGGGTGTTTTGCATAAGCATAGCAATAGTCATAGGACCTACGCCACCAGGTACAGGGGTTATAGCCTCTGCTTTTTTGGATACGGTTTCAAAATCAACGTCGCCACAAAGACCTTCTTCGGTGCGGTTAATACCTACGTCGATTACTGTTGCGCCATCCATAACCCAATCGGCAGTAACAAATTTAGGCCTGCCAACCGCGGCAATAATAATATCAGCCCCCTGGCAGATTTCTTTTAAGTTTTGGGTTTTAGAGTGGCAAACTGTAACGGTTGCATTTGCATGAAGCATAAGCATACTCATTGGCTTGCCAACTATATTTGAGCGACCTATAATCACGCAATGTTTACCGCTAATTTCTACGTTTTTGGCCTTCAAAAGTTCCATAACGCCTGCGGGTGTGCAGGGTAAGAAATCGTAATCGCCAATCATAATTTTACCAACGTTTTGCGGATGGAAAGCATCAACGTCCTTAGCGGGAGAAATTGCATCAATAACCGCCTTTTCGTTAATATGGCGAGGGAGAGGCAACTGGCAAAGGATACCGTTTATGTCGCTTCTTCCGTTTAGTTTATCAATTATTTCTAAAAGTTCGGCTTCGGTTGTGCTCTCGGGAAGTTCTATCTTCTCACTGTACATAAAGCACTGCTCGCAAGCCCTTTCTTTGTTTCTAACATAAACTTGCGATGCGGGGTCCTCGCCTACGATTATAACCGCGAGGCCTACTGTAACACCCTTTTCTTTTAGTGCCTTAACCTCGTTTGCAACGCGCTCTTTAACTGCCGCAGAAACCGCTTTGCCGTCAATAATATTACTCATCGAATGTTTCCTCCTCTGTTTTTTCCATATCTTTTACGTCTGCCAAAGATAGCGTAACGTCGTCTATTTTTTCGGACTCAAAAACACTTTGGTAGTTTTCGTTATCATTGGCTTTTCTGTGGCCGCGAACGATTAAAATATAAACCACCACACAAGTAATTACCGCAAGCGCAGATAATAGTTGCGATACTCGCATAGAACCTATCATTAGACTATCGGTACGAATGCCCTCTATAAAGAATCTACCAAGTCCGTACCACATACCGTAAATAAGCGCTAACTGACCGCGGAATTTGCGGTGTTTTATGAAATAATTTAGTATTAGAAAACCTATAGCACAGAGCAAGAACTCATACAAAAAGCAAGGATGCACCGGCATAGTTGGGTCTAGGTCTGTGTTTCCCATAGCCAAAATATGCTCGTATGTACCCGAACTGCCCATTGAGAACATGCCCCAAGGTAATTCGGTATTGGTGCCAAAAGCCTCTTGATTAAAGAAGTTGCCCCATCTGCCAATTGCCTGACCAATGAACATTGAGGGAGCAATAAGGTCAAGGCAGTCTATAAAATTGAGTTTTCTTGTTTTAGCCGAAATAATGGCACCAATAACTGCGCCAATTATTCCGCCGTAAATCGCGAGACCGCCATCGTGAATATTAAAGAAACTTGTAAAGAAATCCTCTGGGCAATAGAACAAAAGATAATATGCCCTAGCGCCTAAAATTGCCAAGGGTGTGGTAATTATAACGCCATCTACAAGCCTATCGGTATTGATGTTTAGCAGTGGCGCTCTTTTCATACCATAGATAAACGCCAAAAGGAAACCAACCGCAATTAAAATTCCGTACCAATAAATAGCCCAACCATCGCCAATAGGTAATGTGAACGCGATGGGGTCAAGGTTAAAGGTAAATCCCAAAAATTCAACAGTGTTCATTTTTATTCTCCTTTAGCATTTGGTGTGATAACCGAAAGCGCGTGGTTTTCTTTAGTCAGAAGTTTCAAGCAGTCTACAACATCTTTTTCTGTAATTGTTTGGAGTGCCTCTAGTTCAGAAAAAGCATCCTCGCCCGTTACGGCAGATTCAACCATTCGTGAAACCGCGCCCTCGACCTTATCAAAAGCAACCAAGCGTTCTCCGTAAGCGGTTTTCTTTGAGGCCTCGAAAAGTTCGCTATCAATGCCGTCTTGAGTCAAGCGGTCAAGTTCACTTAAAATTCTATCCTTTACGGCTTTGGGGTCGTCCGACTCGCCACCGATTAAAGCCACCGCGGTATCCCTTGTGCAGAAACACTCGAAATCCAACGGGTTTGTTATTAGCCCCTCGTCACGCAAAGATTTGAAAATTCTAGCGGATTTGCCAAAGGCTACTTCTAATCCTAGTTCCATAGCGATACGTCTTTTGGCATTTTCATAGCCTACCGTTTGGACCTTAAAACCTAGCATAAACATTGGTTTTGCAACCGCCAATGCCTGCTCGCAGTATTCTTTTAAAACACCGCCCTGCTCACTCGGTATATGCCTTGTGATTTTTATTGGCTCTGATGGTTTTAATTCGCTATCTACTATCTCTAAAACCTTTTGCTCGTCAAAATCGCCCGCCAATACCAAGAACATATTAGATGGGTTATAAAAGGTTTCGTAGCAACTATACAAAAGTTCGGCAGTGATTTTTGATATCGACTCTCTAGTGCCCGCTATATCTATCCTTACGGGGTTTTCGCTATATAGCGCCTCTAAAAGATTAAAGAGTACACGCCAATCGGGTGAGTCAAGATACATTTGTATTTCCTGCCCGATAATTCCCTGCTCTTTTTCTACCGTTTCTTTTGAAAAATAGGGCGACTGCACAAACCTTAGTAAAATTTTTAGATTTTCCTCCAAATTTTCGGTGCAGTTGAAAAGATAACAGGTTCTATCAAAACTAGTGTAGGCGTTAGAATATGCGCCGGTTTTTGAGAAAAGTTCAAAAGCGTCTACACCCTCCGACTCGAAAAGTTTATGCTCTAAAAAGTGGGCAATACCCTCGGGCACCGAGATAGCCTCGCCGCCGTTTTTAGAAAAGCAAGTGTCAATAGAGCCGTATTTTGTGCCGAAAATTGCACGGGTAGACGAAACGCCCTTTATCTTCATTAAATAAATTTTAAGGCCTGAACTATGCTCTTTTAAAAGATAGCCAACGCCTAGTTTTTGGTTTTCGATTCGCTTTTCCATTGGCTATTCCTCATTTCCTAAAAGATAAAATACGGTGTCGAGCGTAATTTTTTTAGCGCCCTCGATAATCTGCTCTCTTGTTACGGAATTTATTAGTTCTAAAAAACCTTTTGGCGACAGTGGATTCTTTTGCACAAGCCTTGCGCCGTACCAACCGTCAATTCCTGAAATTGAATCGCCCACCGCGTTAAGCATATTTTTAAACGAGCGTTTTGAGGATAGCACTACCTCGTCACTAAAGTTGCCGTTTTGCAAATCTTCTAGTTGCTTTAAAATGGCATCTTTAGCGCGTTTTGCATTAACCTCATCAACACCGCTTTCAACAAACATAACGCCCATATATCTGTTTGCCCTTGCGCTACAATAGTAGCAAAGGCTCATTTTTTCTCTAACTTCGCTAAAAAGTTTTGAATAGGTGCCACCGCCAAAAATATCGCATATTACGGCATTTATAAAGGTGTCGGTTTCCTCACCAAACTCCGAAAGCCTAAAGCCCATTACAAGTTTGCCTTGGGTAATGTTTATTCGCTCTACTACCTCGCTTGGCTCACGCTTTTCTATATGCGAAACTGTGTCTACGTAACGCTTGGTATAGGGCAAACTATTGCAAAACTCGTTTACAAACTCCCCTGGGTATTCTGCGCCAACAAAACTTAAATTTATTTTAGCATCGTTTATTAAGCGTTTGTATGCAAGGAATAGACTTTTGCCGTCTGCTTTTTCGGCATTTTCGGTGTAGCCGTACTTGTTTACACCAAAAGGTTTTCCCTTAAACATTATCTGCTCTAGACGGTTTTTTGCATATATACGCTTTTCGTTAATTTCAGATTTAATTTTATCGCACCACATACCTTTTATGCGGTTAACGTCTTCCTCTTTAAACTCGCCATCGATTACTGATGGGTTAAAAACAACCTCGCGGAACACTTGCAAAGCCTCGCTAAAGCAATTCTCGCCACCGATGCCAAGCCCGTTTTTAATACCGACCAAGCGCAGAGTAATTACCTGAGAATTACCAACCTTTTCGGTACTAGCAGAAAGGTGTGCGCCGTAAAGTTGCATAAGTTTTAGATTTAAACTTTCAGGTGTTGGGAAAGCCGCCGAGCAACTGCTGATTAGTTCTGCCGCCATAGCGTTTTCGGTTACTGTATTAGCGTCTAGCGGTAACAAAAACCTGACCGCTAGCATATTTGCATTAAATCGATTATTTTCTATAAAGGTGGCGGTTACGCCGTTTTTTAGGTTGAAGTTTTGCATAATGCCTCCACAAAAATCTTAATGTATATAATATATTATTATAAGTATACCATAAAACTATTAGAATCGCCACAAAAAATTGCAAAATTTTAAATTATTTATAACCCTACTCTACTTGCTAATTTTTTATTTTATGGTAAAATAGAATCAGATAATATTTGGGGGCGGTTATAATGAGAAACGACACCATTAAAGTTTTAGATACGTGTAAGTTAATTGCTAATATGAAAGGCTTTTCGCCCGATACTCTGCTTTACACTGTAGAGGCTTTGATTAAAGGCGGTATAAAGGCGGTTGAAATTGTGCCAAACGATAGCACCGAAGATGGCGAGCGTGACTGTGTTATTAAAATAAACGGCCTTAAAAAGTGCTTTGGTAAAGAACTTTTAGTAGGCGCTACAAACGTTTTTAGCGAAAGACTTGTAAAACTCTCTAAGGGCGTTGGCGCAGATTTTATTAGCACCCCCGTGCTTAATTCTAATGTTCTTTCCCGAGCAAATGCGGTTGATTTGTGTGTAATTGGCGGCGGTTTTACCGCAACCGAAATAAACGGCAGTTTTGCGCTAGGCTCGGATTACGTTAAACTTTTCCCCTCGGTTATAAACGGCGGCACAGACTATGCAAAGCTTATGGCAGAAACCTTTAAGGGTAAAAAACTTATTGCCTCGGGCAATATAAATTTTGAGGACATTACCCCTCTAAAACGTGCGGGCATAAACTACTTTAGCATAGGCGGTAGCCTTGCAAACATTACCCTTGCTACAAAGCAAGAGTACGGAATTATCGAAAAAGAAGCCGCCCGCTACTGCGAACTACTAGAAAAACTTTCATAAAAACACACTTCAAACAAGCTGAATTAAGGTGATTTAAATATGCAATTTAAAAAATTATTTATAGCAACTCTTTGTGCGGTTTTGCTGATTGCCTTTTGTTCATGTAAATCTGTTAAAACATCTGACCTAGAGACTCGATTAAAAAAAGACGGCAAATTCTCTCCAAATAGTGATATAACTATTGAATGTATATATGAAAAACCCGAAGAAAGTTTATATTTTGCAATAGAAAAACCATCTTCGGCTTGGGCATATTCTGTTCATCTTATCACGCTTGAGGATGATGTTATAACTAATATAAAACCAATTGAATCGCTCGGTGGGAACATTTTGAACTATAAAAAATGTAATATCAACGAAAAACAATATTGGCAGTTTGATATGGCTAATCATCAAGGTAATGGTAAGAGTTTGTTTTTTGATGTGTCCGAAAGAAAGGTAACTTACAAAATTAACGGAACAGTCGATACTCATTTTGAGGGAAATATAACGCCAAAAATGGCAAAAGAACAAGGTTTTAACTTTGATAAGATAGCCGACAAAAGCGACGAAAAATTTTCTGTAGTTTATTTAGGCAAACACCTTGAAAGTTATGTTAAAGATATGAACGAAGATGGCTATGAAGATTTGGTGTTCTACGGAACTCAACTTTTAATAAAAGAAGATGGTACAAAAGATTACCAAAATGTTATTCCAAATCAAAACATATATTTAGAACGTACATACTATTATAATTCACTATCAAATCAATTTACAGAAAAACTCCCTTAGGGTTTCCTAAGGGAGTTTTTTGTTGTGGTAGAGTTTTAGGCGATTTTCACTCTTGTTCTGGCGGCGCAACGCACTGTTACCTCTTGGTATAGCGCCTCGTTCTGTTTATCCAATTCTTCTACCACGCTTACGAGAGTGCCATTACTGTAAGTTGTTTTGTAAACCGAGTTGGTTATAACAACGTAATACTTACGAGTGCCAAAGAAATCCAAATACTCATTTTCGTTTCTCTCGTCGTATTTCTTTCTGAAGGTTATGAGGTAATAAAGGACCGGTGGGTCGTTTTCCGGAACCTGTGTATCCCATTGTTCCGACACGCGATAACTAATTACGTTACTAACAGGTATTTCATTTATATAAAAACTACACTTTTCTTTGTATCTGTAAAATTCCACGCTACCACTCCTTTATTTCGTTTTATCTTCAAGTTCTGCCTTTAAGGTTATACCCGCAGTTAGCACCAAAGCACCCATATTTCTATTGTACTTTATATCTTCGCAATAAACCTTTGTTACCCAAACCTCGTCAAGCCTTAAACACGCGTCTGCAACCTCGTCAAACGCTTTATAACACTCTAAACCCGACATTGTTTTAGGTACGCATATTTTTAAAGAAAGTTCGAAATCGGCAGTGGTGCCATAACGCACTTTACCTGCTGTGTTTGTGCCCTCTACTATGCAGTTTGCTATCGGAATAGTTGCCTTTACAACGCCAACCGAGGCAATAGGCTTTTTAATTGGGAACTCGCTTATTTGCGAGGGAAATGCAGACACGATTTTTAAGTTTTTACATATACTGCTTAACTGATTTGAGATATAATTATTAACATCAACTACGTTATTAAGCATTTAGCATCCCCCTTTAAGCATCGACACAGGGGCGCACGATAGCCCATCTATAAAGCGGTTTTTTGAAAAGGTAAATCAGTTCTACCCTTTGCACAACAAACCTTTTATTTTCGCAGTTGTATATAAAATCGTCTGCTAGAAAATCCACGTCGGCAGGGCCTAAATAAAGGCAACAACCGTCATCAACCCTACCAACCTCTGATGGTTGCAATTCTATATACATTTTGTTTTTATAGCGCAATGGCTCTAGAAATGCATACACGCTAATGGGATTTGCGCCATTTTGGTCGGTTATAGTAAGGGGTTGACCTGCCTGTTCCATTAGTTTTGCTACATCTTTTGCAAGATCTTTTTTCATACCTTGCCACCGCCTATGCTTTTAAAAACCAAGCCCGACTTTAAGTATGGTCTTGCCTCGCTGAATGCTAACTCTAGCGCCTCGGTTATGTGCTTTCTATCGTCCTCTGCGGTGGTTTTAACCGTAATATCGCCCGCCTTAAAAGAAGAGAGCGAGGACATACCAAATCCAATACTTGCGTGATAAACCGAAAGCAGCGCCGCCGCGTAACTTAAAACAGGAATCTCGTCTACGATATATTCCTGTTTTCTAACCCTTGCTTGTAACGATGCAATAGCGGGTAGCACCGCCTTTATACATTCCCCTGCATCCTCAGAACCCGTTAAGGTCTTATACCACTCCATAGTGTTTTTATAAGGAAATTTGTTCAATTATTACACCATCCTTTTACATTTGATGGGGCGGCTATTGCCGCCCCACCTTAAAATTTTGGCGCTAATTATACTGAAAGCACCTTTGAAGCGTCGGTAAATATTTTTGCAAAACCTGCGGTAGAGGTAATTGCCGCACGCTCTAACTGACGGTCGATAAGTTTATCGTAATCAACCGCAACGTCGCTTGCAACAACCATTTCAAGTGCGCAGTTTTTATCAAGACCGATAATACCGTTTGCCTCTTTGCACTTAACAAGTTTTGCGCCAAGAGGTGTACCGCTATTGCCTGTACCTTGGAAGTTGATGCCGCAAAGTGGGTTTTTGAACTCATCAAGTTGCATCATAGCGGTAAGCATCTCGGGAGAAGCAATCATTGTGTTAAGGGTGTATGGGTCAAGGCCGTTATAAAGTTTTAGCAAATCTGCATAAGAAAGTTTGCCCTTTTCAATTGCAGAAATAACCTCGGCGGCATTGTTGTTGCCATCGCCTGAAACTAGAGTTTTAACTGCATCCTTCATTTGCTGACGGGCAATATATGCACCAATCTGCTTTAAAGTAACTGTGAACAAGTCTAGACGCTGGAATTTTAAAGCCTCATAAGAAGCAACCAACATTCTGCCACGCTTTGTAAGTTTTACAAGGTTTTCGTTGGTGTGGATATTGGTTTGAGGAATAACTGCACCCTCGGCAACCTCTTTTAGTTCCTTTTCGTCCTCGGTTGGAACTGAAGTGATGCTGCGATAGTCAAGGCTATCAATGTTAGTTACGGTAGCAACGATGTCTTTTAGGCAATCTGCCTCCTCCATACCTTGACGAACTGCACGGCTGATATATTCAGGGAAAAGTGCAGCAGAATCAGAGGTCTGGAAAAACTTTTGAACTGCATCAGAAGATGCGCCGTTTACCTTAATGTCAAAACGCTTTAACTGACGAGAAAAAGCGTCTAAATTTTCTAGCGCAGTGCCTTTATAATTTGCATCGGGGTCAAGTTCACTTAAAACCTTGCTAAAACTTTTACCCGGAACTGCATACATACCTTTTTCAAGTTTTATGTTTTCAAAACTCATATTTATCTTCCTTTCAAAATTACATAATTACCTTTACGGTATTTGTATCCTCGTCAACCTCGGTTACGATTACGGGTGTGCCGCTAGCAGTTGCCTTAACGCCACCGTTACCGTCGGCTACAAGACCGCTTACACCAAGGGCTGGAGCAGTGCCTGAATATTTAATTTCTGCATAGCCCTTTACCTGAACAGAACCGATATTATTGCGAACGCCTTTTAAGATACCGCAGAACTTTTGGTCTGCAGAACAGTTACCGCAAGTGTTGTTGTCAACTACCGTTACAACGGCATTCTTTTCGGTACCTTCTGCAACATAAAGGGTAATGTAACCCTCGTTAAATCCCATATTGCTAATCATAATTTTTCCTTCTTTCCTTTAAATTACAAACTCGTTATTTTGCTCTGTTGCCTCATAATTTTTAGAAGCAAGTTGAACCTCCAAGCGACCCTTTTTCTTTAAAAGCGCCGCCTTGAAAGCCTTTAATAGTTTAGGTGAAAGTGAGTCTAAAACACCTTCTAAAGTTTCGCCCTCAAGTTCAGGTAAAACCTCGGCGCAAGACTTTACGATTTCGGCTTTAACGTCGGCTAAATACTGTTTTTTAATCTCCGATAATGCCGAAATTTCAAGATGTAAAGCCTTTGCCTGCTCGTCGGTAAGACTCATTCCGCCAAGCCCAAGACTCTTTACAATTTCGCTTGTATTCATTGAATTTTCTCCTTTTTTGCTGCCCATAGCCTTAATTACACCTGCACGCCTTTGCGCCGGCACTGCAACGAAAGACCACTCGTAAGCGTCAACCGGGTCGATAAGGTCAAGATGGCATTGTTTACGGTTTATACCCTCACCGTAAACCTCGCCTTTTCTGTGTCCGCAAAACTCACGCTTTGTGTCTTTGCCACAGATTGAACAAATCTTCTTATCAACGCTACATCCCACGCTTACCTCTTTAGTAATGCCTGCTTCAAGGCTTAGGATAAACTCCTCGGTTTTAGGTGTGCGTGGAAGGTATGCTTTAGCCTTTAGCCTAACGTACGGCAGTCCGTCAAGGGTGGTTTCATTCGTCTCCTCAACCGAGCAACTGTATATTCTGGCTATCTGGTCGCGACCCTTCATAGAATGGTCAAATATACCCGTTTTGCCCACGTAAAGTTTACTAAGTTTATGTAGTGCTTCGGGTGTAAAACGCTCGAAATCTCTGTCAATATCGTTGTCGCAAAGCACAACCGAAAATGCATAGACCTCGTCTGCGTTAAGGCTACGTTTTGTTTGCTTATTTATAAGCGCTAAATCTTCTTTAGAAATTTCTTCTTTTCCTAAAAATCCTTTTTCCATAAAACTACTTCCCTTCCGTTATTTCGCCGTTTTCCTCAACCACCATAGCCTGAGCATTAAGTAGTCTTGCGCGTGAAATTTCAACCTCGTCTTGCAAGTTTATATCATCCCATACGATTTCGGGCTCGCATGTGTAACCCATAGCGGTTAACTGAAAACGACAAATTTTTCTTAAAATAGGTGTTAAAAGCGCGCGATAACTTTCTATTTCGCTAGTTAAAATATCTGCCTGTTGTTGCGACATACGCTCGGTAGAGGACCAACTAAGACCTAACATAAAGGGCGGTATGCCGAGTTTTGCAACTATCTGTTCTAGAATTTGGCGCACAGGTACTTCGGAATCAAGCACCTGATTGTCGGCACCTATAACCTTAACGTCAACGTCGCCTACCGCCACGAAATCCCTAACACCTTCTTCTGAATTCATAGCGCGCGACCACTCGGCAGAAATTTCCGAAACAACGTCGCCACCAAGGGTGTTTTCTAAAACCGAGCCCGACGGCTTATAGGTAACCGCATAACGAAGGTTTCCAAACCTATCCCAATTAGCGCCCATAGCGTTATAGATTTTTAAAAGTATTGAACTTACAAAGGGGAGGCCTCGCAAAAGAGACGTACCCCTTATCTCGCCAGGCATTGGCTTTAGAGCGCTTATTATAATTCTTTCGGGATGGCTTACGGGAACTATCTCGCCATCGCGATAGGTGCAAATTTGGATATCAAGCGGACTTGCGCCATTTTTTAGTTCAATATCGCTATTGTTAGCGCAATAAAGCGCCGCAATCTCGCCGTTTGCATATGGTACAATTTCTGCCGCGGCAGTACCCCAGGTTAAGAGTCTATCTAAAAACTGGGTAATAAAAAAGTTTATACCCGCACCGCTCGCGCCTACCTTAACGTCATCTAAAAATGCTTGCAAATGCCTTTCGGCGTTTCTGTTTTGGCAGGTAATTTTAAAGCCACCCGTTAGCCTTACAAGTTTTTCAATGGCGGCATCTATAATAGGTATTGCCTCGCGCAAAGCGTCGTACATCTGCTCGGCAGGTGCCGCTAGTGGAGTGTATCGCTCTAGCATATTAAAAGGTTGGCGACGAGACCTACCCGTCTGTACCGACGATACACGCGGATTTGCACTTTTGGATTTAGAATTCTTTTTCATATATCTTTTTTCCTTTCTAATTTCTTGTTACAGACCCCGCAATTTTGCTGCTACCGCCTATAAACAGAACGGTGGATACAAAATAGCGCATATCGTCCATAGCGTGGTCATTTTCTTTTTTAGGGCAGTCGTGAGTGGCGCTCTCGTCCCAACGGTAAAGCGAAAATTCGCGAATAATATCCTTGCAGTTTTTGCAAATTTTTATTCTTCCGTTCTTTATCGCATCGCCCGTTCTTCTGATACCGTCTATAACGTCGTTTTTAGCAGGGATTACCCTGTATTTGCCCTTTCTTTTAATAAGGGTTATGAAAGACGCGGCAGATGGGTCGCAGATAATCGCCTCTACCCTCCTAGCGCCTATAAGCCTGCAAAGTGCCGAGTAATATTCCTCATCGGTAAGTTGCGCGCCCTCTCTTTTAGAACTGTAATAATACTCGTCTACTCTGTACCACACGCCATTCTTTAGACCCCAAAGGCCAAACGATGCGGGGTTTACGGTTCCGTAGTCGCAAGAAACGTAATATCTTTCTAAATTTTCGGGGGTTTCGGGGCAATCTTCCGCTTTAAATTGCGGATACACAACCCCGTGGTTAGCGACCCAAAGACCTAAAACAAATCTCTCATAAAATGTACCCGAATATAGCCTTTCGTATCGTGCCACCATTTTGGGCGTTAAAGATGGATTATCCTTCATAGTGAAATGCAAATGGAGGGCGTTTTTATCTTTTGCATTTTTTATCCACTCACGATAAAACCAATGCGACGGGTTATCGGGGTTGCAGTTAAACCAAAAGCGTGAGCCCTCAACCGAGCAACGCGCCAACGCCTGTTCTACAAATGAACGTGGCATTAAAGCAACCTCATCTAAAAGCACGCCACAAAGGGTCATACCTTGTATTAAAGCGGCAGAAGATTCATCCCTACCACCGAAAAGCCAAAGGATTATACTTTTGTTTTTATAACTAACCTGCACCTGACCTTTTGAAGACACTAGTTTGCATTTGAATCCCAACTCCTCTAAAATTGGCACCATAGGGGTAACTATGTTCCTTTTTAAAGAGGTAACGGTTTTACCACAGACCGCAAAACTACCGCCGTCAAAACAGGTTATAGCCCAGAAAACAAAGGACAAAAACATACATAAAGTTTTTCCGCTTCTTACCGCGCCGTCGCAAATAATTGCATCGTATCCTATATATTTTTTAGCGCACCACCAAGAAAGCACCTTTAACTGCTTTTTAGAAAAACTTTTAAATTTCACGAAAAACTCAATCCTCCGTTTCGTAGAGGTTTTTGGTGCTTTCCTGCAAAGCCTTAAAGAAATCACTGCCACTACTATCGGTTTCGCTAACCTCCATAAGTTTTTCGAGAGCTTTTATGCGGTCGTAAAACTTAATCTCTATACCGCCGTTTTTTGAAAACTTTATCTCCGACACCATCTGCAAATCGAGAGCACCAATGTCAAGACCATCAATTTCTTTTGCGGTGGCAAGCCTTACGGCATCGGATATATCTCCAAATGCAATAGCGCGCAAACCATCGCTTACCTCGGGCAGTAATTTTTTAGCCTTACGCAGTTTATCAATTTGCCCTTTTATATTTGCATTAGTTATAAGTTTTAAGCCCGTTATTAGCGGACTTTTAAAAGACGCCAAAGCCGCCGCCTTTTTCACTCCATGACCCTTTGCCATATAGTAGCAAAACTGTTTTTCTTTCTCGCTTAACGTATTTTTTTGCAACCGACTACCTCCTTTTATAAAAACTTTAATTTTTTAAAACACACAACACTAGGGGGTTAACTCCGCCCACAATACCCCCCTGCTACCCCCCATTTGTTGCATAAAACAATGCAACTATTACAAAAATGTAACTAAAAATTCCCAAAATTTGATATAACATTAGAAAATATGTAACTTTGCTTGACAACACACATACATATTTGTATAATTGTATACATACATACAAATATGTTTTTTGAAAGGAGTAACTATGTTAGAAATATCGAATAAAAGCAATCTTTTAGAGCAAAAAACATACAAATATTCCTTGCAGGATATAGAAAATCCAAATCTATACCGCGAGATTTACACCTATGAGGACGTGCCAAAGGTAGCATTCAACCACCGCAGAGTGCCTATGAATATGCCAAAAGAACTTTGGATTACCGACACTTCCCTTCGCGATGGTCAGCAGTCCCGCGAGCCATACACCGTAGAGCAGATTGTAGAACTTTACAAACTAATGTCTCGCCTCGGCGGTCCATTCGGCATAATCCGTCAGACCGAGTTTTTTGTTTACAGTAAAAAAGACCGCGAAGCAATTGAAAAGTGCCGCGAGTTAGGTTTTAAATTCCCCGAAATTACCACTTGGATACGCGCAAGTAAAGAGGATTTTAAATTGGTGCGCGAACTTGGTATTCGCGAAACGGGTATTTTGGTTTCTTGCAGCGACTATCACATTTTCAAAAAACTTAAGATGACCAGAAAACAGGCTTTGGACCACTATCTTGCCGCAGTTGGCGAGGCTTTTGAAGCAGGCGTTATGCCCCGTTGCCACCTTGAAGATATAACTAGAGCAGATTTCTACGGTTTCGTTGTACCATTCGTTAACGAACTTATGCGAATGTCGAAAGATGCAGGCATTCCTGTTAAAATTCGTGCTTGCGATACTATGGGTTACGGCGTTCCTTACACCGAAGTTGCGCTTCCAAGAAGTGTTCCGGGTATTATTTACGGTTTGCAACATTATTCCGACGTTCCAAGCGAAATGCTTGAATGGCACGGTCATAACGATTTCTATAAGGCAGTATCAAATGCATCTACCGCTTGGCTTTACGGCGCATCTGCCGTTAACTGCTCGCTACTTGGTATTGGCGAGCGTACAGGTAACATTCCGCTTGAGGCTATGGTGTTTGAGTATGCTTCACTACGTGGCTCTCTTGACGGTATGGACCCAACCGTTATTACCGAAATTGCAGAGTTCTACAAAAGAGTTATCGGCTACGATATTCCTGATATGACACCATTCGTTGGCAGAAGTTTCAACGTTACACGCGCTGGCATCCACGCTGACGGACTTTTAAAGGACGAAGAAATTTACAATATATTTGACACCGAAAAACTACTTAACCGCAAGAGCGCAGTTATACTTGGTCAAAACTCAGGTCTTGCAGGTATTGCTTACTGGATAAACGAAAACTACTCGCTTTGTGGCGCAGATGCAGTTGGCAAGCGCGACGAACTTGTTGTTAAAATGAAAGACTGGATTGACTCTCAATACGCCGATGGCAGACAAACCTCACTCTCTACCCACGAACTAGAATTGCAGATTGAAATTCTATCGGGCGGAAAATTAAAAAGGCTTTAAGGAGGTAGAAAAATGGAAAATCATAAGCATAGAAGTATTTCCCTTTCAGAGCAGATTTTTGAGAAATTGCAAAACGATATACTAATTGGCAAATACAAGCGTAACGAGATTCTAACCGAGATTAAACTCAGCGAAGAACTTGGCGTAAGCCGTACACCAATAAGAGAAGCCTTACACCGCCTTGCCGCCGAACATATTATTGAAGAAACCTCTAAAGGCAGTGTTGTTTTAGGTATTTCTGAAGACGACGTAAAGGATATTTTTGCTATAAGACTAAAGATTGAAGGTCTTGCCGCCGCAGGTTGCGCTAAAAACATTACGCCCGACGAATTAGCGGAACTTAAAGAAGCACTCGAACTTCAAGAGTTTTATATTGCACGCGGCAATGTTGAAAATATTCGCATTATGGATAGCCGTTTCCACGAATTACTTTACAAGTTCTGCGGCAGTTCTGTTTTGCAAGACGTACTTGTACCTCTACACCGCAAAACACAAAAATATAGGCACGTATCGGTTTCTGACCAGACACGCGCCGAGGTATCTTTAGGCGAACATAAATTGATATTTGAAGCCATCGAAAATGGCGACTGGGAGAAAGCAGAAGCAGAGGCGGTAAAACACATCGGTAACGCCGCAAATCGCATACTTGGAAAGGAAGCAAAATAATGGGACTTACCATAGCACAGAAAATAATAAAATCTCACCTTATTAGCGGTGAGATGGAAGTAGGCAAAGAGATTGCCTTGAAGATTGACCAAACACTTACCCAAGACGCTACGGGTACTATGGCATACCTAGAGTTTGAAACTATGGGTATTGACCGAGTAAAGACCGAGCGCAGTGTTGCATATATCGACCACAACACCTTACAATCGGGTTTTGAAAATGCCGACGACCACAGATATATTCAATCGGTTGCTAAAAAGCACGGCATATATTTTTCACGCCCCGGTAACGGCATCTGCCACCAAGTACATCTAGAGCGTTTTGGTATCCCCGGCAAAACCCTAATCGGTTCTGATAGCCACACCCCAACGGGCGGCGGTATCGGTATGCTTGCTATGGGTGCAGGCGGTCTTGACGTTGCGGTCGCTATGGGTGGCGGCGCATACTACATAACAATGCCTAAAATGTATAAAGTAAACCTTACAGGTAAACTTCGCGACTTTGTTACAGCCAAAGACGTTAGTTTGGAAATTTTACGTATCCTTTCGGTTAAGGGTGGCGTTGGTGCTATAATCGAATGGGGCGGCGAGGGTGTTAAAACCCTATCTGTTCCCGAGCGTGCTACCATTACAAATATGGGTACCGAACTTGGCGCTACAAGTTCTATATTCCCATCCGATGAAATTACTTTGGACTTCCTCAAAAAAGAAGGCAGAGAAAAGGATTATATTCCGCTATCAAGCGACCCAGATGCAGTATACGATAAGGTTATCGATATAAACCTATCCGAATTAAAGCCACTTATTGCCTGCCCACACAGTCCCGACAAGGTTGTTACGGTAGAATCTATTGCTGGCACAAAGGTTGACCAGGTTTGCGTTGGCTCTTGCACCAACTCTTCCCTTTTAGATATGTTAAAGGTTGCCGCAATTTTAAAGGGCAAAACCATTGACCCAAGCGTTAGTCTTTCGGTATCCCCAGGCTCAAAGCAGGTTCTTTCAATGCTTGCCGACTGTGGCGCACTTTCAGATATTCTAGCCTCAGGCGCACGTGTTTTAGAATGTGCTTGCGGTCCTTGTATTGGTATGGGCTTCTCGCCAAATTCTGCGGGTGTTAGCCTACGTACCTTTAACCGCAACTTCGAGGGCAGAAGCGGTACCGCCGACGCTAAAGTATACCTTGTTTCTCCTGAAACTGCGGTTGCAGCAGCAATTTTCGGTGTGATTACCGACCCAACCGAACTTGGAAAAATGCCAAAAATCAAGTTCCCCAAAAAGTTCAAGATTGATGATAGCGCAGTTATCCCACCTGCTAGCGTAGACGAGGCAAAGGATTTAGAAATCTTGCGTGGTCCTAACATTAAAGAATTCCCAAAAGCCACACCGCAAGCCGATACCCTAACTGCCCAGCTCGTATTAAAGGTTGGCGACAATATTACTACAGACCACATTATGCCTGCGGGTGCAAAAATTCTTCCCTATCGTTCAAATATTCCACACCTTTCGCAATTCTGCTTTGGTGTTTGCGATAAAACATTCCCCGAGCGTGCAAAGGCAGCAGGTAGCGGTATAATCGTTGGTGGCGCTAACTACGGTCAAGGCTCGTCGCGTGAGCATGCGGCGTTAGTTCCTATGTACCTAGGCATTCGCGCAGTTATTACCAAAAGTTTTGCACGTATACATATTGCAAACCTTATTAACTCGGGCATTATGCCACTTACCTTTAAAAATCCTGACGACTATGAACTTATATCCGAGGGCGACAAACTTTCTATCTCTAACATTTTTGAGGGTATGGAGAGCGGCGAAATGACCTTAATAGATGAAACCAACGGCAAAGAAATACCCCTTGTTTGCGCATTTACCGAGCGTCAAAAAGGCATTCTTAAAGCCGGCAGTCTACTAGCATACACCAAGGAGAACAGTTAAGATGAAAAATTACATAGATACTGCGGTAGAGCAGTTTCGCACCCTTTTAACCGAGCAGTTGGCTCGCCAAGAAAAAATGGAAAAGGGCGCTAACAAAAAGGATTTCAGCAAAGCCCCAAAAATAGTCATCGGTGTTTGCGGTGGTGACGGCATTGGCCCTATTATAGTTAGTGAAGCCCGCCGAGTTTTAGAGAAACTTTTAAGTGATGAAATCGCTAGCGGTAAAATTGAAATCCGCGATATTGAGGGCTTAACCATTGAAAACAGAATGGCACTCGGCAAAGCAATCCCCGACGATACGCTTGCCGCTATAAAAGAATGCGACGTTCTTTTAAAAGGCCCTACAACTACCCTTAAAGGCGGTACACTTGAAAGCGCAAACGTAGCGCTCAGGCGCGAACTTGACCTATACGCAAATGTGCGCCCCGTAACTGTGCCCGAGGAGAATATTGATTGGATTTTCTACCGTGAAAACACCGAGGGCGAATATGTTCTTGGTAGCCGTGGCGTAGAAATCCCCGATAAACTTGCTATGGACTTTAAGGTTACTACCGATGCGGGTACACGCCGTATCTGCCGTGCCGCATTTGACTATGCAAAACTCAACGGCAAAACAAACGTTAGCATAGTTACAAAAGCAAATATTATGAAGAAGACCGACGGCAAGTTCTCTGCGATAGCACACGAAATTGCAAAGGAATACGAAGGCATTGAGGCGGAAGACTGGTACATTGATATTATGACCGCTAACCTTGTAAACCCTGCGATTCGCTCAAAATTCCAGGTGTTTGTAATGCCCAACCTTTACGGCGATATTATTACCGACGAGGCGGCGCAAATACAAGGCGGTGTTGGTACTGCGGGCAGTGCAAACATTGGCGACGAGTACGCTATGTTTGAGGCAATCCACGGCACAGCACCCAGAATGCTAGAAGAAGGTCTTGGCGATTACGCTAACCCACAAAGCATTTTAAAAGCCGCCGAAATGTTGCTTCGCCATATAGCATTAACAAAAGTTGCAGACAAGTTAAACCTTGCTATGCAAAAAGCCGAGCAAACTGTAAAAGTTACAGGAACCCGCGAGGGTGCCACCTGCAAACAGTTCTCCGATGCTGTTATCGAAAACATATAATATTGCAACAAAAAAGAGCGATAGAAATCTATCGCTCTTTTTTATGTAACAATTTTTAATAGACCATTGAACCCAACAAACTTCCTACCATAGCAAAGTAAATAATAACAAAGATTATTGAAAGTACAGTTGAGGTTATAAATCCAAACAATGCACCCTTGCCTGCCGACTTTGCCATTAAAGGTTTTGTATCCATATTAATCAAATAAATTATTAAACCTGCAAGCGGAATAAAGAAACCTAAAATAGCCATGCCTGTATTTGGAGCATCAGGAGTAGCGTTATAGTTAGGACTTGCTACCGTAGGTTGTACACTGCAGCCGCAATTCACGCATATTATTGCTTCATCCACTAGTTCTTTTCCGCATTTTTGACAATATTACATAAATACCGCCCCTTCAACTATTTTCGCCAAAATATGACAAGGTTATTATAACTGTTTTCGCATATAATGTCAATAAAAACGCGCTATCTTGCAAAGATAAGATAGCGCGTTTCTTTTATATTCAACTTGCTTTTTTAATAACAAATGCCGTTAGTTTGTCGTACCCTGTATATTTCTTTAGCGCGTCTATACATATAGAAAGCACCAACGAAACACCCAAAAGTACCGCAACTATAAGGACAGGATATTTGAATGAGTATGTAAAATCCCCAAAGAAATGATACCTTATAAAAGTGTGTGTTAGAAATATGTTCATTGAGTGTTTGCCAAGGTAGATAAGCACGTTCTTTAAAACGGGTATATCCGAAAGGAATGTGTAGCAATACACAATTATATACATTGGAATTATGCCGTCGCGTAGATAACTTACCGTCCAATCTATTTTCTGGCGAACGTAAACGCAGGCAATTACAAAAACAGTACCAATTAAGAATCGTAAAATCCATTCTATATATTTACTGTTTTTGATAATTTTTATCTGTTTAAACGCCACCAACAAATTTTTATCCGCGCTAATCATACCCAAAACCAAGGTAAAGAGCCAACGCGTCATATCCACGTTTTTTTGCGCGAACATTCCGCAAGCGCAGAATGTTAAAATTATAATAACTATACTACCGTACTTTTTATAAATAGCGTAAAAAATTGGCATACTGGCAACAATTATTATTGCCAAACTCATATACCACCAAGTACCGTTAAGAGTAGGTGTTCCAAATAAGTTTGCCAATCCTAAAAAATCGCAAAAGCCGAAGAACAAACTATCTATTAAACGCTTACCCTTATATAGCGACAAGTACGAACTGTTTAAAAAACAAGTTGCCACCACGGAAATTATGTAAATGAACCAAAAGCCCGACATCATACTGAAATATCGTTTTGTTACCTGGCTTTTTAGTTCACTTGGGTTTGACATATTTATTTTTGATAATGAAATTGTTATGCCGTAACCCGAAAGGAAAACGAATATGCTAACACATATTTTGCAAAAGGAGGATAGCATAACTGTATAATATTCCCCTAAAATACCGAAAGAAATATCATACCCTGCGTATCTATCTGCGCCGAGAAAACAATGATGAAAAATCATCATAATAATCGCGACGCCCTTAATTAAATTAGTATCTTTTTTTGTAAACTGCATTCTACCACCTCAAACACACATTATATTCGATTCGCAAACGGTTTTCTTTTATACAGTAATACAACAGCTCCGAGCAATATTAATCCTACGCCGGATGCCGCTATACCCATAATTAGTCCCGGAGTTTTATAGCGTAGTTCTATGCTGTGTTTCCCCGCTTTTAAATCAATAGCCATACACCAAGTATTAGCACGTAGCAACTCGGTTTCGACACCATCTACATAAGCGGTCCAACCTTTAGAATACGGTATTGATAAACATAAAATTTTGGGTTCGCTTAAATCTATTTTTCCGCTAACAACATTATCCGCAACCGTTGTATTTTGCAATACATTCTCTGAAAGCTTGGAAACGTAATTTTGGTAATTTTCCATTGGCTGACAAATAACTTGCATACTTTCCCAACTATAAAAACCTGTTGATGGAAATGAAATGTTACAGTTGTTCATTTTCTCTTTTGAATAGCCAAGATTAACGGTAAAATTTTTCTTTCCATTATGGAAAGAATTATTCGGTGTAGTCACTGTAAATGATGAATTGGTTATACCATTATATAGATTGATTTTAAAACTGCTTACTCCTGTATTGTATAAATGTTTATACGCACGTATTTTTCTGTTTATCTCGTTATCCTTGCCTGCGTAAAATTCAGGTATGGCTTTATGCAACTCATAATCATCTAAATACTCTACGTCTAAATCGGTAAATCTAATGTAAGTTTCGCTATTTTTTAATCCATCAAATTCTAATTTTATAGATGAATTGGCTTGTGTTATATACACTCCCTCATCAGTCGGAACTACACCATTGCCGTATGAAACGATATATGGAATTTCAGAATTAGTGATTGTATATGAATTTTTGTTATAACCCGAAACATCCGTTTCTAAAAGAACGTTTTGCATTAATGCTTCTTGCTTTTCTACCGATGACAACTTTTCATATTCATCTCTGCTAATATACTTGTCATAAGTGTATCCAATAGGTAGCGCATATTCATTTTCATACAAGCGATATTTTTCTCCATTAGCCTTTTTTGTTTTAATATAATTATATTTATATGGCTTATGACCACTATTGCTTTCGATATAATATTTTACCGAAGCCAGAGAGTTCAAAAAAGTTCGCTGATTTAGGTCTGTATATAGGTACGTCCACATATTGTTGACTTCCATTTCGTTCAAAAACAAAGGAATCGTTGCTTCGCTGAAACTCCAATAATATGAAATGCTGTTGGTGTGCGTCAACAAAGCTTGATTGTTATTGCCAAAAACAATTTTATTATAGTCATATCGATTCATTTGGGCATCTTCTACAATTTCATTTTTGTAAATTGATGCTGAAGAAGAATCATTATTTTTTAAAACTTCGGAAGAATTTACAAATTCATATAAAAAATTGTTACCAAAAATAGGATAATACAAGAAACAAGCGTTTAAAATTATCGAAATACAACACAGTACAGAAACAGCAATACTACAATAAACTTTTTTGTTGTTTACAAAAATAAAATTATATGCCAACAGAACTCCTAATATTAGTAAAAACAACACCAATGAAGCAAGCGATGAAGCCGATTCATTCCCAAGCAAAAACAGGCTCAACAAGGCATATATTGCACTAAAAATTACCAGTTTTTTCTTTTCTTTAACATCTGATTTAATAATATCTTTGAAAGCATAGACACTTATAAACGACATAAGGAAAGAAAACGCCCAAATCCATCTGTTGCTAACATATACCATGCCACAAATCAAATAACCAAAAACAGGGAACAACTGTAAAACAAAAAGAATAGCAAAAAATATTTTCAATGTGTTATATCTGTTTTTTTTGCTAAATATATAGAAAACAGAAATTAAAGACAAAGGCGAATATCCCGTAATATTCCAATATCCTAAATTTGTATTTCCCAGAAAAGCCGCAAACAATTTTTCATAATAAGATAACGGGTACATAAATGGAATTGCAGTCGCTGTTGCTCTTGAACTATTAAGATACACCATAATTATAGGCAACAGTATTGCACACGAAATCAGTATTGCAATTAAACCAAGCCCTGCAAATTTCACAAGTAGAATGAAAAACTTTTTCCACTCTTTTTCGTGTTGTAAAGTAAAGTATCTAACTATTACGTATATTACCGTAAAGATAATAAGCATAAATGAAAAATAAAAATTGCTTAGTGTGGCAAGTGCTACTGAAACTATAAATAGTGCAGGGTTCTCTTTTGATAAGATCTTTTCTGTACCTATTAATATAAGCGGCAAATAAATCATAGGAGTTAGAAAGAATGGATGTCTCACTCCTGCATACAACACATACCCGCTAAATATATACAAAAAAGCGCCTAGCAAAGAAATGCGAATATCTTGTTTCATTCTTTTACAAAACAGCACAAAAAACCATCCTGCAAGATATAGCCTTACCAGAACCAAAAAATCGTATAGATATTCACTATATCCCGTTGGAACAAACACCGAGAGTAAAGATAGTGGATCTCCTAAACCATAATAGTGAAAAGTGGTTATAACATCCCCACCGTATCCTATACTGAAATCCCATAAAGGCAGAGAAAAACTACCTGAAAAAATGTTTTTTACAATTTCTCTACACCACCACCCAAAATACGCAAGTACCGGATAATGTTGCGCTTGTCCATCATTATACCAAACAAAACTTTTACCAAAAAGCAAAAAAGAAGAATAAACAACTAGCGCAAGGCAGGCAAATAAAACACTATAAATACAAAAATAATATTTTTTGTCCTGTATTTTGCCGAATAAACTCTTTTTAAATAATGCTGTCAAAATTTTGCATCTCCTAATTTTCATCTTTATCGGTATTACTTTCGCCTACTATGTAAATAGGGCGATTTTTTGTTTCTAAATAAGTTTTTGCCAAATACTGACCCATAACACCTATGCAGAAAAGTTGAACTCCCGATACCATCATTATTAAACAAACCAATGAAGGCCAACCGCCAACAGGGTCTCCGAACAATAAGGTTTTAACAAACACAACTAAAAACACCACAAATGCAATTATGCAGAAAATTGCGCCTATTATAGTAGACCATATTAACGGGGCAGTAGTGAAGGCAACTATACCTTCAATTGCATATTTAAAGAGCTTCCAAAAACTCCATTTGGTTTGGCCTGCAGCCCTTTCAATATTCTCATAAGATAACCATTTCTTACGAAAACCTACCCAATCGAATATACCTTTTGAGAATCGATTGTACTCCCCAATTTCCAAAATTGCATCTACAACTTTTTTCTTCATCAATTGAAAATCTCTAGCACCATCTACAATTTCTGTTTCGCTTATTTTATTGATTATTTTATAGAACATTCTAGCAAAAAACGAACGAATTGGAGGTTCATTTTTTCTTGTGCTTCTACGTGTACCTACAATGTCATAATCTTCCTCTATCAGCGCACGTATCATCTGCGGTAGCAAAGAAGGTGGATCTTGCAAGTCTGCATCCATAATGGCAATAAAATCTCCGCTTGCATGTGAAAGTCCAGCATAAATAGCCGCCTCTTTTCCAAAATTACGAGAAAAAGACACATAGCGCACTCTATCATCTTTTTTACTTAATTCTTTAATAATTTTTAGAGTATCATCTTTACTTCCGTCGTCAATAAAAAGTATTTCGGCATCGAACTGTGACAGTTCAGTATCTATCACTTTAGTTGCTTCCTCGTGAAAAATACGCAAAACTTCTTGTTCATTATAGCATGGCACTATCAAAGATATTTTCATTATTTATTCCCCTTTTTCTTAAATATAATAAACTTACTAAAAAAGTAATTCATTACAATAACTATAATCGACAACACTATCTTTGCAACGCTAGTGCCCGAAAGGGTTATAACTTTTAAGTCTAGCGAACTTTCGCCAAACTTTAAAATCTCGACAACCAAAATAAGCCCTATTTCTTCAATAACAAAACTTAAAACCCTTGCTAGTAAAAACTGCGCCGATTCTTTTATAACCACCTTAAATGCCCACGACTTTGATTGGAACACATATAGCTTATTAGTAACGTATGCAAATACCACAGCCACTACCCATGCAATAGCGTTATAAACTATATACCCCTTACCGCCTTTGCCAAAAACATATTCAAGCGCAAAAAACGTTGCTAGATTTACAAGTGTTGTCAAAATGCCGTAAATAATATATACGATTGCTTCTTTGTATTTTAAATAAAGTTCTCTAATCTTCGTCATTTTTCAAATATTCCTTCATTAGATAAATAGGTCTATTTTTTACCTCGATATACATTTTAGCAAGGTATTCGCCAATTATTCCAAGCGAAAATAAAATTGTACCGCCAATAAGCAAAAGTAAAACAATTATTGTAGCATAGCCGGGAACATCTATACCAAACCAAATTTTTTGCACAACAACAACTATTAAATACAGAATAGAGCAATTGCCCAAAATAAAACCGATTATCGTTGAAAGCATTAAGGGTGCGGTAGAGAAGGAGCATATACCGTCAATCGCATATTTGAAAAGTTTTTTAATGCCCCATTTTGTTTCGCCGTTCTCCCTTTCGCACACCTCATAAGGAATATACTCTACGTTAAATCCAACCCAACTGAATATGCCCTTTGAAAACCTATAAAACTCGGTCATTTTTAAAACTGCATCAACCATATTTCGTTTTAAAAGCCTAAAGTCAGATGCGCCATCAACAAAATCAACGTCGGAAAAATTATTTATAAGTTTGTAAAAAAATGATTTTATTGCGCCAAGCAACTTATTTTCGTGACGTTTTTCCTGGTATGCAGTTACACAATCAATATCTTCGTTAGCGCTCATTACGTCCATCATTCTAAGAACCACTTCAGGACGTTGCTGCAAATCTGCATCTATAATGCAGACCATATCCCCCTTTGCATGTTGAAGACCTGCGTAAATTGCCGCTTCTTTTCCAAAGTTTCTGCTAAAGGATATAACCTGAATTTTATCTTTATGAGCATTATAAAGCCTTTTTAAATTTTCCTCGGTTTTATCGCTACTGCCATCGTTTACGAAAACATATTCGTAACTTTCTACCTTGCCTTTGAATACCGTCTCAACGCAGTCGTAAAATTTTTCTACGTTGCCCTCCTCGTTATAACAAGGAACTATAAGTGATAGCATTTTTTCACCTTTTTTCTTCATCATATTTTTCATCTATAACTCAAATTATTATAATATACTCTGCGCATAGTTGTCAAGAAAAGCAGACGCACGGGAAACCAATGTTTCCACTCTTATGTATGCCAAATTTGCGTTTATAATCGCTCAACCGCCCATTTTACCGCCGACACGGGTAGTGATAACATATTTGCAAGTTTCACAACGGTATCAGGATAATCACTATCCATAAATTGTAGAAGCAACATTGCCGCAAACTGATTGGCCTCGTTTTCGTATTTACCAGTAACCATTTGGGTACTTGAATTCATAAACATATAGTTTAAGCCCTCGTGCAAAGTAGCATGTCCTAATTCATGTGCAATGCAAGCAGTTTTTTTGGCGCCCTTTAGCGCCTCGTTCACAACAATGGCGCTACCAAAACTTGTAGACATATAAAACCCTCTGGTTTGCTTTGGCAAGTCGGTATACAAAAGCACGATGCCCATGCCTTTGCAAATCTCTATTGGATTTAATGTTCCGTACTTTTGCTGTATTTCTTCAATAGCCGACTTGATTTTGTGAGTCATTTTATGATTCTCCTTCTTTGCTATCATTGCTCTCCATAATTAGCCTTGCTGCAAGCAGCATAGCATCAAATATTTTTTCAGTATCCTCGGCGCTTACGGGTACGCCGTCGAACATCATACCTTGTGACTGCTTCATCCTACCACGGATTTCGTTTATCATATCACTAATTTCGGTCGGCGCATCAAAATCTGCATTAACCAAATAATCGGGGGTAATGTTATATAATTTACAGATTTTTTGTGTGGTTTCAAGGTCAGGCTCACGCCTACCTTGTTCGTACATACCAACTGTGCTTGCGGAAATTTCTAAACGCCTCGCCACTTCGGCTTGGGTTAACCCCGCAGATTGCCTTAATTTTTTTAGTTTTTCTGAAAACTCATTCATAATAATTCTTGTTCCCCTTCGGGCCACCTTATATATCCCCATACTTGTTTTAGCGGCCAAATTTTGCTTTTAGCAATTACATTATAACACACACTTTGTGTAATTGCAAGTGGTAAAATCACTATATTTTGTGTTTTTTAAAACTTATTTAAGAATATATTGAAAACAAATCACACGTTATGTGTATTTTACTCTTGACACTACACGGTTCGTGTGATATTATAATAATTGTAAGGAATAAGACCACTCGATTCCACATTTTCAAGTTAAATATAAAGGAGCAGAAAAAATGGACCATCAACTTTCATTACTAGACCTAGGGCAACAGTATTTAAACCAAGCCAAAGTGTTATACGAAAAGGTAGATAAACTACAAGAATTAGCAAAAGACCTTCCGCCCGAAAAACGTCTTAAAATGTATAAGCGCATACGTTCAGTTTGGGAATCAGCTTTAGAATGCAGAAGATGCGCAGAACAACTTATGGGTTATTACGAAAGCAGTGAGGATATATGAAACACGTTATAAGACTTGACCTTGCTACTGACCACACACCTTGGCTTGCAGACGGTTTCGGGGTAGAGGGTGGCGTGCGTTTTTCAGAGCAGATAAAAACAATTATAAGAAAGATTATCGCCCGCGAACTTACTCCCCTTCAACGCGAAATAGTGAATGAGTATTACTACGAGGGCAAAGGTGTTACCGAAATAGCAAATCTTAGAGGCATCAACAAATCCACCGTTTCAAGAACTCTAAAAGCGGCACGCGAGCGTATAGAAAAATCTATGAAATATTGCACCTTTCATCTGTGGCAAGACGATTAACTCTTTGTTTACATATTTTACCAAACTTAAAGCACCAATAATCGTACAGACAGAAAAAAGGCAGTCATCAGACTGCCTTTTTCTTGTTTTTTAATATTAATTTTATCAAAAATGCCACTATCAAGAAGACCGCCGCGCCTATTAGTCCACCTGCCGTATCAATAAACACATCGTAAAGCCTTGCCGCCCTTAATGGCACAAAATACTGATGAATTTCATCCACCGCTGCGTACGACATTGTTGAAAGCCCAGTAAACAAAATTCTTTGCTTTTTGGTAACCTGAAATTCTCCAAAGTAACCGCAAAAAACAAAGCCTAATCCCGCAAATAAGCACAAATGCGCCACTTTGCGTACCGTAAATTCGATTTTTAAAAAGTCTTTATGGGTCGGCTCTACCCCAATGACCTCGGTAACAATTTTAGTTACAACGGTACTCTGCTGTTGCGACTGCTCGCCATCGGCGGCAGAAAAACAAAATATAAGCACCATCCACAAAACCGCCGCAAAAAACCATATTATCCTGCGCGTTTTATGATTTTTAAAATCAATCATTGTTTTTTCTCCAACTTGTGTCGGCTACCATCTTCCTCTTGCACTACTATTGTGCCAAGTTGCGCCTCTAAATTACGGCGAACCGATGCAATATATTCTTTTCTTAACTCTTGTTGCTCTTTTAATTCTTCTTCGGTTAGACCTTGCTCGCGTTTCTTCTTCGCAAGTTCGTTAATTCTGGCAATTTTCTGCTCGTTCATTGGGTTACTCCTATCAGATATAATTACAAAAATTAGTATACAACATATTATTATATATTGCAAATGTTATTTACTCTATGTTATATTGTTTTTGGGAGATGATAATTTTGTCGCAAGCAACGTTAAGCATTATTAGCAATCAGGATAACAAAGCGGAGATACTAAACCGCGCAGTATGGGCTTTAGCCGCTGTCCCCGGCATTCAGGTTACTGCCGTGAGCAGTGTTTACGAAGCCGACCTAAAGGAATATAAAGGACAATCAAAGTTTTTGTGCGCCGTTATAAGAATTGAAACCGACCTTGAGCCGTTATCACTATTATATGCCTGCCACGGAATTGAAGCCGCTATGGGCAGAACGCGCGCAAAAAAGCAACCTGTCTCCGTGGATATAGATATTTTAGAGTTCGAGAATTTTGAAAGTGGCACTAAAGAACTTACCATTCCTCACAAAGAAATGCTAAACCGCGCGCATATATTATGCCCACTTTTATCCTTGCGACCAGACAGAGTTTTTAAAGACGCTCTGCAAAATCTCGGAGAAACAAACGTAAAAGTAACCGGAGAGGGATTGTATTTACCGCTTTAATAAAAAATCACCTTTTGGCTTGCCATAAGGTGATTTTTTTGGTTTTTAACGTTTTGCTTTTTGGGGTATTTTCAATATTGCATTAAAGGGCACAGAGAAAGGTTTAAACGATAAAACAACCGTTATTACCATAGCTAGCGGCAATATCATAAGCCCTGCTCCTCTACCTTGGAACAACGACTCAAACAATGTTTTAATGTCAAACTGGTTATAAAGTATATATATGACTAGATAATGGAGCACATACACCGCAAGTGTTCTTGAACCAAACTTCGCCAATATGCCGAATGGCGTTTTGTTGGGTGTGATTGCTATAAAAGCAAAAGACAATATAGCTGACACACAATAACAAAACAAGCGGAATAACGCACCAAAATTTTTATACTCATTTAAGAGGGTGTAAGGATTTCTGCCCGTAAATATCGGGCGCAAGATATACGCTTTTTCACTAAAGCCAAACACAAGCGCTACCGAGATTAAAATTATAACTACCGACAAAAGCTTTACCCACTTTTTATCGGTAATTTTTTGTAAATCTTCAGGATTTACAAGGTATCCTAAATAAAAGAACGGGAAGAAAACGATTATACGAGACGCCGCGAAAACATCTCTGATGCCTGTATCATATCCTGCTATAATCGCAAGTATTAAACTCATAGTTATTACATACGACGGCTTTATATTGCGAACAGCAACAGTTATAAGCATAAATGCAAACATAGCCAACACATACCAAGGTAGTCCGGCTGCTTCTATAAGATTAATTGAAAATACACCCGTACCAATTACACCATAAAGCGAAAACAAGATTTTCGAAAAAACATATATTAAAAGAAAGCCGAACATTTTTGAATAACGCTTGTTATCAATAGTGCTTTTTGCAAACAAACCCGACAAAAATATAAATAGCGGCATATGGAAACTGTATATAAACAGATATATACTCCGCATATTTTCGTTCTCTGCCGTATAGAAATCGGCAATATGCCCTAAAACCACAAAAAGCATAAGAAAAAACTTAAGAATATCCCATTTTTCTACCCTTTGACTCATTTATATCACTCCTAAAATTTTCACTAATATTTTAACAAATCCAACTCGTTTGTCAAGTATTTACTCATAATTCAATGTAAGTATATGTTTTACTTGAAAACATTATCTTTATGATGTATAATATCAGTGTAATTTGGCAAATTATATATTATTTGACTTTATCTTACATTTTCATGAGAGGGATAACTAATGAAACTTAGTATTTTATTATACTGTGAGGATAAGATTAACGAGTCTGTGCGCTGCATTAAAAGTGTCTTGCGCCAGCAAAATTCAAACATAGATATACAGTTGATTTTTGACAACGAAGATGCCAAAGTTCAAATTCTAAAGGCTGTAGAACCATTTAACCCACGCTATACAATTAAGGGAGACAGAACTAACAAAGCCTGCTTTGCAGAACTTCTAGAAAAAACCGATTCAGACTTTTTTATGATGGCCTTTTATAATCAGGTTTTCACAGTCGGTTTTTATGACGAACTAGAAAGTTCTATTGTCGATTATGATGGTGCGGTTGTTAATTTCTCATACCGCAAAAATGAAACTTTCTATAAAGTTTACGACCAAGTTTCCTACTCCTCTTATTTTAGCACAGCCCCTCATTGTTATAATGTAATATTCAAAACCAAATTGTTTAAAGCGAACCCTATATATTTTAGATTAGGCAGCAAAGAGCAGCCATTTTTGGTAGCAAGTTATTTTTCTTGCGCTAAAAACATCTTGTTTTTAAATAACGTTTTCTACTACAAAGACTCCAAGCCGTTAGGCGATGGTCTAGAATCCGACCTTACTTACAACGATGTTTGGTGGCTAGTAAAAATAGCTTCCCAACTTAAAAAATCGGGTAACATGGACTGTGCTGCGAGTTTTGCAGGTTTGTATCTAAACAGATTTTTTGCAGCTAAAAGCAACGCTAAAGGTATTATACCGAAATTAAGATATTTCTACTACTCAAAAAAGTTGGGCAATATCCTTTTTTAAGCAAACATGATTGTGTTCTGGAGGACGTAAAAAAGTATGAAACATGAATTTAAAGTTTCGATTATAGTTCCGGTTTACAACGTAGAAAAGTTTTTGCGCGAATGCCTTGACTCTTTAGTAAACCAAACGATAGATAAATCCCTTATAGAAGTTCTTCTTGTGAACGACGGCTCTACCGATTCTAGTTTAGAGATTTGCCTTGAATATGAGAAGAAATATCCATTTATTAAGGTTTTTTCAAAAGAGAACGAAGGTTTATCTGCCACCCGCAACTATGGTATTTCACGCGCTAAAGGTAAATACATGATGTTTATCGATAGCGACGATATGTATACAAAAGAAACAGTAGAAAAAGTTACCGACTTTTTTGATACCGTTTATGACGAGGTTGATTTAGTTACCTTCTTCGACCAACCTTATGACGAAGTTAAGTTTTTGCCTTGGCATTTTAGATTTAACCATTACCTAAAAGCAGATGGCGTTTATGACCTTAACGAATATCCTTTTATTTGCCAAATGCGTGTAAACGTATGCGTTAAAAACATAGGTGAAAAGAACTTTTTGTTTGATACTACACCGGGATTTAAGCAAGAGGACCAAGAGTACAACAACCGCGTGTTGATGGAAAAAATGAAAATTGGTTATTGTTCGGGAGGTTGCTATCTTTACAACAAAAGTAATCAAGACAGTATTGTTACCACGTCATTTAATGCCATCTCACTTTTCGAAACGTCAACCGAGTACTTTGAAAGATTGTTCTCCTATTTCCCCGAGAAAATACCTAGATATTTTCAGGCAATTTTCTTCCACGATATATGTTGGAAGTTTGAGCAGCAAATACTTTATCCATACCATTACAGCGAGGAAAAATTAGCAGAGGCCAAAGAGCGAATACTAAAACTTTTAGACCGTGTGGATGTTTATATAATTCTTAATTATCCTAACATTAAAAAGCCACAACGCTTTTTTTGGTTAGCACAAAAAAGAAACTCTAGGGTAACTCCTTACACATTTAGAAATAGAGTACATTTATTGCACAACGGTCAAAACATTTACAAAACAAAGGTGTTGGACACCTACTATATCGGCGCACGTACCACTGACAACGGTAATCTTTATATGAATCTATATATTGCCGACCCCGTTTTCAATTTCTTAAAAGAAGATGCCGAAATCTTTGTTTGCGAAAACGGAACTACTGATAAAAAGTTGCCTGTATTTTTATCAAAATACGGTTTTTATAAAGTTTCAGAGCAGGTTTCGAAATACTGCGCTTTCCAATATGAATGTGACCCTAAAAAAGTTTCTACCTTCTCTTTCTACACAGTTGTTGCTGGATATAGAATTGACCTTAATATAAAATTCTTCAACCAAGCACGTTTTAACAGGGCAAATAAAATATTTGAATACGTGCAAGATAATATAAACATTCAGTTTAGAAACGGCGAATTCATAGTAAAAGAACTAAGCCCTGAACAAATCTATGATTTGGAGATTTCAAGAACACGTAGTTATCTTTTTGACGACGCGGTGTTAAAATTGCGCGAGCAAGCAATTAATTACCGAAAATACCACCGAATTTGGCTTTACAGCGACCTTTATTCTGTTAAAAAGGACAACGCGTATTACCAATTTCAAAACGATGCCGCAAAGGATGACGGCGTAGAAAGATACTACGTTTACACAAGACCTTACGACGAAATAAAAGACCTTTTCACACCGGAGCAAAGAGAACAATTAGTAGAGTTCGGTAGCGATAAGCACAAACTTCTGTACCTTTCTTCAGAACTTATACTTTCTGCATTCTTTGGCCTTAGCCCTATCTCTCCTTTCGGTGTAGATGAAGAAGAAATACCATACGCCGACATTGAGCATTACAAGGTAATTTATCTTCAACACGGAGTTTTGCATGCATCTTTATTTGTGCAGAACTCTGCCGAAAATATGCGCGCAGACAAGGTTGTTATTTCTTCAAATTTTGAGCAGGAGAATTACACTAAAAAATACCATTACAGACCTGACCAACTTATTCCCGTCGGTATGGCAAGGTATGACTATATCGACAAAAACAAACCTAGTACTAACCGCATATTGTTCGCGCCTTCTTGGAGAAACTATTTAGCCCCAAACACCACCGCTTCTTCGTGGGAACTTAACCCTCAAAAATTCTTAAAATCAGACTACTATACCAATATAAAAGGCTTTTTAGAGTCTCCAAAGATAATAGAACTACTCGAGAAAGAGGATATGTATTTAGAACTAAAACTGCATCCTATTATTGCAAAAGATGCGGCTAGTTTGTTCTCATTCCAGTCCGACAGAATTGTTTTAGCACAAAGTGATATAAACCTAGAGGATTACAAGTTATTTATAACCGACTTCTCCTCTTTCGTTTTCGACTATGCCTATTTGAACAGACCGATAATGTACTTTGTTCCCGATTACGACTGCTTTAAGGTTGGCCTTGGACACTACCGTGAACTTGACCTACCTTTCGAGAAGGCTTTTGGTCCGCTTTCAACCACCGTTGAAAAGGCAGTAAATGACTTTACAAAAATATTCGAGAACAAGTTTGTTCCCGAAAAGGTTTATAGCGACAGAATGGAGAACTTCTACGTTCCTATGGACGACAAGCAGTGCCGCGAAAAACTTTACAAACACATTACTGAAGAAATGTTTAAAAAATAACTAACAAGAAAACTCCCTACTATTTGTGGTAGGGAGTTTTTGTGTTTAATCTAGTTGTCTTAAGCCTCTGCAAAGTTCGTAGTATCTGCCTTTTTGCGCCACTAGTTCTTCGTGGTTGCCACGCTCTATAATCTCACCGTTTTCCAACACCATTATAGCGTTGGCGTTCCTAACAGTTGAAAGTCTGTGCGCAATAACGAAGGTCGTTCTGTTCTGCATAAGTCTGTCCATACCATGCTCTATATGGCGTTCTGTTCTAGTATCAACCGAACTTGTAGCCTCGTCTAGCACCAATATAGGCGCTTTGGATATAGCCGCCCTTGCAATATTCAGCAATTGCCTTTGACCTTGCGAAAGATTTGCACCGTCGCCCGTTATTTCGGTATTATAGCCATCCGAAAGTTTAGTTATAAAACTATGCGCGCCCGCAGATTTTGCCGCCTCGATAACCTCCAGGTCGGTAGCATCGGGTCTGCCGTAACGGATATTTTCCATAACAGTACCGCTAAAAAGATGCGTGTCTTGCAAAACCATAGCAATGTTTTTGCGCAAGGTAGAACGTTTTATATCCTTAATATTAACACCATCAATAGTAATTTGACCCGAGTTAATATCATAAAACCTGTTAAGAAGATTTGTAACGGTAGTTTTACCCGCACCCGTTGAGCCAACAAAAGCAATTTTTTGACCTGGTTTTGCATATAAAGAAACGTTTTTAAGCACCGTTCTTTCCTCACGATAGCCAAAGGTTACGTCTTTTAGTTCAACAGTACCGCAAAGTGTTTCGGCATCTATCGCATTTTCGCTATCGGGTTCTTCCTCGGGCAAGTCAATAATACCGAAAACTCGCTCTGCGCCCGCCAAAGCCGCAAACAAGGTTGAGGTTTGGTGCGAAAGCATATTTATAGGCATTGAGAACTGCCTTGAAAAGTTAACGAAAACCGAAAGACCGCCAACGTCAAAGCCTGCAAACACACACAAAAGGCCACCTACACCCGCCGTTACGGCATAACTTATTTGTGAGGTGTTACCCATAATAGGTCCCATAATACCGCCGTAAAACTGCGCCTTTAACTGCTTTTCACGAAGGTCGTTATTAAGAATATTAAACTCTTCTTCGCATACGGTTTCGTGATTAAAAATCTTAACAACCTTTTGCCCTGATACCGACTCCTCAATATATCCGTTTACAGAGCCAAGAGCCGCTTGTTGCGAGCCGTAATATTTGCCCGACGCTTTACCAATCATAGCGCCACCCTTTATAAATAACGGAATAAATCCGACCGTTATTAAGGTTAGCCACGGGTTAATTACTATCATCATAGTAAGGGTGCTTATAAGTGTTATAATGCCCGAAGCAACGCTTACTAAAGAGTTATTAAGCATAACGTCGATATTATCTATATCATTTGTAAATCGGCTCATAACATCGCCCGTTGCGGTTGAGTCAAAAAATCTAACCGGTAGACGCTGAAGTTTAGAAAACAGTTCATTTCTAATCTTTTCGGTAGCGTTTTGCGAAACGTAAAGCATAAATCGTGCCTGTAAATAATGAGCCGCTATACCAACCAAATAAACCGCACCTAAAACAACAAGCATTATGCCAAGATATGCAATTCTTTCTTTCGGGGAAGTTTTAGCGTCGGCTATGTTGTTTATTATGGGGCGCAAAAGGGTTGCGCCTGCAAGCGACGTGCCTGCGCTAGTAAGCATAAAACAAGCCACCGCAATTAACCTTAGTTTATATTCGGAAAGATAGCCAAGCATTCTGCGCACTACGTTCAGGGTGTTTTTAGGTTTACCCTTCGCGCCCTGTCCTCTCGGTCCTCTGGGACCGGGGCCCATCATTCTTCTGGCCTCTTTAACCTCTCTAACGTATTGCTTTTTTAGTTCTTCTAAACTACGTGCCATTATTCTAAAACCTCCTTTTCCTCAACCTGTGAAAAGTAGATTTCCTGATACTCGGTATTGGTTTTTAAAAGTTCATCGTGCTTGCCAACACCTGTGATTTCGCCATTATCCATAACCACAATCATATCGGCATCCCTAACCGACGAAATTCTTTGTGCGATTATGATTTTCGTGGCACCCAAAAGTTCGTTTTTAAAAGCCCTACGAATTTCCGCCTCCGTCGCGGTATCGACTGCGCTTGTAGAGTCGTCCAAAATAAGAATTTTCGGTTTTTTAAGGAGTGCCCTTGCTATGCAAAGTCTTTGTTTTTGACCGCCCGAAACGTTAGCGCCGCCACGCTCTAGTGTGGTTTTATAGCCTTCAGGCATTTCGTTTACAAAGCCGTCTGCCTGCGCGTATTTTGCAGCAGTTACCAACTCCTCGTCGCTAGCGTCCGAGTTACCCCAACGTAAGTTGTCCTCTACGCTACCCGTAAACAAAAGATTCTTTTGCAATACCATACCAATACCCTCGCGAAGATTGAAAAGCGAATAACCCTTTACGTCAACGCCGTCAATAAGAACACTGCCACTATCGGTATCATAAAGTCTGCCTATAAGCGAAACTAACGTAGTTTTACCGCAACCCGTTGAGCCTATTATTCCCACTGTTTTGCCCGCAGGGATTTTAAGGCATATATCTTTAAGCACCGCCTCCTCGCTATTTTTATAATAGCGGAAGGTAACGTTTTTGAACTCAATTTCGCCGTTTTTGATAGTTCTGTTTTTATCCGCGCTATCTAAGTCGGTTATATCAATATCCTCCTCCATAACCTCGCGAATTCTTTTAGAACTCGCCATAGCACGTGAGAACATCATAAACATCATCGAAACCATCATTAAAGAGTTTAGTATTTGGGTAACGTAGGTAATAAATGCTGTAAGTTCACCTACTGACATAGCACTATTAACAACCATATTACCGCCAAACCATACTATTGTTATGGTAGTAAGGTTCATAAAAAAGGTCATAACAGGGTTTATTAAAATCATGGTACCCGATGCCTTTAGGCTGGATTCTTTTAAGTTGCGGTTGGCACTGCCAAACTTTTGGATTTCGCCTTCCTCACGCACAAAAGATTTTACCACGCGCATATTAACAATACTTTCTTGCACTGCCATATTAAGCCCATCAATTTTAGTTTGCACACGCTGAAAACGTGAAAATCCCTTTGTTATAATTCCTAAAAGTGATAGCAATAATAGTGGAATAGTTACCGCTAGCACCACAGTTAAAGAGGGGTTAAGGGTGATTGACATTATAAGCGCACCGATAAGCATACCGGGAGAGCGCAAACACATACGAAGTAGCATATTTATAAAGTTTTGCATCTGTGTAACGTCGTTTGTAAGCCTTGTTACAAGCGAACCTGTTGAAAACTTATCTATATTTGCAAATGAAAACGCCTGTACTCGTTTATAAATATCTGCTCTCAAATCCGCCGCAAAATTAACCGAGGCACGAGCGCCGAAATATGCGCCACCCACACCGCCAAGCATCATAAAAATTGCGGTTAAAATCATAGCAACCGTTACGGCTATAATGTATGGTGATGCACCGCCTGCAAGCGAATAAATATACTTTATAGCCTTTGGTGCTTGCGCCATTTTTTCAGGGTACACGCCGTAGTCAATAATAAGCGATAAAAACTTTGGCATAAGCACTTCGCCGATTACCTCAATTATCATACAAAGCGGTCCTAGAATATAGTACGCTAAATATGGTTTTATATATTTAGACCATTTCATTTCGTGCCGTCACCATCCTTTAGTAAGTTATCTAAATTTGCTCGCAACTTTTCGGTTATACTAATAAAGTTATCAATTTCTTCTAAAGATAGTCCCTCAATCATCTTAGAATCGATACCGCCAAAAATACATTCGGTCCTTTTAACTATATCCATTCCCTTATCGGTAATGCTAACCTTATTAAACCTACCATCAGCCGATTGCTTTTCTCTTTCTATAAAGCCGTCGCTTTCGAGTTTTTTAATTTTAACCGCAATCGCAGTTGGGCTTATCTGCAAATGCTCTGCCAACTCCTTTTGCGAAAACGACTCGCCACACCTATTAAGGTGCATTAGCAAAATATGTTGGCTTCGGTGTAGACCTAATGATTTTATAGAGTTATCTACCGCTTTTTTGTGTAGCCTGTTAACCCCTATAAATCCGCCAACAACACGGCGACCTAATTCTTTTTTATCCACTCTAGCTTTCTCCTTTTTGTATAATAATTAACATGTTAATTATTATACATTACTATACCTTTAGTGTCAATATACTGCCTAAAAATTAACCAGCATTTTACAATTTATTAAAGTTTATTTGATATTATATTAAGGGGTGATACTTATGAAAAGAAAATCACGGCGCGGATACCGAATTCCTAAACGAATAATTATTACAGGCATTCTGCTCTTAATTGAAATTGCATTTATTGCACTTTTTAGCGCATACATTACTAAAGACCACTATTTTACGTTTGCTTTATTCGAGTTTTTAAGCGTATGTTGTGTGGTATATCTTGTTAATGAAAAAAACGAGCAAAGTTACAAAATTGCTTGGATAATCTTTATTTTGGGCATCCCATATGCGGGTTGGCTTTTCTTTTTGGTGTTTGGCGGTAACAGAGTTTTTCCTCAAGTAAAGCGTAAATATTTAGAAATCGAGGGAAATAACCAAAAACTAATCCGCCAAGACCCCGAGGTATTAAAAAGGCTTGAGGCGAATGGACTTCTCGGTGCAAAACAGGCGAAATATCTTTACAGAGAATCTGGCTACCCCGTATACGACAACACAAAAACTACATTTTTTAGCCCCGCCGAAGACGCTTTTTCTGCCATACTCAAAGACTTGAAAAGGGCGGAAAAATATATCTTTATAGAGTTTTTTATTATTGCAGACGGATATATGTGGGATGAAATTCATAAAATCCTTTTAGAGCGACTAAAAGGCGGTATTGAGGTCAAGATTATTTTTGACGATTTTGGTTCTGCTAACAGGCAACACCGAAACTTTGTTAAAGACCTAAAACGCGAAGGATTTGACGTTTTGGTGTTTAACCAAATACGCTTTCGCTCAAATGTTTTTCTCAATAACCGCAACCATCGTAAAATGATTGTTATAGATGGTAAGGTTGCCTATACGGGTGGCTTTAATATTGCCGACGAATATATAAACCGTCTCGAACGTTTTGGTCATTGGCTTGACAGTGGCATAAGAATAGAGGGCGATGCCGTAGATAGTTTCGTAAACGCCTTTACTACTATGTGGAGTTTTACCATAAGAAAACCCCTTCCCTCTGAAATTTATCTTTTAAGGGAGCATAACGTAAACGGCGAAGGTTTCGCACAGCCTTATTTTGACGGTCCTTTTGACGACCATAAGGCCTGCGAAGGCATTTATTTGCAAATGATTAACAATGCGAGAAAATATGTTTACATTACCACCCCCTATCTCGTAATAAACAACAATATGATGGAGGCTTTGCAGCGAGCCGCGCTTTCGGGTGTTGACGTTCGCATACTAACCCCTAAAAAATGGGATAAGTGGTACGTTCATCCCGTAACTCAATACCACTATCAAGACCTGCTTAAAGTGGGGGTTAAAATATTTGAATACACCCCCGGTTTCGTTCACTCTAAACTCTTTGCAGTAGACGATAGGTTTGCAACTGTTGGAACGGTTAATATGGATTACCGAAGTTTCTTCTTCCATTTTGAGTGCGGTGTTTGGATTAGCAACTGCGATACTGTGACTAACATTAAAGATAGCATTTTACAAAACCTTAAAGAATCCGAGGAAATAAATTTAGAAAGTTGGTTAACGCGAGGATTTTTTAAAAAAGCGAAACAATTTATTCTGCACCTATTTGCACCCTTTATGTAACAATATTTAGTTATATTTCTATTTATTTACAACAATATGTAGTTGACTTTTAGGTGTTTTAGAGGTATAATGTTTAAAAGAAAGGTTGGTGCTTTTATGAGCGAACCAAGCAAAGCAAAAACTGCTTTTAAAATTATAGGCTTGTTTGCCGCAGTTGCTGCTGTCGCAGCAGGTGTTGCATATGTTGTTACTAAATTTTGCAACAAAAAGAAAACCAAAAAGTACTATATAGAGTGCGACTGTGGTGAGGATGAAACTGTACAAGAGCCTGAGTGCGTTACCGACGGACAAGAAGAAACAGAATAAACCCTAGATGCCGCGTTTAAAAATTAGAACTCGGCATTTTATTTTTTGGAGGCAACCTTATGCAAAAATACACAGCAAAAGAATTACACGAAAAAATTGCGCTGAAACTTTCTCATAATTTTGGCGTTACACCCGACGCGGCATCCGACGAATTTTTCTACAAAGCCGCCGCCCTTACGGTTATGGATATTATGCGCGAAAACCGCGAGGAGTTCCGCCAAAAGACTTCTAAAAGCGAAGCGAAAATGGTCTACTATTTAAGCATGGAGTTTTTAATGGGTCGTTCCTTTAAAAACACCCTTTATAATTTAGGACTTGAAAAGCAAATGACATCCGCGCTAAAATCCTTTGGTGTTAAAATAGATAAACTTTACGAACTAGAACCCGATGCAGGTCTTGGTAACGGTGGTCTTGGCCGTCTTGCCGCCTGCTTTTTAGACGGACTTACAAACGGCGGTTACCCCGCTATGGGTTACTGCATTAAATACGAGTTTGGTATCTTCCGCCAAAAGTTAGTTGATGGCTGGCAGACCGAAATGCCTGATTTTTGGCTTCCTGGTGGCAGTGTTTGGTTAGAGCAACGCCCGGGCCACGCGGTTGAGGTGCATTTTGACGGCGAAATTGAGGAGGCTTGGCACGAAGGTTACCACTCTGTAAACCACAAAAATTACAACACTGTTGTTGCTATGCCTTACGACCTTATGGTTGCGGGTAAAGACGGAAAGGCTATAAACGTTCTTCGCCTTTGGAGTGCCGAAACACCACAAATTGATATGACTGCTTTCAACCAAGGCAACTACGTAAGGGCTTTAGAGCAACAGGCTATGAGCGAGGTTATAAGTAAAATTCTCTATCCCGAAGATAACCACATGGAAGGCAAATCTTTAAGGCTTCGTCAACAGTATTTCCTCGTTTCTGCCTCTATTCAGGATATTTTAAACCGCCACCTAAAGCAGTATGGAACGCTTGATAATCTTCCCGAAAAGGCGGCTATTCACATTAACGATACCCACCCAGCCCTAGTAATTCCTGAACTTATGCGCTTTTTACTTGACGAATGCGGTTACACTTGGGATAAATCGTGGGACATCGTTCGTCGCACCACCGCCTACACCAACCATACCGTTATGAAAGAGGCGCTAGAGTGCTGGCAGATTGACCTATTTCGCGCAAGACTACCTAGAATTTACCAAATCGTTACCGAAATCGACAACCGCTTCAGAGCAGAGGTTTGGGAAAAAACTTACGATGCCGATTACGTTTCTCGCACCGCAGTTATTGAAAACGGCGTTGTTCGTATGGCTAACCTTTGCGCTTGTTCCTGCCACAGTGTTAATGGTGTTTCTCGCCTACACAGTGAAATTTTAAAGGACGATTTATTTAACGATTACTACCGCCTCCAAAACGATAAATTTAAAAACGTTACCAACGGTATTGCACACAGACGTTGGCTTTGCCAAGCAAACCCCTTGCTTTCTAACTACGTTACCGAACTTATTGGCGACGGCTTTAAATATAAACCTTGGGAACTAGAAAAATTATTAGAGTTTAAAGACGATGCCAAGGTTTTAAAGAAAATAGAAGAAATCAAGCGCGCTAACAAAGATAGATTGTCTTCTTACACACGTGAACAATACGGCATTGCTATTGACCCCGATTCAGTTATTGATATGCAGGTTAAACGCTTGCACGAATACAAGCGCCAACACCTAAATCTGCTCAACATCGTTAGCGAGTATTTGTTCTTAAAAGCGAACCCAAATGCACCTTGGCGTCCAAAAACTTATATTTTTGGTGCAAAAGCGGCACCTGGTTATCTGCTTGCTAAACAAATCATTTCTGCTATTTACAGTATGCAGAAAATTTTAGAAAGCGACCCTGCCGTTCGCGATAAAATTAAAATTCTATTTATGGAAGACTATCGCGTAACTCTAGCCGAACTTATGATACCTGCCGCCGATATAAGCGAGCAAATCTCGCTTGCAGGTACAGAGGCTAGCGGTACTGGCAATATGAAAATGATGCTAAACGGCGCTATCACCCTTGGCACAGAAGACGGCGCTAATGTTGAAATCCACGAGGCTGTGGGCGACGAAAATATTATTATTTTCGGTATGCGCACCGACGAGGTTACAAGACTTCGCAAATCGGGTTACAAGCCTTACGATTACTACAACAATAATAAAGAACTCAAAGACGCGGTTGATTTTATTGGAGCAAATCTTACTAACGGCGACGTTGTAGCGGGCATTTTACGTGGCAACGATTACTATATGGCGCTCGCAGACTTTGCCGATTACAAGTTAGCAAAATTAAAAGCCGCAGAACTTTACGAAAATCGCGAAGTTTGGAACAAAATGGCGCTTACAAATATCGCAAAGGCAGGCATATTTGCCGCCGACCGTTCAATCGACGATTATATTAAGGATATTTGGAAGGCAAAATCAATATTATAAACTAAAAAACACGGCGGACACACTCCGCCGTGTTGTAAATCACAAAGAAAGGTAGGTGCTATACATTGTTTTGTTACTACGACTCACGAGATAAATTACTAAACTCTTCTTTTGGTGCAGTAGCAGAGTGGGAATACTCTAGACTACGTCTAAGACTTCCCGAAAACTCTAATGTGTGGCACGCCTTTTTACTGCTTACTAAAGATGGTGAGCAGACTGTTTGGCACGAAATGGATTTTGAGTTCAAAAACGGAGACTGCCTATACTACAAAATTGATATTTCCTTGCCTACGGGTCTTTATTGGTACCACTTTTGCTACGAAACCGAAAACGGCAAGCACTTTATAAAAAAAGCAGATAATGGCAAAGGTTTTGGAGATTACGGCGCCCAGTGGCAAAAAAGCGTATACCGCAAAGATTTTACCACACCAGATTGGATAAAAGGCGGAGTTATATACCAAATTTTTCCTGACAGGTTCTATAAAAGCGGTACTATAAAAGGCGACACCGAGGGTCGTTGGTTAAGGGAGGATTGGTGTGCTACACCTCAGTGGAAACAAGAGGAAAGTATATACACCCTTTGTAACGACTTCTTTGGCGGCGACCTAAAAGGAATTGAGCAAAAACTAGATTACATAGAAAGCCTTGGGGTAACCTGCATTTATCTTAATCCTATTTTTCTTGCTTCGTCTAACCACCGCTACAACACCGCAGACTATGAGAAGATAGACACCCTTTTAGGAGTAGAAGAAGATTTTGTAAGCCTTTGCAACAGTGCGCACAAAAGGGGCATAAAAATTATACTAGACGGTGTTTTCTCACACACGGGCGACGACAGTAAGTATTTTAAAGACGCTGTAAAAGACAAGAATTCGCCCTATTTTAGTTGGTTTAAATTTAGGAATTGGCCACACGATTACCACAGTTGGTGGGGGGTTAAAACCCTACCCGAAGTAAACGAAGATGATGAGGGTTTTTTAGACTACATTTGTGGCGAAAACGGAATTTTGCGCTATTGGTTGCGACTCGGTGCAGACGGTTGGCGGCTAGACGTTGCCGACGAACTACCCGACGTGTTTTTAGACCGTCTTCGCACCGCTATAAAGCGGGAAAACCCCGACGCCTTTATTTTAGGCGAGGTTTGGGAAGACGCTTCTAATAAATCTAGTTACGGCACCCGTCGCAGATATTTTGAGGGCAGGCAACTAGACTCGGTTATGAACTATCCGCTTGCCTCCTCCATAATTGATTTTGCAAAATATGGCAATTCAGAGGGGCTTTTAGAAACAGTTTTAACCCTTATAGAAAACTACCCCAAAATCTGCCTCGATTCACTTATGAACCACGTTGGCACACACGATACCGCACGTATTTTGACGATTTTAGGTAAAGAGGGCGCAATACCCGAAACACGAGAAGCGCAATCTAAAGTTTCGCTTACAGAGCAAGAGTTTATAACCGCTATAAAACGACTTAAAATAACCTCGCTTTTGCAGTACACCCTACCCGGTGTACCATCGCTTTACTATGGCGATGAAGCGGGCTTGCAGGGTTATGGCGACCCGTTTTGCAGAGGGTGTTACCCTTGGGGTAATGAGAATCAAACCCTTTTAGAGCATTACAAATTTTTAGGTAGTATGCGAAAAGGCTCAAAAGCGCTAAAAAGCGGCGAGTTTATTTCACTTGAAGCCCGAAACGGAACCTTTGCATTTTTAAGAAAGTGCGAGGACGAAACTCTACTTGTTGCGGCAAACTGCGGCAGTTCACAATACACGCTAAATAATGATTATATGTGTGGTGGCAAAATTCTTAATAATAATTTAGAGTTTTGCGGAAATTACACCCTACACCCACATGAATACCTAATTATAAAAAAATAAAAGCCGATGCATAATGCATCGGCTTTTTTACTAATTGCTATTTAATTTTAACCTTCTTGTAGGTGGTATAAGAGCCGCTATACTTAACCTTTTTAACGGTTTTGTATGCACGCACTTTTACATAGTATGTCTTTTTAGATTTTAATTTACTAATAGTCTTTTTATAGGTTTTATAAGATGATACTTTAACCGTTCTCTTACCTTTAGTAAATTTAGAATTTGTAGCGTAGACAATCTCATATCCACTAACCTTAGAGTCCTTCTTCCAGGAAACTGTTAGTTTGCCTTTCTTAGAAGATTTAACTTTAAGGCTAGATACCTTTTTAGGATTAATTTTGAAGGTTTTGGATATAGAACCGCTATATTTTTTAATACCTGTGATTTTTACTGTTGCTTTACCAATGTTTTTATTATTACTGTAAGTAACAGTATAATCGACGTTCTTTGTAAGCTTTTTAGAGCCTAATTTAACAGTAACAGACGGCTTTAGTGTTTTGCCTGTATAGGTCTGGTCTTTAACTGTTATCTTCGCACTCTTCAAACTTGTTTTAGCCAATTTAGAAAGTGTTACACTGTAAGTGGCTTTTTTACATTGTGTACAGGTATAGGTTTTAACACCTGTAGCATCATAGGTTGCAGCCTTTGTTACTACGCCGCTATTCCAAGTATGATTTGTAACATTAGTATATTCAACCTTAGTGGCTGGACACTCTTTGCAGGTATAGGTTATTTGTCCTTTTTCGGTACAGGTTGCTTTTTTAGTTACTACACCGTTATCCCAATTATGTGAAGTATGTGAATTATCTAAAGAATAAATTGCTTTAAAGGTTGTGTTGCCGGTAATTGGTTGGTCATACGAAACGGTCCACAAACGTTTTTCACCTGCAACTGTTCTGCCAATCTCACCATTTGCTACAGTTGGGATTAAAGCCTCAAAAGCCTCAAGTTGTTTGGGAGAATATACTTCATTTAAAGATTTTCCCATTGGAACGTCTATAGTTTTTAAGAGTTTACCATTACCATCTCTTAAGTTAACAACACAGGTGTATGGCTTTTTAGTAAATACTCGGAACTCTGAAACGTCTACACGAGGAAGGGTTGCGCTACCGCCCTCATATACAACCCAAGCAAGATATTTTCCACGTGGCGCAGTATTTTCGGGGAACTGAACATACTGAACGTTGGACCAGTTTACATCTTGATTGGTTAAACCGGTACCGTCGGTTGTATATTCTTTTTTATCCCAATTATAATACCATTTTGTTGTAGTGGTGTTAAGTTTTGCTTTCTCTTGACTATAGCTAAATATCTTATTATAACCCTCAAAAAGGTTTTCCATAGAATTGGAAACAAATATATCATATTTTCTAGACGACATTCCAACGCTGTTTGCGCCGCCATTTGCAATTAAGAAGGAATCAATATCTACCTTTCCGTCAAACTCGTATACAATCAGTGCTATTGGGTCTTTACCATAAGTAATTTTACCCTCACTTACACCGCTTTTGTAATCAGCGCTTCCGTTATAGTCGGTACCAACATAAAGTTCCTCAGCGCTATTTATAGCAGACAAATTGCTAGCGCCTGCTTTTTTAGCAGCAGTGAACATAGCGCCGTTCTGTATTCTGGCGTTCATTTCAGTAAGCGAAGTATCGTAGATATTGTAGTTGTAATTTCCCTCAGCATCTTTAACGTACTTTACGCTACCAGCTAGAAGTCTGCCCGGGATTGTAGTATTGTTAGCAATAATTTCCGAGAATGTTTCTTGAGAAATATTAGTGTTTTGCACTGTAGCAGTTGTGCCATAACTTGTTGCGGTTGCACCGGTAATACCTGTGATATTATGCGCGGTACCCTGCTCTTTAACCTCAACCGAATCATAATCATCCTTATAGAAAGAGAATACCTCGTCATAATCAGGGAGGAAAGCGTTATCTTCTATACTATAAGCACGCAAAACAATAGAATCGTTATAAATAAAGGCATAATATGCGCCGCCGCTTACATAGCCGTGGCTAGAATTTATAGTAGTAGAAGGTAATTCTATTTGGGTATATCCTGGGTTTTTAATCATATTTAATGAGCCAAAACCATCGTGAGTATGACCCGAAATATAGAACACTTTTTCGTAACTAGAAATGATGTTTATAAATCTTGATGGTAATGCCGCAGGAGCATAGTGGCAAACAACAAATATTGGTTTGCCATCCTTTGAGGCATACTCCATAGTGCTTTCTAGCCAATCAAGTTGTGCAGTAGTAACGTTTATCGTAAGCTTACGAGGAGAATTCTCAAAAGGATTAGTAACTACATAGTGAGCGCTTCCGTCGAATACATAATAATAGGTCTTCTTTAGTTTATTGTTGGAATCAACTATTGATTTATTTGGCTCAAGAGTTGGGTCAATATAAGCCGAGCAATTTTCCATAAAATCGCTTTCGTCAACAGTATCATTTACGGTGCCGTTATTACCCGGATGTGTATACTGATGGTTACCGAGAGCTACAACCGATTTGCTACCGCTTACTTTATCAAGAAATTCCTTCTTAACCATATCGAAATATGCGCCGTCGCCGTAATCAGTACGGTTTTCGTCATAGTCACCCGCGTTAAGAAGTGTAGTAGCAGCATAAGGTAACGACTCTGCACCCTTTAATGCGCTTAAAAAGTCTGTCGTATAAGTATTATAAGTATTGGTGTTCTTGTCGAATTTAAGGTGGGTATCAGAAACCATTATGGCTATTTGATTAGGCTTGTTACCCATAAGGAATTCGTTTCGTTTGTTTTCTATTTCCTTATTTTCTGCCGCAAAATCAGTAATACTACCCTTAAGGTATTTATCATACTTACCGTTTATAAATTGAGTAAAATCTTCAATGTTTTTTGCACTAAAACGGTCGCCAACTTCTACACTGAAAATAGTGTTTCTATTATCGTTAATTAGTTTTAAGAAATTGGCTTTATTATATATTTCGCTAACGTTTGTTTGGTTCAAGGCGCTATCAAAGAACATAAAGTCATCAAATTCAGAATCTTGTATACCGTATTGGCCTAAAGAGTCTGCGCCCAAGGTTAGCACGTTGCCACCGGTAAGGCTACCCGAAAGTGATGAAACGTCTTGTGTAGCGGTTAAAGTGCCGTCAACATAAAAATATACGTTATTACCTGTTCTATCAACCGAAACAACTACGTTATGCCAACGAGAATCGGTAACGTTTTGTAGGTTTTCTCTCTTATACCTATTAGAAACTGTAACGGCATTATTGCCATCAGATATATTGTATGTAGCATATGAATAAGCAGGCAAACTAACTATTGATAAGCCCTTGTTTTCTTCCAACAAGGTGTCTTTGTTAGAGATTATTGCGCCGCCAAATTGTGCGGTATAATTCTGGAAACCCGTCCACTCATAACCGGTAGGAACGGTAATGGATTTTGTTGCACGAACACTGTTCTCTTTATACCAAAAAGACAAAGTGTAGTTTGCAGACATATCTAGCCCTGTAAACTTAATATATTGGCTTGCATTTTTGCCGAAGGTGTTTTTTAGATTTACGGACTTGTTACCGTCAATACCTTCATTAAATATAGGCGCACCTACAATTTGACCGCCAGACAAACTGCCTACCAAATTGTCTGCCGAGCCATTATCAAAGTTTACATAAAGTTTAGGTGTAACACCACTAGGCAAAGTAGAGTGTGTGCCACTTGTAGCCGCTGAAACAGCAAAAAGGCTTGACATACTTGAGGCGATTAACACCACGCTTAAAAGACTTGATAAAAATTTTTTAATCATTTCGTAATCCAACTCCTTCTTTATACATTTAGACGAAAAGATTTTTTTACACTTTGATAATAACATAAAAACGAAAGCAAAACAACATACAAAACAAACCACTTTTATTCCATATATAAAAATTTTACCAATTCAACGAAATTCATAATTATTAACAAACAAAAACACACCTGCCGGAGATACTTTCTACAGCAGGTGCGTTTGGTTATTTTAAGTTTAAAATATTAAGTTTTAATGGGGCTAGTTTTTCTGCCCAAACCGACAACTGATAGGCCACCGTGTCAGCGCTATGGCTATCGCTTGAAAGTATGAATTTACCGCCCTTATCCCTTATGTATTCTATAATATCACTATCGGGATACGGCGCCGTTCTGTACCCACGGGAAATTGCGCCCGTGTTAATTTCAAACGGGATATTGAGATTTATAATTTCATCTATAGCGCCTTGCCAAGCCGCTACGTATCTTGGGTGCTTTGTATCAAATAGAGCGCCATTTTCATTATACTTTGTTATTAAATCAAAATGGCCGATTATATCTACCCTTGTCTTTTTTAACGCATCGCTAAGTTCGGAATAATACTGCTCTGCTAGAGAATAAATATCGCCACCGAAAACTGTATCTGCAATTTCTCTAAAGCCATCGGGCTTTGTGTCAAGAGAATAGTATTTATCCCCCGTCTTTATGTAGTGCATTGAGCCAATTACGTAATCGTACTTACCATTTAATTTAGACGAATAAAGGTCGTATTCTACCCCGCAAAGCACCTTGATTTTATCCTTATACTTATCCTTTAAATCCTCGATTTCTTTTAAGTATTCGGGAGTTTTTTCTTGGCTTATGCAGTAACTAGTATCAAAATCGGTAAAACCGTGACTTGAAATACCAACGGCACGAAGCCCTTTATTTATAGCAGAAAGTATAATTTCTTCTATACCGCTTTTGCCATCGCAGTAATTAGTGTGTATGTGCAAGTCAGCCGTTACCATATGTCATTTTCTCCTGCTTAATTTTTTTATCAATAACGTGGCGAGATGCTAGTTCTTTGTGGATATCCTCAAGACTAATTCCCATCTCTATCATAAGTACCATTACGTGATACGTAAGGTCGGCAATTTCGTAAATAGTTTCACGCTTGTCGTCGGCTTTTGCGGCGATAATAACCTCGGTATTTTCCTCGCCAACCTTTTTAAGAATTTTATCAATGCCCTTTTCAAAAAGATATGTGGTATAGGAGCCCTCTTTTTTATCGGTTTTTCTGCCCTCGATTAGTTTCATAAGGCTATCTAAAGAAAATTCGCTTAAAGTATCACTTTCATAAACCTTATCATTAAAGCAACTTTTTGTACCCTTGTGGCAAGCAGGGCCTTCGGGTTCTACTACAACTACTAAAGCATCGTTATCGCAGTCGGCGGTAATCGAAACTATGTGTTGATAATTGCCACTTGTCTCGCCTTTAAGCCACAACTCGTTTCTTGAGCGTGAGTAGAAACAGGTTAAGCCCTTTTCCATAGAAATTTTAAGGCTTTCTTTGTTCATATATGCTAGGGTTAAAACCTCTTTTGAAACCGAATCTACAACAACGGCAGGAATTAAACCCTTTTCGTCAAATTTTAAACTTTCTATATCAACCATTTTCTTTCTCCTTATCTTCTAACAGGTATATTGTTTTGGTGCAACGTGTTTTTAAGGTCGCTTATCTTAACCTCGCCAAAGTGGAAAATCGAAGCCGCAAGCCCTGCATCCACCTTTGGTAGCGTGTTAAAAAGGGTCACAAAATCGTTTATACACCCTGCGCCACCCGAAGCAATTACGGGAACGTTTACGGCGTTACATACCGCCTCTAGCATTTCCAAGTCGAAGCCACCCTTAACACCATCAGTATCAATAGAGTTAAGTACAACTTCGCCTGCGCCGTTATCAACACAACGCTTTATCCAAGAAATTGCTTCCATACCGGTATTTTCTCTACCGCCTTTTGCAAAAACTCGAAAAACCCCGTCTACCCTTTTAACATCGGCAGAAATTACAACACATTGGTTGCCGTATCTCTTTGCCGCCTCATAAACTAAATCGGGATTTCTAATTGCGCCCGAATTAACACTAACCTTATCTGCGCCGCATTTAAGTACCCTGTCAAAGTCCTCTAGAGTGTTTATGCCACCGCCAACTGTAAGCGGGATAAATATGGTTTTTGCAACCTCTAAAAGTATATCGGTAAATAACTTTCTCCCATCTGACGATGCGGTTATATCGTAAAACACCAATTCGTCTGCCCCGTTGTCGCTATAATATTTTGCAAGACTAACGGGGGAAGAAACGTCATTAAGCCCTTCAAAATTAACGCCCTTTACTACCCTGCCGTTTTTAACGTCCAAGCAAGGTATAATGCGCTTTGTTATCATTTTGCCACCTCTATTGCCTTTTTTAAATCGATAGCGCCAATGTAGTACGCTTTGCCAATAATTGCGCCGTATATATCGAGTGCCGAAAGACGCTCTATATCGGTCATATCCGACACACCGCCCGATGCGGTTATATCAATCTTGAATCTTTTTGAAAGTTCGCGGTAAAGTTCGTGATTAGTGCCAAGCATTGCGCCGTCTTTAGAAATATCGGTGCAGATAATGGTTTTAACACCGATTTTTTCTATTTTCTCGCAAAACTCATAAGATTCAACACCGCTTGACTCGGTCCAACCTGAAATTGCAACCTCGCCATCTTTAATATCTATGCCGACTGCGATTTTCTCTCCATAAAGTGAAACCGCTTTTTTTAAGAACTCGGGGTCTTTTACGGCGGCAGTACCGAGAATAACTCTATCAATACCCGCCGAAACATACTTTTCTATAACCTCTAAAGACCTGATGCCGCCGCCAATTTCGCAGAAAAGGCCAACCTCGTCTTTAATTCTTTTTACTGTATCAAAATTAGGGGTTGTGCCAAGTTTTGCGCCCTCTAAATCAACCAAATGTATATGTGTAGCGCCCGAGAGTTTAAAATCTTTTGCAATTTCTACGGGGTTATCGCTATACACCGTCATCTCATTATAATCGCCACGAAGCAGACGCACCGCTTTGCCCTCGTACAAATCGATTGCCGGGAAAATTATCATACCTTTTATGCCTCCACTTCTAAAAACGCGCGCAATATGTTCAAGCCCACTTCACCGCTTTTTTCGGGGTGGAATTGGCAACCGAAAACGTTACCTCTCTCTACTGCGGCGGTTAAAGGCGCGCTATATTCTGCGGTAGCAATTACGCTATCTTTACAGTCTGCCGCATAAAAAGAATGAACAAAATACACGCAGTCGCCCGAGTTTATATACTTAAATATAGGCGAAGCCTTACATATATCCAAAGCGTTCCAACCAATGTGCGGAACCTTTAGGTCAGGATTTATAACATCGGCAATAGGTTTAATGTTGCCGTCTATTAGGCCTAGTCCCTCGTGCTCGCCGTACTCGAAACTCTTTCCGAATAGCAACTGCATACCAAGGCAAATACCAAGAATTGGTTTGCCGCCTTTAGCCTCGTTAATTATTACCTCTTTAAGTCCTGATTCGTTTAACTTATTTATAGCATCGCCAAACGCACCGACACCGGGGAGTAAGAGTCTATCTGCCTTTTTTAAAACCTCGGGGTCTGAAGTAACAACCACCTCTGCCCCGATAGCGCCGAATGAACTTTTTAAAGAAAAAAGATTGCCAACGCCGTAATCTATAATTGCAACCATTTTAATTAAAGTACCCCTTTTGTTGATGGGATTTCATTTTCTGCATCCGCATCTTTTTTTACTGCAGCCCTTAAGGTTCTTGCTACCGATTTGAAAGTGCCCTCAATTATGTGGTGTGTGTTAGAGCCCGATAGTTTTTTTATGTGCAAGGTGCATTCTGCCGCGCGGCAAAAACCTAGCCAAAACTCCTCAACAAGTTCTGTGTCAAAGTCGCCAACCTTTTCGCACATTTCTCCAAGGTCGTACTGCAAATAGCATCTGCCCGAAAGGTCAATAGCCGAAAGAATAAGACTTTCGTCCATAGGCAAAATCATATCACCATAACGGCAAATACCACGCTTATCGCCTAGTGCCTCACTTATCGCCATACCTAAAGATATACCAATATCCTCTACTGTGTGGTGATAATCAACCTCGGTATCGCCATCACAGGTTAGTTTTAGGTCAAATCTAGCGTGTTTTGAAAGTAAAGTTAGCATGTGGTCTAAAAATCCACAACCACTTTGAATGTCGCTTTCGCCCTTACCATCTAGGTTAAGGGTTAATTTTATATCTGTTTCTGCAGTTTTTCTTTCAATATTCGAAATACGCATTTTTATACTCCTTTTATTGTTTCTTTAATTGCAGTAATTAAAATGTCTATCTGTTTTTTAGTACCTATTGTAATCCTTAAATAATCGGAAATTAAGGGCTTCAAAAAGTGTCTTACTAAAACGCCCTTTTCTTTTAAAGCGAGGTAAAGTTTTTCGCCCTCTATTTTATCGCACTTTGCAAACACAAAGTTTGCAGATGATGGTAAATACTCGAACTGGAGCGCAGATAACTCGTTTTGCAAATATTCCCTATTAGCAATAACGGTTTTGCAACATTTATCGGTATATGCCTTATCTTTTAAAGTGCCTATACCTGCAGCCATAGTCATACGGTTAATGTTGTAGGGGTTGGTTGAATATCTTATGGTATTAAGGTCGCTAATAAGTTCTCTGCATCCAATACCATAACCAAGCCTTGCGCCCGCCATAGAGCGAGATTTAGAAAAGGTTCCCACAACCAAAAGGTTATCGTATTTATTTATGAGAGTTACTGCAGACTCTGCGCCAAAATCTACATAGGCTTCATCAATAACCACTACGTTGTCTTTATTACTGCTTACAATTTCCTCAATTTGCGAAAGTGTAAGGGCAATACCCGTTGGCGCATTTGGATTTGCAATAAATACCGCCTTGTTTACACCGATGTAATCGTTTACATCAATAGTAAAATCGGGTTTTAGCGGAATTTCTTTATACTCTACGCTATGTAGTTTTGCAAACACGTTATAAAAGCCGTAGGTTATGTTTGGAAATACTGCGCCACCCTCACCGTAAGCCATAAATGCAAACTGCAAAATTTCATCTGACCCGTTTGTAAATATGATTTGGCTCTGGTCTACGCCGAATACTTCTGCACCAAGGTTTACTAACTCGCTACACTCGGGGTCGGGGTAAAGTTCTAATCTTTTTGCCGCCTTTGCCGCTTCTTTTATTGCTTTTTTTGAAGGCGGAAAGGGCGACTCGTTTGTATTAAGTTTTGTATAGCGCATATTTTTTGGTTGCTCGCCCGGTGTGTAGGGTACAAGGGCGCTATATTTACTATTAAAAAATTTGCTCATTACTCATCTTCCAATCGGATTACCGCACTTTTAGCGTGGGCAGTAAGTCCTTCTTTATTTGCAAAATATTCTATATCCCTGGCAACTTTTGAAAGCGCATCACGGGTGTAATATGTATATTGTGTTTTCTTAACAAAATCGTCTACCGAAAGCGGACTTGAAAACTTTGCAGTACCGCTTGTTGGTAGTGTGTGGTTTGGACCTGCATAATAGTCGCCCAAGGCTTCGGGGCAGTATTTACCCATAAATATAGAGCCCGCGTGACGAATGCTATCAAGATAATCGAAAGGATTATCCACACAAAGTTCAAGGTGTTCGGGCGCAATTTCGTTAGAAATTTCTATTGCCGCCGCCAATGTGTCTGCTACGATAATTTTTCCGTTTTTATCAATAGAATGTCTTGCGATGTCAGAACGTAAAAGTTCGGGGATTTGTTTTTCAAGTTCTGCACTTACCGCCTCTGCCAATTCCATACTGTCAGTTACAAGCACCGCAGATGCAAGTTTATCGTGCTCGGCTTGTGATAAAAGGTCTGCCGCAACGTGTCTTGGGTTAGCAGTTTTGTCTGCAACCACAAGAATTTCGCTAGGTCCTGCAATCATATCAATAGAAACTTGACCGTATACTTGACGCTTAGCTTCTGCAACGAATGCGTTGCCGGGACCTACGATTTTATCTACTTTTGGTATGCTTTCTGTGCCGTATGCCAAAGCCGCTACCGCCTGTGCGCCGCCAACTTTAAAAATTTTATCAACCCCTGCTACGCTTGCCGCCGCAAGAATTACAGGATTAACTTTACCCTCGCTATTTGGTGGTGTAACCATTACAACCTCGGGGCAACCCGCAATTTTTGCAGGAATTGAATCCATTAAAACGGTTGATGGATATGCCGCAGTACCACCGGGAACGTAAATACCCGCTCTGTCAACCGGTGTTACCTTTTGACCCGTTACAATACCCGCTTGCTCGTTTATTATAAAACTATTGCGAACCTGACGGGTGTGAAAAGCACGGATATTATCTGCCGCTTTTTCTAGAATTTCTAAAAACTTTGGCTCTACCTCTGCTCTAGCCTCGGCAATTTCCTCTGCGGTTACTTGTAAAGAGTCTAGTTTTGCTTTGTCAAACTTTTCGCAATACTCATAAACCGCTTTATCGCCGTTCGATTTCACGTTTTCAATAATATCAGAAACTATTGCCGAAACGTCAACCTCTGCTTCAGCACGGGCAAAGATTTTACTATTTTCTACTTCGCCATACTTTAAAATACTAATCATTTGCGTTTTCCTCTATACTTTTAATTATCTTCTCAATTATATCGCCTTTAAATTTGTAGTTAGCCTTATTTGCAATTAGTCTTGCGCTAATAGGCACTATGTCACTATAAACCGAAAGGTTGTTTTCCATTAGGGTTTTGCCTGTTTCAACGATATCCACAATTACATCCGAAAGTTCTAAAATAGGTGCAATCTCAATAGAGCCGTTAAGGTGGATTATGTCTATATCTCGCCCTAGCGCCGAATAGTAATTTTTAGCAATATTCGTAAACTTTGTTGCAACTCGCAAAGTTTTATGTGGGTCATCCCGAAAATCGTTTTTAGCGGCAACCGCCATTTTGCATTTGCCTATTCCTAAATCAAGTAATTCGTAAACGTCGGGGGCATATTCAAGCAAAATATCCTTGCCTGCAACACCGATGTCTGCCGCGCCTCTTTCTACGTATATCGCAACGTCTGAGGGCTTTACCCAGAAATATCTTACCCCTGCTTCCTTATTCTCAAAAATAAGTTTTCGGCTACTTTTATCTAGTAGTTCGGGGCAAGGAAAACCTGCGCGCTCTAAAATAGCGTAAACCTTTTCGCCAAGTCTGCCTTTTGGTAGGGCAACGTTTAAAAATCTATTCAACTGAAGCCACCCCACCATCGTTAAATTTAAGCAACTGCTTATACTTTATATTTTCGGGAACGCTTTTAAGCACAGCCACCCTTTTTCCATCGCTTATAAGTTTTTCTGCGACGGCATTAACCTCGGCTATACTATCGCACTCCTTATATAAAAGCACCGCATCAACGGTGGTAGCATCAACGTTTTCCCAAAGTCTTTCTAAAGAATCCAGATAAACCGCAAAGCCGATAGCACCGCTTTTTCTGTTCATCTTTTTAAGTAGTGGGTCGTACTGACCGCCCGAAAGCACACTCTCGGGAACACCCTCAATAAAGCCTTTGAAAACAATGCCATTATAGTAACTCATATCCCCCTCAACCGAGAAATCGATATTAAGTTTATCATCCCGAATAGCAGAACAAAGATCTTTTAACTGCGAAAGCGGTTTTTGGCAGTTATACTTACCCAAAAGCGCTTCTAATTTTGGTAGCACGTCACGAGGACTGCCACAAAGTTTTGTAGCCTCAATTAAATCCTCTGCACCACTAACGTCTTTTAGCATTTCTTTTAATTCGTGCAGGTTCTTTTGTGTAATTAAGGTTAAGGCTTTTGCCTTTTCAGAGGTGCTTAAGCCCAAATCTTCCAAAACTGCCGAAATAACGCCACTATGCGAAACGTCTAAAACGTAATTATTAGAAATTGCGGCAAGTGTTTTAAGGCTCAAATCTAAAACCTCGAAAATACAATAATCGTCAATTTCACCAATGCACTCGAGTCCTAACTGGCGAATTTCACGAAAGTTTCTGGTACTACCCGAAACCCTGTAAACGTTCTCGTCATAATAAACCTTTTGCATTTCGCCATCGCTACCATTTTTAATAATAGACAAGGTAACGTCGGGCTTTAGTGCTAAAAGTTTACCGTCGGTATCGTTAAAGGTGATAACACCCTCGGATATTAAAAAGTCTTTGTTTTTTGCATATAGGTCGTATTCTTCAAACTTGCTCATATGATATTGCAAGTAACCGTGACCTCTATAAAGTTTGCGTAAATTACTTAATACGCCACCATCATTTAGTTCTTTCATTTTTAAGCCTCTGCTTTCTCAATAACCGCTTTGTAGCCACCGCTACCATAGTTTAAGCACTTGTTAACACGGCTAATAGTTGCGGTGCTAACCCCTGTTAAACTTGAAATCTCTTGATAATTTTTACCCTCGTTGAGCAAAAATGCAACCTCTAAACGTTGCGAAATATCCTGTAATTCTTTGATTGTGCAAACGTCCTCGAAAAAACGATAGCACTCGTCTACCGACTCGAGTTTTAATATTGCACTAAATAATTTATCCAAGCTTTCTGTGTGTAAATTCATATAATTTTTACTCCTTCGCTTTTGTTCTTTAACATATTAGCACTTTATCACGCTAAAGTCAATAGTATTTTTATAATAAAATTTTACACTCTGCTTTTTAAAAGTAAATTTATTGACTTTATTTTTAGGGAATAGTATAATTACTGTAGTTATTTAAAGCGAGGTTAATTTAATGGGCAAATTTAGCGGTGTGCTGATTACTTCTGATATAGACGGCACCTTATACGGAAAAGATTTTACTTTACACCAAGAAAATATAGATGCAATTAAATATTTTACCAACGAGGGCGGTCTTTTTTCGCTAGCCTCGGGCAGAATGCACGGCGACGTTTGCACGATAGGCAAAGATATATGTAACACCTACTGCTTGGGTTGTAACGGCGGAATTATCGGCACTGCGGATGAAATTATTTATAAAGCCGAATTCCAACCCGAAATATTTCCCGAGTTTTTAAAAATTATTAATAAGTTTCCAAAAAGCGATATAGAATTTTGCGTGCCGGGTTGCATTTACTCCTTTAATTCTAACGAACTTACCGATATACACCAAAAGTTTATACCCGAACCGATTATAAAGATTGATGATTTCTATAAAGCACCACTTGATGCTTATATGGTTGCCTTTTGGACCGACGAGGAAACTATAAAAGAACTTAAAACCTACGCTGAAAAAACAAACCTTAAAGAAAAATGCAACTGCTATACAGGGTTTACCTACAGTTTTGAATGCAGTCCTTTAGGGGTTGATAAAGGCAGTTCTGCACTAAAACTTAAAGAACTGACAAACTCGAAAACTCTTGTTACAGTCGGCGATAACGAAAACGATTTAAGTATGATAAAAGCGGGTGATATTTCCTTTACCCCTAAAAATGCAAAGGACGTTATCAAACCATTTTCTACCGTTACTCTTAAAAGCACAGCCGACGACTGCATTATGCCCGAACTTATAGAAACTTTAGAAAAAATGATATAACTTCACTCAACCGGGAGAATTAAGATGAAAAAACCAACCGTTAGTTACAAAGGATTTAGGCTCAACAAAATATTCGAGCCGCAATATTCTCACCTCTTGCTTATTTTGGGGTGGGTAGTTTACTTTGTGCTTTTCTTCTTAACCGAAAACCTAGTACCCCAGAGCGCTTGCTATCCAATGCACTGCGCTTTAGATGACCTTATTCCTTTCTGTGAGGTGTTTATTTTACCTTACGTTTTATGGTACCTGCTTATTGCAGGTTCGCTTTTGTATTTTCTTTTTTACAACGTAACAAATTTTAAGCGTTTGCAAATTTACATAATGATAACCCAAGCAATAGGGCTTGCAACTTATGTAATTTTTCCCACCTGCCAGAATTTGCGTCCCGAGGTTTTCCAAAACAACAACATTTTTACCGATATGGTTGCCTACTTATACAGTATTGATACCAACACGGGCGTTTGTCCATCTTTGCACTGTGCATACTCAATCGGCATAGCGTCGGTTTGGTTAAGGGAAGGAAGCGCCTCTAAAACGACAAAGTGGTTGATATCGCTTTTCTGCTTTAGCGTTTGCCTTTCAACTGTATTTATTAAGCAACACTCGGCGCTTGACTTTTTTGCCGCATTACCTGTGTGCTTAATTGCCGAACTAATCGTATTTAAAGACGTTTACTTTAAAAAACGAACAAAAGAGGAAGCAAAAATGAACTTTAAAATGAATTTTAAGTTTTATCCAAAAGAGCAAAATAATTTGATGAATTACGGCGTGTTTTTCCCCGATGACTACAAGGACCTACCGCTACTTATTTATCTACACGGTGCAGGCGAAAGGGGCCTTAAATACGACCACCTTTACCGCCACGGCGTAGCCAGAATGATTAGCGAAGGCATAGAAATACCCGCTGTGGTTTTAATACCCCAATGCCCCGAGGAATTTGTTTGGGACAACGTGGTAGAAAATGTTAAAGAGATTATCGACCGAACCGCTAAAGAGTACGCCATAAAGCCCGATAGAATTTGCATAACGGGTTCTAGTATGGGTGGATTTGGCACTTGGATGATGGGTCTTACCTACAAAAATTTCTTTTCAGGGCTAGCACCTATTGCGGGTGGCGGAATGGCTTGGCGCACCGCCAACCTAAAAAACACCCCCGTTTATGCCGTACACGGTAGCGAGGATGAACCCGTAAAACCTATCTATTCGCAAATGATGTGTGAACGTGTAAATGAAGAAGGCGGTAATGCAAAACTTTTAATGCTTGATGGATTTGGTCATAATGACGGCATTTATCACGCATACTACAACACCGACGTAATTGATTGGTTGCTTTCGTGCCGTCGCACCGATTTTAACGAACTACCCGAAGCATATAGCGAGAATTTTTAAGGTGAATATATGGAACGTCAATATATAGATTCGATTTTTATTGATACGCCTATCGATAAAGACTCATATCTTCATAGTATTCCGTCAGTTAAATACCTTATAGATGGAAATAAACTTAACTTTAACAACAAGGTAACCGTGCTAGTTGGTGAAAACGGCACAGGCAAGTCTACCCTTGTGGAAGCAATTGCTATTGCTTGCGGCTTTAATGCTGAAGGCGGAACTAGAAACTTCAGTTTTTCTACCGCCAAAGCACATTCAGACCTTTATAAGCACCTGATAATATCTCGTAGAAACACTGCTAAGGACGGCTTTTTCTTGCGTGCAGAAAGTTTTTTCAACGTTGCTTCTAACATTGACGAACTCGATAAAATCGATGCCCCCACACCATCCATCATTTCATCATACGGCGGACTTTCACTGCACAACCAATCCCACGGAGAAAGTTTTTTAAGCCTTGTAAAGAACCGTTTTTCAGGTAACGGACTTTATATTTTAGATGAACCGGAGGCGGCGCTTTCGCCAATGAGGCTGCTTGCTTTAATTACAGAAATGCACAGACTGGTACAAAACAATTCTCAGTTTATAATCGCCACTCATTCACCTTTTTTAATGGCATTCCCTGGCGCTAAGGTGCTACAACTTTCGGAAGAAGGTATCAATGAGGTTGACTATAAAGATACCGAGCACTATAAAACTTCTAAAGCTTTTTTTGATGGTCCTGAAAGACTTATACATTATTTATTACGCGATGAAAACGAATAATTTATATTGCGTTTTTGTATTATATATGTTAGAATATTGCTAGCATTTTTACGGAGGTAAAATAAAGTATATGGAAATTTTATACGCAAACCTTTTAGCATTTAGTTGGCAGCAGATTGTTATGATTCTTGTTGGTTGCCTACTTATCTTTTTGGCAATCAAAAAGGAAATGGAACCTACCCTGCTTCTCCCTATGGGCTTTGGTACAATTCTTGTAAACATTCCTTTTTCAGATGCGCTTACAGGCCCTATTGAAGAACTCTACAACGCAGGTATCGCAAACGAACTGTTCCCACTTTTACTATTCATAGGCATCGGCGCTATGATAGACTTTGGACCGCTTTTAACCAATCCGAAACTTATGCTTTTCGGCGCCGCCGCACAGTTTGGTATATTCTTTACACTCTGTATGGCACGTATGTTCTTCCCCGAAACCGATGCGGCTTCTATTGCCATTATCGGGGCGGCAGACGGCCCTACATCCATCGCAGTTGCTAACACACTAGGCTCATCCTACGTTGGTGCTATTACGGTTGCGGCTTACTCTTATATGGCTTTAGTGCCAATTATTCAGCCCCCCGTTATTAAACTTTTAACAACTAAAAAAGAGCGCTTAATTCGTATGCCTTACGAGCAAAAGTCGGTTTCAAAACTCACCCGCATTATGTTCCCTATAATCATCACAATAGTTGTTTCGGCTGTAGTGCCACAAGCAACCGCACTTATAGGCTTTTTAATGTTCGGTAACCTTATTAGAGAATGTGGCGTTTTAGAGTCGCTTTCCGAAACCGCACAAAAAGTTCTTGCAAACTTGATAACTATTTTCCTTGGCATCTCGGTTGCATTTAATATGACCGCAGAGAAATTCTTTAAGGTTGATACACTTTTAATTCTCGGCCTTGGATTTATCGCGTTTATCGTTGATACCGCAGGCGGCGTTCTTTTTGCAAAACTTATCAATGTTTTTGCTAAAACAAAAATCAACCCTATGATTGGCGCAGCAGGCATTTCTGCATTCCCAATGTCCGGAAGAATCGTACACAAAATGGCTTTAAAAGAAGACCCTCAAAACTTCCTTTTAATGCACTCCATCGGTGTTAACGTTTCGGGTCAGATTGCTTCTGTTATCGCAGGCGGCATCATTTTAAGTTTCTTTGGTTAATGGAGGTATAAAGATATGAAATTATTTAACGCTATTTTTAATATTCTTTCTGCTTCAAAGGTAGCCGAAGTACCAACCGAAACACCTGAACTTGTGTTTCAACCCGAAAAGTTTCTAGATATGCTTGGATATATGGGTAAAGGTATGTTGGTTATATTCGTTATAATCGGCGTAATAATCCTAGCAACCATGCTTATAAACAAAGTTTTCTCAAACAAAAATTAAAAGAAAAACGCGGTAGATTTTGGTCTGCCGCGTTTTTTATATAACAAACTGTATTTTGTTGAAAAAACACTGCCACGATGTTATAATAAAAGTGACGAACGGAGGTTAATTATGAAAACTAAACTTTCACGCAAATTTATGTTAGCGTTAACTATTTTCAGCCTTATGGGACAGGTTGCCTGGGTTGTTGAAAATATGTACTTTAACGTATTTATTTACAAAATGTTTAACGCTTCCCCTCGCGATATTTCGTTGATGGTGTCTGCCTCTGCGGTAGCGGCAACCCTAACTACCGTATTTATGGGCGCTCTTTCGGATAAGCTTGGCAAAAGGAAACTGTTTATTTGTTCGGGCTACATACTTTGGGGTGTTTCGATTTTCAGTTTTACCCTTTTGCGCGAGGACGTTATAAACGCCATCTTTCCGCTATGCACTTCTGCGGCGGCAGTTGGTATTTCGCTTACCATTATTCTTGACTGTGTTATGACCTTTTTTGGCTCTACCGCAAACGATGCCGCATTTAACGCCTGGCTTACCGACTCGACCGATGAAAGTTGCAGAGGTTCTGCCGAGGGCATTAACTCTATGATGCCGCTTGTAGCAATTTTGGTTGTGTTTGGCGGATTTATGTTCTTTGACCTCCAGAAAGCAGAGAGTTGGACACTTATTTTTACAATAATAGGTATACTAACATTTGTTATCGGTATTGTTGGTTTCTTTATTATTAAAGAGCCCATAATCGAAAAGGCTAAAGAGCCATACCTTAAAAGCATTTTTTACGGCTTTAGGCCCAAAACAATAAAAGCCAATCCTATGCTTTATATAACCTTGCTTGCCTTCATTATCTTTAATATTTCTATTCAGATATTTATGCCCTATCTTATACTTTACTACGAGGTTTCTTTAGGGCTTACAGGCTACGTGCTTATAATGGCGCCGGCTATTATACTAGCCGCGGCGGCAACGGTTTTTTGGGGCAAGGTTTACGATAAACGTGGTTTTAACTTTGCAGGCATTCTTGCAGTTATAGGCTTAATTGCAGGCTATGTTCTTTTATACATTTTCCGCGCAACGTTGCTTGTTTTTATCGGCTCACTGCTTATGATGTGCGGTTACCTTTCGGGTATGGCGGTGTTCGGTGCGCAAATTCGCGACTACACGCCAAAAGGCAAAGCAGGTATGCTACAAGGTGTTCGCATCTTTTCACAGGTGCTTGTTCCCGGTGTGGTAGGACCTACTATCAGTAAAATCATTCTACAAAATGCCGAAACCATTACGAATAACGACGGTACTGTTTCCTTTGTGCCTAATGCAAATATTTTCTTGTGGGCGCTTATAGTGGCAATAATCGTGCTACCTTTCTTTGCTTTAGTAAAAAAGATAAAGAAACCGCGCTGGAGGCATCTTCTAACCCCTTTCTCAAAGGATATTACCGAAACCCCACATAGCGAATATCCACGCCCGCAGTTTAAAAGAGATAGTTATCTCTCCCTTAACGGCAAGTGGCAGTTCTCCGTAAAATCCAAAAAAGGCACGAAAGACTTAGGTCAGATTTTAGTGCCGTTTCCACCCGAAAGTGTGCTTTCAGGGATAGAGCGCGAAACCAAACGTAAAGATACACTAATCTACACCCGTAAGTTTTCTTTGCCACAAGGATTTTTAAAGGAAAAACTAATTTTGCATATTGGCGCTTGCGACCAGACCTGCAAGGTCTTTGTAAACGACTGCCTTGTAGGCGAGCATATTGGCGGCTACCTACCCTTTAATTTTGATATAACACAGTTTTTACAAAACGGCGAAAACAAGATTACTGCCGAGGTTAAAGACCCGCTTGACCTGGATTTGCCATACGGCAAGCAGTCGAAAAAACGTGGTGGTATGTGGTACACGCCAACTAGTGGTATTTGGGGTAGCGTATGGCTTGAAAGCATATCCCAAAACGCTATTGAAAGCATAAAAATAACACCCACGCTCCAGTCGGTAACCATAGAGGTAACAGGCGGTGCGGATGAAAAGACCATAGTTTTAGAGGGAAAAGAATATACTTTTAGCGGTAATAAAACCGAAATTGAAATTGACAACCCGCGCCTTTGGACACCCGAAACCCCAAATCTTTATAACTTCACACTTACAAGCGGTACGGATAAAATTGAGTCCTATTTTGCACTTCGCACCATCGGCACAAAAACCGTGGGCGATAAAACCCTGTTAACTCTTAACGGCGAACCGTATTTCTTCAACGGACTTTTAGACCAAGGATATTTTAGCGACGGCATATATCTGCCCGCCACCCCCGACGGTTTTAAAAACGATATACTGAAGATGAAAGAGTGCGGGTTTAATATGCTTCGCAAACATATTAAACTAGAGCCCGACCTTTTCTATTACTACTGCGACACGCTTGGTATGGCGGTGTTCCAAGATTTTATAAATAACGGCAAGTATAGTTTTTTAATTGATACCGCTTTGCCAACAGTGTTCTTAAAAAATGGATTTGAACACAAAGCCACCCCACGTCGCGCTAAAGAGTTTAAGGACACTAGTGAAGGCATTGTTAGTGCGCTTTATAATCACCCTTCGGTTGTATACTACACCATATTTAACGAGGGTTGGGGTCAGTCGAGCGCAGATGAAAATTATACACACTTTAAAGCACTTGACCCAACCCGAATTTATGACTCTACTTCGGGTTGGTTTAAAAAGAATTTAAGCGACGTCGAAAGCGAGCATATCTACTTTAGAAAGTTAGATTTGAAACCCGCAGAAAATCGCCCGTTGGTGCTTTCGGAATTTGGCGGATACTCTTATAAAATTGACGAGCATTCCTTTAATCTTGACAACACATACGGCTATAAATTCTTTAAAGACGGCGCAAACTTCCAAAAAGGCATAAGGGATTTATATGTTGGCGAGGTTCTTCCTGCAATAACTAACTGCGGTCTTTCGGCGGCAGTTTTAACCCAAGTTAGCGACGTTGAGGACGAAACAAACGGACTTTTAACCTATGACAGAATGGTTTTAAAGGTCGACCCTACCGAAATGCAAAAAATAAGCCAAGCCCTCGAAAATCAATTTAATAAATACAAATAAAGAAACTCGGCAGATTTTGTCTGCCGAGTTTTTATTTTAGTTTTTCTATTTCGTTTGATAAGGTGCAGAGTTCCTGCATTGTTAGCGCTTCTGCCCTTACTGTCGGTGAAAGGCCGCTATTTTCAAGTGCGGTTTTAAGTAGGTCTTTACTGATACCCAACGCCGACGACACCGAATTTTGCAAAGTCTTGCGCCTTTGGTTAAAACCTGCCCTTACTAGTTTAAAGAAAGCCTTTTCGTTTAAAAGCGTGCCAGGTGGTTCTTTTCTCAGGTCAAGCCTTATTACTGCGCTATCAACGTTAGGACTTGGCATAAACGACCCGCGTGACACCTTGCGAACTGTACTTGCCTTTGCATAATAATCTACCGCCACCGTAACCGCACCCGACTCTCTTGAGCCGACCTCTGCGGTTAGTCTGTCCGCCGCCTCTTTTTGCACCATAACGGTGATGGCATTTATCGGCAAACGACTTTCAAGTAGCATCATTATTATAGGCGAGGTTATATAGTACGGCAAATTAGCGCACACCACAACCGGCATATCGCCGAATTTTTCTTTGATTAAAGCCGCTAAATCAACCTTCATAACGTCCTCAAAAATGACCTCGCAGTTATCGAAATCCTTTAAGGTTTTATCTAAAATAGGTTTAAGCCTTGTATCAATTTCAATACAAACAACCCGTTTCGCACGTTTGCAAAGTTCTACCGTTAAAACGCCGACGCCCGTGCCAATTTCAATAACACCTATGTCGGTACAGCCGCTAGCCTCTGCCATATCTGGACAAACAGACGGGTTTATTAAAAAGTTCTGCCCAAGCGATTTTTTAAAACTAAAACCTGCATCAAAAAGCAGTTGCTTTATTACGCCAATATCCGAAAGATTATACATAAATTATGCCTTTCTAACTGCTTTTTCAACCCTCAAAATAACAGGTCCTAAAACAATGTTAGTTATAAGTTCAAAAATAAAATTACCGCCAACAAGACCAAAAATCATATATCTGCCAACATTTTGGAAGCCCAATCCTATACCCCACTCGGTAATGGTTTCTAAGAAGAAAACGAGGCAACCTAGCAAGAACACACCCGTATTAACTATCGGGCAAACAACTGCCGCCACCATTACGGCAATATAACGATTTTTATTTTCTAATAGTTTGTAGGTAATGCCTGCCGCAAGACCGCAAAGCGTACCTTTTAAAAGAACGGTAAGAATAGTGCCAAAAACATCTATTACCAAAAACGCCGCCGCATCGCCACTTAAAAGCACTGCCGCGCCAAATACGAAACCTAGCCAAGCGCCCGCCTTATATCCGCAAAGAGCAGAGCCGATAACGATAGGTATTAGCACTAGCGAAATTGAGAACATACCAAACCTTATAAACGAGCCCATAAACTGTAAAACTATTACAAGGGCGGTAAGAATGGCGGTTATTACCAATTTTTGTGTGTTGATTTTACCTTTGTTTTTCATAAAAATTCCTCCTGATACTGTTCCTTTTCATCGCACCACTTTTTAAAGTTTGTGCAAATCACGGATACAGTTCGTTAGATTTTATTTTAAAGCCCGAAGGCGTTAAAACCTAATTGTTTTTCTTGTATATTTTGTAAAGACCTTCTAGCAGTAGGTCGTTGTCAATTATAACCTCACGCTTACAATTTTTAACAACCATTTCTGCAAGGCCGCCTGTTGCTACAACGGTGGCATCCTCGCCCGTTTCCTCTATAATTCTATCAACAATACCGTCTAGCATTGCCGCCGCACCGAAAACAAGACCAGATTTCATGCTATCTACTGTGTTTTTACCGATAACACTCTTTGGTGCTTCTATATTTATTGCAGGTAGTTGTGCGGTTTTCGAGGTCAATGCATCCAAAGTAGAACGAATACCCGCGGCTATAACGCCACCCACAAATGCACCGTCTTTATCCATTACGCTAACGGTGGTAGCGGTACCCATATCAATGATTATACAAGGCATTTTATATTTACCCATAGCACCCACTGCACCTGCAGCAAGGTCGGCACCAAGTTGCGCGGGGTTATCAAGTTTAATATTAAGCCCCGTTTTAACACCAGGCCCTAAAATAACAGGCTCTTTTCCGGTTATTAACTTTATAGCGCCCGTAACTGCGGTTGCAATGGTTGGCACAACCGAACTGATAATTGCATCGCTTATCTCGCCCATATATCCACGAAGTTGCAAAATACTGCTTAACTGCACTGCGTATTGGTCGGAAGTAAGCGAAGTATCGGTTGCAAGGCGGGCTACAAACTGCAATTTATCCTGCTTATAACCGCCAAGCGTTATATTGGTGTTGCCTATATCAATAGTTAAAATCATTAGTGTTACCTCTAATCTAAACCTAGTAATTACTGCCATTATTATATTATATATCAAAAGTAAAATCAAGTGTGGGCAAAAAATTGCTACAAACTAGCAAAAAAAGATTGACAATCCTAGGTGTTCTATTGTATAATCAGTAGATGATTGGGTTATTGTCGCTAAGTGTGGCATTTTGCCCACATAATAAACCTTAAATGTCAAGGAGGCGTAAAAAATGAAAAGAACCTATCAGCCTAAAAAGCTTCACAGAAAGAAAGAGCACGGCTTCATGAAGAGAATGTCTACTGCTAACGGTCGCAAGGTGCTTGCTCGCCGCAGAGCAAAGGGCCGCAAAACACTTACTTACTAATTTCTAATTTGTAGTTTGTGTTAACCTGCTCTTAAGCAGGCTTTATTTATCAGCAAATAGAACGGATGATTTTTTTGGACTGCTTTATAAAGCTAAAGAGCAACCCTGATTTTAGGCGCATTTACGGTCGTGGCAGAAGTTTTGTTGCGCCCGAAATTGTTACCTACATTGTTTCTACTAACCGCAATACGTGTCGCATAGGCATTACCACTGCGAAGAAGATTGGTTGTGCAGTAGAGCGCAATCGCGCACGCAGAGTAATTACTGCCGCTTTCAGAGATTGTTTGCCCCAAATTACCAAAGGGTGCGATATAGTCTTTGTTGCAAGGCGCCGTATTTTAAAATCGAAAAGCCACGAAATAGCCGAGATAATTAAAAAACATTTATCCGATTTTGGCGTTTGCGGTAACTAGTTATGTCGAAACTTTTTATTCTTATTATCAGGGCGTATCAAAAATACATTTCGCCATATAAACTTTCACGCGGGTCTTGTAGGTTTATACCTACCTGTTCTAACTATTTTATAGAGGCACTACGTGTGCACGGTTTTTTAAAAGGAACTGCGCTTGGGGTTTATAGGCTTTTGCGTTGCAATCCGTTCTGCAAAGGTGGGTACGACCCCGTACCACCTAAAAAAACAACTTCTAATAAAGGTCGCAACTAGGCGGCCAACATTTTTTGGTAAAGGCGGTCAATTATGGACTCTATTTTAAACATTTTTGCAATACCGATAAGCTATATCTTTAAAGGTTTGGGTTATGTCTTTGGTCATAACTTTGCTTTCCTTATGTTTATGCTTACCCTTATAGTAAATCTTCTTTTAATGCCGCTAACCATCAAAACACAGCGTTCTACCGCTAAACAACAAATGCTTCGCCCCAAACTTGATGCATTAAAGAAAAAATACGGCGATAATATGACACAACAGGACAAGATGAAGTATCAGCAAGAAATGCAAGAACTTTATCAAAAAGAAAATGTTTCTATGTCGGGCGGTTGCCTTCCACTTCTTATAAGGCTTCCTTTCCTCTTTGCCGTATACCGCGTTGTTCAGTCGCCATTAGAGTATATCTTTAACCTTTCTACAGACAAAATCCAAGCGCTTGCAAAAGCGGTTGACGTTAAGGCTACAGGTTATTATCAGATGTCGGTTTTCAGTAAACTTACCGAAAACACAAAAGGCGTTTCTGCTGAACTTTGGGCGCAAATTTCGGAGTGGGATTTCACATTCTTTGGTATTCAGTTAAAAGACACTCCACACTTCAGTTTCAACTTTGCCGAAGTTACTGCTGATGACTTAAAACTTTGGATTATTCCATTACTTGCTTTTGGCGCACAGATGCTAACAAGCATTATTTCATTACAGTTACAAAAGAAAATGAACCCCGACCAACCTAATATGACAGGTATGATGCTTTCAATGCCACTTATTTCGCTATTCTTTGCATTTAGCCTTCCTGCTGCAGTTGGTCTATATTGGGCGTTCTCTAGCCTTGTTGCAGGTCTTTTACAGGCAGCAGTTCAGGTTATTTATAGTCCTCAGAGGCTATTAGCAGAAGAACAGGCAAAAATTATCATTAAGCGCAATAACGAAGAAAAACAGCGTACTCACAACGCATAATCATGTGAGAAAAGCGCATTTTCCAAACAGTTCCGCAAATAAAAAGAACGGAGGACACAACCTTGGTTAAGGAAGAATTTGGCTACGGTAACTCCATTGAAGAGGCTACCGAACAGGCTATAAAAATGCTTAACCCCGGCGATGCTGATTACAAAATCGAAGTAATCGACGATGTTAAGCCTAAGGTTCTTGGCATTTTTGGCGGTCATCCTGCAAAGGTAAGGGCATATTACGAATGTCCCGATGCACCTGCACCTAAAAAGAAGCAGGCTAAAAAGCAAGATAAACCCCAAAACAAACAAGAAAAAACAGCAAAGAACCCCGAACAATCGGTTCAAGAAGAAAAAGTTCAACTAAACTACGTAGAACTCGCAAACGTTCCTGCCGGCACACCTGCCGCAACTGCCGCAAATTATATCGTTGCAGTTTTGGAAAAGTTAGGTGTTACCGATATTAGCGTTAAGGTTGCAGAAATCGAAAACGGTTCTCAAATCCACGTTGACGGTGGCAATCTTGGTGTTATCATTGGTCGCCGCGGCGAAACTCTAGATGCTTTACAATACTTGGCATCATTTGCCGCAAATGCAGGCACTTCAGGTTATTACAGAATTGTGCTTGACACAGGAAATTACCGTGAAAAACGCGAGGAGACGTTAAAATCTCTTGCTCGCCGCATTTCTGCACAGTGCATTCGCACAAGTCGTGCACGCTCGCTAGAGCCTATGAACCCTTACGAGCGTCGCATTATCCATACACAAGTACAGGAAATCGAGGGTGTTAGCTCACACTCGGTTGGCGACGGCGCCAGAAGGCACGTTGTTATCTGCCCCGATGGTGTTACACCAAGAAGGAACGATAACCGCGACCGCAGAGGTGGCAGAGGTCCTAGGGACCGCAGAAGCGCACCGACAGCGAAAGTTGAAGCACCTGCTCGCGAGCCAAGAAGCGATTTCGAGGGCGACTCGCCTCTTTACGGCAGAATTGGTTAATAAAAACTACACCGCAGAATATTTCTGCGGTGTTTATTTTTTATAGTTTTGTTTGTTTTTTATTCTTGCACCACTACTTTAGGTGGTGTATAATTATTATAACGCTTGGGGAAGTCAGGTGTAAATCCTGCGCGAGCCCGTCGCCGTAAGGTGCAAAAGTGCTGACGCTCTTACTAAAAAAGCCGCATTTTTTTAGGACACTGCCATTGGGGAAACCTGAGAAGGCAGAACGTAGCCGCACCGCAGTCGGAATATCCAAACGTTACAACCCTTTTTAAAAACAGTTGCGAGCGCCAACTTAAGCAAACGCGAAATTTGCTCAGAAGGGAAATAAAATTTTAGGAGAATACAAATTATGAAAAAGACAAGCATTAAAAAAGCATTGTCTTTACTCGTTTGTATCGTGCTTATTGCGGCTATGGCACTTGCTAGCGGTTGTAAAGACAAAAACTTAAACCTTAGCGGTGAGCCTACAACTCAAACACAGACTGTGGTTAAAGAGTTGGGCGAAGGCAAGACTAAATTCGATTTTGAAGTTACCGACAAAGACGGAAACACTGAAAAGTTTGTAATTTCTACCGACAAAACTATTGTTGGCGACGCCTTACAAGAGTTAAATCTAATTGAGGGCGACGAAAGCGAATACGGCCTTTTCGTTAAGAAGGTAAACGGAATTGTTGCCGACTACGACCTAGATAAAACCTATTGGGCATTTTACATTAACGGTGAAATGGCGCCAAGCGGAGTTGACACCACCGAGATTACTGCCGGCACAACCTACTCTTTTGTGGTTTCAAAGTAGTATGAAGTTAAATGTACGCGAAACGGTGCTTTTCGGCTTTTTAGGTGCGATTATGTTCTCGCTTAAATGGCTTATGGAAATATTACCGAACATACATCTTATAGGGATATTTATAGTAGCAATTACGGTGGTTTACCGCAGGAAAGCGCTATACCCTATTTACACGTTTGTGCTTATAAACGGCTTTATAGCAGGATTTGCTGCTTGGTGGTTGCCTTACCTTTACGTCTGGCTACCACTTTGGGCGGTAACAATGATACTGCCCAAAAAGATGCCCTTAATTTTAAAATCAATAGTCTATGCCGCGGTTTGTGGCGCGCACGGATACTTGTTCGGCGTGCTTTATGCACCTGCGCAGGCGCTAATGTTCGGGCTTAATTTCAAAGGGACTGTTGCATGGGTTTTGGCAGGTTTACCCTTTGATATAATACACGGCACAAGCAACCTGATTTGTGGCTTTATACTTATAGTTCCGATTATCTTGGCTTTACAAAGGGCAAACAAATACATTTTAAAAATAAATGCTTAATAAAAAAACAGAGGGTTTGGCCCTCTGTTTTTTAATTTTGCTTGACTACGATCTTGTTATCTTCCACAACAAAATATGGATTATCTTTTAAATGAAGTTCAGCGTTGCAATCGAGGAAAGCATTGTAAATCACTTTGCTTGCCGTTTTTGGAAGAGTAAAACTTTTTAGATTTTCGCATCCGTAAAACGCTTTGCTGCAAACGGTTATTAAAGATTCAGAGCAAACAAACTCCTCTAAACTTTCGCATCCTGAAAAGGCGCTATAAGGAATAACGGTAACGTCATCCGAAAGGCTAACCGATTTTAGTTTTTTGCAGCCATAAAAAGCCATATTGCCAAGGCTTATTAAAGAATCAGGTAGTTCAATCTGTTCCAAGTTTTCGCAGCCGTAGAAAGCCATAGTGCCAACAGTTTTTACACCGTGATAAAGTTCAACCACTTCTACGTCGCAACCGAAGAACGCCTTATCTCCAACTGCCTCTAATTTAGTTTCGGCGAAAAATCGTTTGTTGGTTTTGTAAACGGGATAGCGATAAATCATTGTATGTGCGCTATTGTAAAGCACACCATCTTCTGCCGAAAGCATTTCATTTTCTTCCGAAACCTTTATGGCACGAACGTATCCTAACTGCTCTATATCGGATATTTTTCTAACATTTTTGCCAATGTGAAGCGTAATTTTTTGTTCGAGTTTTTTGAAATCCAAGCCCGATATCTGCCTTACTGTGTCGGGTATATAAACCGCATCGTTTTCAATAACGTAACTAACCATACAGCCTCTACCGATTGTTAAAAACTCACCCTTATGGTCCTCTACAAATTTACTGCCAAAAAACGCGTCGTTAGCAACATAAGAAACTCCTTCGCCACCCTCAATATTAGCAGTGCAATTCATAAACGCGCCGTTTCCTATATAACTAACAGTCTCGGGTATAATTATACCCGTTGCATCTTCAAAATCCTTAAAAACAGCGCAATCAATACTTTTTACCCTTGCAGGAATGATTATATTTTCTTCTTTACCGCAGTATTTAATAAGAACCCCGTCGCCTACAACACAAAACTTATCACTCAACGATTCATACCAAGGGGTTTTAGAAAAAGCACCTGCACCGAAATATTTAACTGTTTTAGGGATGCTAGCCTTTTCGAGCGCCGTGTATTCGCTAAAGCAATCAGGTTCTATTGTAACAATTCCCTCGCTTACTACTATTTCTTTTACACTTGCATTTTTTTCGTCAAATCCCTCTGACAAGGTTTTTATATAAACGCCATCAAAGGCAGCAGGAATTACTAACCTCTCGCCCGAAAACTTTTCGCTATGGAAATAAAGCGTACCTTTATCATCGCCCGAAAACCAAGGTTGCTCACGCGAATTCATTATATTAAGTTTGTCTATTTCGGCTTGCTCCTGTCTTTCGTCCTGTCGCAAGTTGCTTTCTGCTCCCTTATTATACCTGTCCACGTTATGCAACCACTCTGTATTCATAACAAAAATAGCCGCTGCTACACCTAGCGCAACTATTATGGAGGCGAAAACTATCATAGCCCATCTAGGCAAACCGCCCTTGTATTCATCAACATATGTTCCATCTTCCGACAAGTATGCCGAAGCATCTTCGGTTTCACCATATGCCAAATAGGTATCCTTTTTCATAAAATGCAATCCTTTTCACTTAACTCTTACTAGATTATTATATTCTAATAAGCAAACACTGTCAATTAAAATTAATTAAAATATGCCGTTTCGCACTTGTAAAGAATGCTAATGTGTGGTAAAATAACCTAGTAAAATTTTGTTTTTGTAAAAAGGAGTGCCAAAACGCTATGTCAGGACATTCAAAATGGAGTACCATTAAAAGAAAAAAAGAGAAAACCGACCAACAGCGCGCAAAGGTATTTACCAAAATAGGTCGCGAACTTGCAATAGTTGTTAAAGCAGGCGGTCCCGACCCCAGCGTTAATACAAAACTAAAGGACGTTATTGCAAAAGCAAAGGCGGCTAACGTCCCTAATGATAATATTGACAGAATCATAAAAAAAGCGGCAGGCGAAACCAGTGCCGACAATTATGAAGAAATCGTTTACGAGGGATACGGCCCTAATGGTGTTGCAGTTGTTGTTGAAACACTTACAGACAACCGTAACAGAACCGCAGGCGATGTTAGACACTATTTTGATAAATTCGGTGGCAACTTGGGTCAAAGCGGTTCGGTTATGTTTATGTTTGACCGCAAGGGTATCATCCGCATTGAAGCCGAGGGCAAAGATGAAGATACCGTTATGGAAGCAGCCCTAGAAGCAGGTGCCGAAGACTTTGAGGGCGATGGCGACGTATTTACCATTTCTACCCATCCTAACGAGTTAGGTGCCGTGCGCGATGCTATGGAGGCCGCAGGCTACGAATTCGTAAGTGCCGAGGTTGAGTACGTTCCTAACGTAATGACAAAACTCCCCGACCCCGACAGTGTTGTTTTAATGGAAAAACTTATTGATATGCTTGAGGATAACGACGACGTTCAGGCTATCTGGCACAACTGGGAACCAGACGAAGAATAGCAAAAAGCTCCCTTAGGGGAGCTTTTTAAAGTAATAAGTAAAAGGTAATAGGTAATAAGTTATGAAGCTTATAATTATACGCCACGCAGAGCCCGACTATGCTATTGACGGGCTTACCGAAAAGGGCAAAAAAGAGGCGGAATTACTAGTACCCCGCCTAAAAAAAGAGAATATTAAAAAGGTTTACTGCTCGCCACTCGGCAGGGCAAAACTCACCATTGAGCCGACTTTAAAGGAATTAGGGATTACTGCAGAGTACGTTCCTTGGTTGCAGGAATTTAGTTATGCCAAGGTTAAACTTCCCTACCTTATAGACCGCGACGAAAAGGCTTGTTGGGATATACTGCCCGAATACATTAACGAGGTCTGCCCCGACTGTTACGGGGATGATTGGCAGAACTCCCCTCTTGTAAAGAACACAAACGTAGCCGAAAGTTATAAAATGGTTACCGAGGAGTTTGACAAAATGTTAGAGCGTCACGGATACCGTCGCGACGGAAAAATTTACAAAGCAAAAAATCCTAATCACGACACCATAATTTTGCAGTGTCACATGGGTGTTTCGTGCATACTTATGTCCCACCTTATGAACTGCTCACCATTCTCGCTTTTGCAACATTGTGTTACACTGCCATCGGCAGTAAGCACCTTCTTTACCGAAGAAAGAAGAGAAGGTATTGCACACTTCAGATCCTGCGGAATTGGCGATATTTCGCACCTTTACGTAGCAGACGAGGAACCGTCCTTTGCGGCACGCTTTTGCGAATGCTTTAGCGACGACACCCGCCACGATTAAAATTAAACCGCGATAGAATTAACTATCGCGGTTCTTTTTTATTTTTTAGTCCAGGTTGATGGGATTAGCATAAACAGAATTGGGTAAATTTCAAGTCTGCCTAAAAGCATCGCAAAGGATAGTATTATTTTCGAAAAATCGCTATATGCCACATAACTTGCCGCAGGACCTACCGATGAAAAACCAGGTCCTATATTATTGAAGCAAGCAACTACTGCCGAAATGTTTGTTTCAAAATCGAACGGCTCAAAGCATATTAGCAAGAACACTACCGCAATAACCATCATATAAACGATAAAGTATGAGCCTACGCCCTGCAATGTATCTTCTTCAACGCTTTTACCGTCAATCTGCACTGCTTTTACAGAGCGCGGATGAAGTATTCTCAAAACCTCACGCCTGATTAACTTAAATAAAAGTATAACGCGTGTAATTTTTAGTCCACCTGCGGTTGAACCTGCGCAACCACCCATAAACATTAACATAAATAATATGCCTTTGGATAATGCGGGCCACAGGTTAAAGTCTGCGGTAGAATAACCCGTTGTGGTAATAATTGACGAAACTTGGAATGCAGAAGTTCTAACAGTATCCGAAACGTCGTTATAAATCGGGTAAATATTGAATGAAATTATTGCAACTGCCGCCGCCACAATTCCTACGTACACCCAAAGTTCCAAACTCTTTACAACCGCACCTAAACGGCGGCGCAAAATGAGATAGTAAACGTTAAAGTTAATGGCAAACAGCAACATAAATATTGCAATTACCCACTGCAAAATCGGAGCATATCCGCCAATGCTATCGGGTTTTATACCAAAGCCACCCGTACCTGCAGTACCGACAGAATGCACGATGCTATCAAACAGAGGCATGCCGCAAGCGAACAGAATAATAATTTCTGCAAGGGTTAAAGCAATATAAATCAAATATAAAATTTTTGCAGTTTCGCGCACTTTAGGCACGAGTTTATCTACACTAGGTCCCGGCACTTCTGCACGGAGAATGTGCATGCTTCTGCCCGTAACCGAAGGCATTAGCGCCATTACAAGCACAATTACACCCATACCGCCTAACCAATGGGTAAAACTACGCCAAAGCATTGCGGCGTATGTTAAATCTTGCGGTGCGGTAAGAATAGACGCGCCCGTTGTAGTAAAGCCGCTAACCGTTTCGAAAATAGCATCAACATAACTTGGTATTTCACCCGAGATAGTAAAAGGTAGCGCGCCAACCAGCGAGAGAGTAACCCACGAAAGCGCGGTTATAACAAAACCCTCTTTTGCGAATATTACAGGATTTTTTGTTTTACAAAGAAGCATTAGCGCCGAGCCCAAAAGACCTGCGCCCAAAGCCACAGCCAAATACACCCACCAGACCGACTCGCTATATATAAGCGCGGTGGCAAATGGCAAGGTAAGGCAAGCCGCCTCTATAAGCAATATCTGCCCTATTACATAAAGTATCATTTTACGGTTCATAACTTGCCCCTTATTTTAGAATATCCGAAAGGTTGTTAAGCCTGCGGTTTTCCGAAATAACAACAACCCTATCGCCCACCATAATACAGTCATTACCACTTGGGATAATAGTTTTTCTGCCACGGATAATACCTGCGATAAGTATATGTTTTTGAAGTTTTAGGGTGCTTAGCGGAACGTTTACAACATCGCTATTTTCAAGCACGTTAAACTCTACCGCCTCGGCATCGCCATCCATAAATTTATAAAGGGTTTCTACGCTACTGCCGAGCGAATTTTTAAGGGCTCTGGCATATCGCACGACCACGTTCGAAATGGTTTTATGCGGTGTAACTATTGAATCAAGACCAAGATTTTCTGCCATATCGGCAAGTTCATCTCTGTTAATCTTTGCTATAACCTTTGGTACATTCTGAGAAGACGCGAAGATTGAAACTAGCATATTCTCCTCATCCATACCCGTAAGCGATACGAAAGCATCTAGTTCATCGATGCCCTCCTCTAAAAGCAATTCTTGGTGCGCGCCATCGCCACAAATAATCATAGCCTTAGGCAAAGCATCGCAAAAAGCACGGCAACGCTCTTGTTTCTTATCAATTATCTTTACCTGGTTGCCCGCAGCGGTCAACATTTGTGCTAGATAAAATGCGATTCTGCTTGCGCCCAAAATCATAACGCTTCTAGCACCGCGGGTTAGCACACCCATAGAGTTAAGTAGTTTGTGAATTTCAGCAGGTGTGGCAGTAATACCAACTCTATCCCCTGCGCTTAAAGTAAAGTTACCATCAGGAATATAAACGCTATCGCCACGCTTTACAACGCAGATAAGGAAATTTTCTTTATACTTATCCCTCAAGTCAGCGATGCGAACGCCATCTAAACCTGTGCCTTCTTTAACCCTTATTTCAACAAGTTCTAACTTGCGCCTTGCAAACGGCTCTACCTTAACGGCAGAGGGCAGTTTTAAGATATTGAACATTTCTTCCGCCGCAAGTTTTTCGGGGTTAATGGTCATAGAAATATCAAGTTGCTCTTTCATAAAGCCAAGGCTTTGGTCGTTATATTCGGGGTTTCGGATTCTTGCAATAGTATGCTTTGCGCCCATTCTTTTAGCAAGGAAACAACTTAGCATATTATACTCATCCGAACCGGTAACGGCAATTAAAAGTTCTGCCTTTGCTACTCCCGCTTCTTCCAAAGCCTCGCAGTCAACACCGTTGCCGCAAACGCCCATAACATCATAAACGTTTGTTACTTCAGATAAAGCAGCACGATTCATATCCATAGCGATAAGATTATGCCCTTCCATGCTAAGACTTTCTATAATAGCAGACCCGATTTTACCGCAGCCAACAACTATAATGTTCATCTATATACTCCTTTTAGTTAACTTTTGCATAAATATATTCATTATTGTTTGCATTATACCACTTTTAATTTCAATTTTCAATAGGTAGCAAAACGTCGGCAATCTCGGTTGCCGACGCTTTAAAGTTTTACATATTATTTAATAATTCCTCGGCGGCTTTACGTGCTTCATAAAGATATTCGCCATCCTCTAAAATTTCTTCTAATTCCTCGCGAGTGCGGTCGGAAAAGGTATCTTTAAACTCCTCGATTTTCGCGGTATCAACCTCGTCAGGAAGGTCTAACTTTACTTGTGGTTTTTCTTCCTCTGCTTCTACCTGTTCTTTTATAGCATCTCTGCGTTCTTTTAAAAACAGAATATACGCCCACTCTGCATTGTTATAATACTCACGTTGGTCAGATAAAACCGACTCCAATTCTTCATCGCTTAGCGCCATTATCTCGTTAAAAAAGGCATCGGCCGACTCATTTTCGGAAACGAGTGGGTCTAAATATTTTTCAATATCCTTAGGCATCATATTATGCAGTTCTTCTAAAATACGCTCGACCTCGTTATCATCAACCTCGAAGGTGTGCGAAATTATAGCCTCGCCGATTTCACACTGCATTGGGTCTTTTGGAATCTCTATATCTTCAAAAACACCGTCTGCACTTATATACTCGGCTACATACTGTCTGCCTTCCTCGGTAAAACGCTCTAAATCCTCAGGTTTTACGGGAATCTTCATCTCTGCTTTTTTAAATATAATATCGGCGGCTTCCATACAATCTTTGCAAATTGCATTAGCCGAGTTTCCTGTAAAAATATCCTCGCCCGCTACCGAAAAGAAGCCTATTTTTTTGCCGCAAAGCATACATTTATTAGCCATTAGAAACCTCCATAGCAACAAAATAACATAGGTATTATAGCAAATTATTTGATTTTTTGCAAGTGCGCCAAGATTTTGCTCTTTAAACCTTGGGCTAAAATTAGTTTTATAGCATCGGGTATTATGTAGATTGCCGTAAGCATAGCAAGGCTAGTAATAAAGGTTTTGCCGCTAGCCGCATATACCCCACTATACCACCAAGCGCCCAAAAGATAACACGCCACAAGCCCGAGTGGTAACCCAACATAATCGCCAACCTTTTTAGAAAAAACCTTTTCGAAAAACCAATAAATAAGCGCTAGTGCTAAAAATCCTATTATATATCCGCCACTAGCACCAAGGAGTGCCGAAAACCCACCCTGAAAGCCACTAAAAACAGGCAAACCGATTAAACCTAGCGATATATATGCAAGCACGCTAATAGTACCATAATATCCGCCAAGCACCAAAAGGCTTAAAAACACACCAAAGGTTTGCAAAGTTATCGGCACGGCAAGTGGAAACTGGAGCCACGCGCAAAGGGTAATAAAAACCGAAAATAGTCCTGCTAAAATATAGCCTTTTAGTTTACTGTTTTTCATTTTTATCCCCCTTTTTTGATATAACACGATTATATTATATAATCTATAGCCTTGTCAACGCTCTTTGTAAAACATTTCACGCGCGCCCATTATTAAAAGCGCCACTCCAAAAACCTTAGAAAGCAATTCCGAACCCAAAAGTCCCGATAGCGCAAGTCCTAAAAACACACCCGGTATACCGCCCAAAATGAAAGGCACTAACGGTTTTATTTTTATAGCGCCTCGCTTTAGGTAAATAATTAGCGCCACCACGGCACTTGGTATAAAAAATATTAAGTTTATTCCGCCTGCACGAATCTGCTCTACACCGCAAAAAATGGTAAGATACAGTATAAGCGTGCCCCCGCCGCCAAGACCCATTCCACCAAGAATGCCCGAAATTACACCCGCCAAAATTTCCGCAATACTCATTTTAAAATCAACCTTATCCCCGCATAAATTATCAAAGCGCCGAACACCCTGTGCAACCACTTTTTAGGAATTTTTGAAAGTATGAATGTGCCTGTTACGGCACCAATAATTCCAGGCAGAATGTACGGTAATCCATCACGGAGTTCCACCCTGCCGTTTAGTAGATACATACTTAAGGACACCAAAGATATTGGCAGTATTACCGCAATAGACGAAGCATGTGCGCGCTTGTCGTCTATTCCGCTTTTTCTTAACATTGGCACCGCTACTATTCCACCTCCTGCGCCGAAGGTTCCGTTTAAAACACCTATAATTATGCCACCTAAAAACTTTTTTAAACCCGTTTTCATATCTTACCCCTCTTTTATGATTTATTATCCGTAGGTTGACTATTTATATTACTAAATTTAAAAAATTTTCAAAAAGGACTTTATTATTTCTTTATTTTGTTATATTATATAGGTAGCGTATTTTAATTTTTGTTAGGAGTGAGCTTATGGCAAACAAGGTGAAAATTAACCTTTTCGATAATGAATTTACCATAAACACCGAGGAAAACGAGGAGTATATTAAAAATCTTGCTATCGAATTAAATCAACGCTTTAAAAAGCTTACCGACGAAAATGGTTTTCTTTCTCCCACAATGGTTGCATCTATTGCCGCATTGCAGTACTGCGACGAGGCAAAAAAACGCCGTCTTGAGTGTGAGGAATTAAGGGTTAAATCCAAAACCGCTTTAGAACTTGAAGCAACCGCAAGGTTGGAATTAACCGAGGCTAAAAGCGAAATTAAACGCCTAAGCCGTGAAAATCGTGAAATTCGTATAAAGATGGAGCAAAAATGATAGAGATACTATCCCCTGCAGGAGAGAGCGAAAGTTTAGTTGCCGCAGTGCGCTCGGGTGCAGATGCAGTATACCTCGGCACCGAGCAGTTTAACGCGCGCAGAAATGCAGATAACTTTTCGTACGAAAAATTAGGTGAAGCAATTAAATACTGCCACCTATATAACGTTAAGGTTTATCTTGCGCTTAATACTTTACTTTATAATAATGAACTAGAAGATGCCAAGACTTGCGCTATTAAAGCCGCAGAACTTGGCATTGATGGTATTATATGCGCCGACCTAGGCCTTGCCTCGATTATAAAAAAGGTGCTACCCGAAATACCGTTGCACGCATCTACACAGATGTCGGTACACACAAAAGAGGCTTTGTATACCCTAAAAGAACTAGGTTTTAGCCGAGTTGTGCCTGCTAGAGAAATGTCGAAAGCCGAACTTATCGACTTTTGTAACCTCGCACGTGAACTTGATATAGAGGTTGAGGTTTTTATTCACGGCGCGCTATGTATGTGTATGTCGGGACAATGCCTTATGAGTGCGCACCTCGGTGGCAGAAGTGGCAACCGCGGTCTTTGTGCCGGCACTTGCAGACTGAAATTTTCAGTTGGCGGTAAAAACGATTACGCATTAAGCCTTAAAGATATGTGCCACATAGAGTACATTCGCGAACTACGCGATATGGGCGTAACTTCCTTTAAAATTGAGGGCAGAATGAAACCGCCCGAATATGTTGCCGCCGCTACCGCCTCATGCAAACAAATGGCAAAGGGCGGATTTGTAGAGCCCGAACTGTTCTCACTTTTAGAGCAGGTGTTTAGCAGAAACGGATTTACCGACGGTTATTACGTGGGCTCCAAAACCGATATGTTCGGTGTTAGAACCGACAAAGATTTGAATATAACCCGCAAGGCCGAAAGCAAACTGCACGAACTTTACAGAAACGAAAGGCAACGAGCCCGTCTTGACTTTTTCTTTTTATGTAAAAGTGGTATGCCTTCCCTTCTTCGCGCCGAGTGTGGCGAATATACCGCAGAGGTTTCAGGCGTTTTGCCCGAACCCGCAAAAGTGAAAGAAATTGACGCAGATTTTATAAAATTGCAACTCTCTAAACTTGGTGGTACGCCATACTATTTAGCAGAGTTAAAATGTGATATAGATAGCGGGTTAAGTCTGCGCGCAAGTGATATCAATGCTATGCGCAGAGAGGTTATAGACCTACTTTGCGAAATGCGAAGCCGTAAAAAAGCACCGACTATTTGCGATTTCCAATTCGACTCTCACTCTACCACCGCTAAAGACACAAAGATTTACGCGCAGTTCAGAACGGCAAAAATGATACCCGATAGTCCCCTCAATGTTGACGCTATAATCCTTCCTTTAGAGGAGATTGGCGATTATAGTGGAGAATGCGCGGTAATTGCCGAAATACCTAGAGGTATGAAGAAGACCGACGCGATAAAAAAGCAATTAGAAAATGCCAAAGGCAAGGTAGAGGGTGTAATTTGCCACAACCTTGCCGCGATTAACCTTGCTAAAAGTTTTAACATAAAGATAATTGGTGGCAGTGGTCTTAACTGCCTTAACCCACAAAGTTTTAAGGTTTTAAAGGATTTGGGCGCCGACAAGATAACCCTTTCTTTTGAGAGCAAAATATCGGATAAAAAATATTTCGACCTTGAAAATGCAATTATTTATGTGTATGGCAAAACACCTTTAATGCTTACCGACAACTGCCCCATAAAATCCGACGTTGGTTGCAAAGAGTGTAAAAACACAATTACCGACCGCAAAAATATTAGTTTCCCTGTATACTGCCGTGGCGGTTATGCCGAAATCTACAACTCGCGCCCTTTGTGGCTTGCTGACAGATTAGGCGAATGCGACGGCTTTAGCGGTTTCATTCTTAGTTTCATAGACGAAAGCGAAACTGAAATTGCCGAAGTAATTAAAACTTACATTAAAAAAGTCGATTGCAAGCCCTCCCAATACACGCGCGGTCTTTACGATAAAGGCGTACTATAAATTAAAATGCACCACAGAAATCTCTGCGGTGCGTTTTTTAGTTAAACCGATTTTTTCTCGTAACTTTTGCAGAAGTGAGGAACTGCCATACTATCAGGACTTGTTTTCATGTGAGTTACCTCAATTTTCTCTAAACTGCACTTGTTATCGCAGCAGTTATACATACACTCTGCTACATCACATTTTACGCCAACGTTTTCCATTTATTTTCACCTCTAGATAAATTTTAGGCCGAAAGCCTAATTATATTATTGCTAAAAATGCTTAAAATATTAATGGATAAAAAAATAAAGTCTTACCGCGTTAACGATAAGACTTTTTATTTTTAAAAATCTAAAATTTCTGCTTCAGGCTCAACGTACTCTGCCTTTTTCTGCACTTCTTCCGGCTCTTCCTTAACCCTGTCAAGTTTGTTCATTACAAGACCTGTTGTTAGTTTTGGATAGAAGTAGGTTGATTTTTGCGGCATTTTTTCGCCAGCGGCGGCTACGGCGCTAATCTCCTCAACCCTTGTTGGATTAAGTAAGAATGAGCAATTAGCCTCTCCCTTATCAACCGCTTCGATAGCCTCGGCCATATCCCTTGTGTATGTAAGGTTTAAACCGTTTGCCATATTTTCCTTATCTATACCCATAAGTTTTTCTAAAACGAGGGTGTGTAGCACGCTTACGTCTAGACCGCGGAGTGCCGAAGATGCATCGGGCATAAACTCTTTCATTGTGTTTATGTCGCGGAGTTTCATTAAAACATACTTTTTGCCGTCGTACATAGCAAAAGCCTTTTGACCTTCTTCGTACATCTCGCGAAGTTTTGCCTTTGCAGTGTCGAGCGATTTGGTAGTAGCGGTATCAAAATACTCTTGGCAAGCCTTAACAACCGCAGTAGCGCTGAATTTTGCTAAACTGTGGATAATGCGATGTGTTGGGAACACAACCAAACCGGGCGACTGAATGTTTACAAGCATCATCATCATATAATCCTGCTCGTTCTCGCCTGTTTCCTCAATAATGCCTTGTTCGCGCAGATAATTGCGATATCTTATTGCGGTTTCGTAACGATGGTGGCCGTCTGCAATATACAACTTTTTGCCTGCCATATTAGCCGAAATCTTATCAACCTCGTTCTGGCGGGTTGCAACCCAAAGGCTATGTGTTACACCGTCATCATCGGTAAACTGTTTATCAGGCTCGCGGTCGGTAAGTCTTTCAATAGACCTATCAATTCTACCGTTAGGGTCCTCATAAAGCGAGTATACCTGACTAAAGTTACAGGCGGTTTCTTGCATTAGTTTAAAGCGGTCTTCTTTTGCTTTTGAAAGTGTTTCCTCGTGAGGAAGGATAATACCACGCTCAAACTCGTATAGGAAAACTCTGCCGATAACACCCTTGAAACTATAATCTTTGCCGTCTACCGAGAACTGCTGACCGTAGATATATAGGCAAGGCTCTTCATCAATAGCCAAAACGCCATCCTCTAACCACTGGTCTAAAAGTTCTTTAGCCTTTTTATATTTATTCCCTTTTTCGTTAGGAAGTTCCAAACGAATTACGTTGTTTTTGTTCTTTTTAATGTATGCTTTTCGCTGTGCCTCGCTGATAATATCATAAGGTGGGCAACAAACCTCTCCTATTTCGCCCGCATTATCGGTAAAGCGCATACCATTGAATGGTCTAACTATTGCCATTAACTTTTTCTCCTTTATATAATCTGGCTTTTAAAATTAGTCTTCTAAAAGTTCTGCTTCTCTTAAGCGATTTAAAAACGCTTTTACATCGTGCAACGCGGTTTGTCTATCAACCTCATACTCTGCAACGATTAAATCGGCAAGGCTTTCTTCGGTTTGGTCGGTTAACAAAGCCTTCCACAAAACAAGACCGGTTTCGTTAAGTTTTACTGCGCCGTGAAATTTTTCTGCCCACTCGCCCTCTGCAATTGCTACTATGTCCTCTCCGTAGAATTTAACTGAAAATGTGCCAATTCTTTTCATAAAAGCAACCTCTTTTTTATTTTTTTCAGATACCTTAATATTTTAGCATATAACTAAAATAAAATCAACTTTATTTGCTTTAGAGATTTAGTTTTAGGTCGTTTTCGCGAATTAAATTCATCTTTCGCATTATTTCGCAAACCACCAAAGAAATAACCGCGGGTAGTATAAAGCACAAAAGCGCCACACCCGTCCACATTAGCGGTGTCCACTCCATACTTGAAATAACACCGATAGGACCAACAAGACCGCAGGTTCCCATACCTGCATTAACCGCCTGAGACGCGTCTATTTCAAGTTTGAAAATTGTTGTAGCAAGCGGACCTACCACCGCCGCCGCGAATGTTGGCGGTATCCAGATAAGCGGATTTTTAACTATATTACCCATTTGAAGCATAGAGGTTCCCAAGCCCTGTGCTATTAGTCCGCCAAAACGGTTTTCGCGATAACTCATAACCGCAAAGCCTATCATCTGAGCCGAGCAACCTACTACTGCCGCGCCTGCGGCGATTCCTCCAAGTCCTATCATTGCGCAAAGCGCCGCAGAACTTATAGGCAAAGTTAAAACTATACCGACAACAACTGCTACAAGTATACCCATAATTATTGGTTGACACTCGGTAGCCCACATAATAAAACTACCTAATGCCGACATAAGCCACGCTATTGCAGGGCCTAAAAGGAATGCTATAAGCGAGCCTATAAGTATGGTTACGGTTGGGGTAACGATAATATCCACCTTTGTTTCGCCCGCTACGATTTTGCCGATTTCAATAGCTACCAAAGCCGCCAAAAATGCACAAGCAGGACCGCCCATATCGTTGCCGATTGCACCGACCACCAACGCGCTATATGTAACAAGCGGAGGCGCGCCCAAAGGTTTTGCCGTACCCGCCGCGATAGCAGCGCCTACTACATAACTTTTTGCGCCTAAATAACCTGCAATTGTAGCAAACATTGTAATGCCTGTAAGGGTTGCTAACGTAGAAAAAATAGTGCCGATTAAAAGCGACGCGAAAAGTCCTAACGCCATACCGCTCATTGCATCTACAAAATACCTTTTTGCAGATAATTTAATGTCTTTCCTTTTTAAAAATTCCTTTACCTTTTGCATTTTTCTTTCACCTTGATTTTGCTATTTATTTTAATTTATTGTATTGAACAATTATTTTCTCATATTCGCCGTTAAGTTCGTTAACGCCCTCAACCGTAGCGCCATTACCACTTAAAAGAATATTGCATTTCGCCTTTTGGGCGGGGCAGGTAAACACACTCTCGGTGCCACAGATGATTTTTATTTCGCCATCATGAACGGCAATTCTGCCGCCCTTGCCAATAATCATATCACGTACGCCATCCTCAGTTTGCACCCTTTTTGAAACGTACTGCAAATTTCTGCCCGTAAAACTCTTTATTGCAGTTTTATTGCTATCTGTTTTCTTTTTGAAAAACCACATATCTTTACTCCTCAGCAACCTTTTTAAGCGGTGGCTCAATAGCCGCTACTGCACAAGATATTTCGGTTTTGCCGTCAATAGAATACAAAGTTCCAACTGCGCTTAACTGTCCGCGTTCGTTTATATAAAGGGTCGAAGCATAAATATTTTCTTCACTCAAAGTTTTCTTTTTGTACTTTGAATAGTCGCCCGCCGAACTATCGCTAAACGAATGGAAATAAACCTTATATTCGTTACTTATTGCATCATAAACCGAGCCGTAGCAATTAACCTTGCTAACACCGAAGCACCTATACACATCAGAGTTTTTTGCCTTTTCGCCCGTGGCTAGACTAATAGAATAAGCCTCGTATAACACCGAATCGTCTTTTAGGATGGTTTCTACTAATATAAAGGCAAGGTTTTTATACACAGAACCGGTCATTTCTACATACAAATAACCGCCGTCTTTGCCCTTTTTAGAAATGTCTGTATATTTTTTCTCTAATTCTAAATTGAGTTCTTCCGCCGCTTTAGAGTCAACATTAAACTGCGGTACGGCATAGCCCTCTGCACCACAATCATAATACCACTCGTCAGTAAGCGCATTTGCTTTTTCCACTAAAATTTCTTCGTTATATTTTTGGGGTTTCTTGGGTTCTTCTTCCTGTTGCTTATTACAACCGCAAAAAGCGGTAGCAAAAAGCACTGTTACAAGAACTACCGAAATTATCCTTTTCATAACATTCTCCTACTATTTCTCTACTGCCTTGCCACGCTCAATGGCATAAACTTTATCGCATATCTCCAATGCGGCAGGACGGTGCGAAATTAAAATCGCAGTAATGCCGCCCTTTGCCTTAATGTTGCTAAGCACCTTTTGCTCGGTATCAGCATCGAGAGCCGAAGTGCACTCATCCAAAAGCAGTATTGGTGCGCCACAGAGCACCGCCCTTGCTATTGATATACGTTGTATCTGACCCTCGGAAAGACCCAAGCCTCTCTCGCCTACGACGGTATCGAAGCCGTCGGGTAGTTTTTCTATAAAATCGTAAAGGTCGGCAATTTTGGCAGCCTCAATAACATCTTCGTCAGTAGCCTCCGTATTGCAGAACCTAATATTCTCGCCAATAGTACCCGAAAGAATCAGATTGCCTTGCGGAACGTATGCAAAAAGTCCACGCAAAGTAGAGTCAAGCGCAAAGTCCTCGTCGCCACAGGCGGTTATCTCGCCTTTAGTTTGCGGATAAAGACCTAAAAGCATACGGAAAATAGTAGATTTACCCTCACCACTACCGCCAACAAGTGCTACAAGTTCGCCCTTATTTATCTGCATATTAACTCCGCTTAAAATGGCGCGTGTTCCGTCGTAACTAAAATCAATATCGGTAAACTTTATACTTTTTAGGTTTTTATAAATCTTTAAAACATTATCTCTTTCGAGAGGCTCTTTTTCGTCGGGCAGTTCTTCGATTTCCATTATTCTTTCTGCCGAAGCAAGCGCCTGATAATACTGTGGCAAAAGACCTGACATTTGAGTAAGCGGTCTGCGAATATTTTGAATAATATTGAGCAACGCGATTAAAGAACCATAGGTTAAAGTGTTGCCACTTATTAAGAATGCGCCAAACGAAAGTGCGGCATAATATCCGCCCGTAAAGACCAAATACTTGGTTGAGTTTGAAATGTTGCCAATAAGATTACGCTTTAATTTTAAGAGATATGTTGTTTGCATTAACTCGCGCAATTTCTCGCCAAAACTGCTAACCGAGTTAAAAGATTTAACCACAACGGTATTCTCGGTACATTCCTGCATATATGAACGGGTGTGGCCTTGAGCCTCTTGCACCTCTTTATGTATCTTTTTAACGAACTTTGAGTAAATCCTTATCAAAAAGGCTATTACAGCGCCAACGAAAATCACCGCAACACCCAAAGACTTTGAAAGGCTTACAAGCACTATCAAAGCCGCCGAAAGCCTTGCAAAAAAACTTACAGCACCGGGAACTACGCCAACAACCGCCATTACAATAACGTCAACGTCACTTGTAAAGCGGTTAAGTATATCGCCCGAATGATGCTTTGAAATGCTAGCATATTCCTTTTTCATAATACTCTCGAAAATTCTTTTTCTAAAGTCCATTTCAAGCCTGCCCGAAGCCCTTGCCGCTAGCATAGAGCCTGCAATATTAAGAGCCGCTTGTAGCAATATAAGCAGAAAAAGCACAGTAATATAGACACCTATATCACCCTGCTTTTTACCTATAGCAATATCAATAACAAACGAAGAAATGTAGGCAAGCACAACATACGCCACCGAGGTTACAGCCGAAATAAGCGCACACCCAAAAACAGAGGGTATGTGTTTTTTCGAATTCCTGTATATCCACTTAAGCGCAGAAGCGTTGTCATTTTTCTGGCGTTTCATGCCTTTTACCTCGCAGTTTAGAATTTAACCAAAATATTTGCGGTCTAATAGGACGCAAAATGCACCACAAAAAAGAATACAATTTATACCTTTTGCTGTTAACCGAAATTATCCTACCGCGCCTTTTAAAGCCAACCGCAAGTGCAACAACCTGCGATTTTTCAACACCGCGCTCGATTTCGGTCTGTGCATCGCCACACATATCAAAAGAAGTCTTATTAACGCGAACTATGCGGTGCAGAACGGGACTACCGTCCTCCCTTAAATACAAGGGTATGTCGCGCACTTTAAGCTTTTCGGGGTCTGGGCAATCCGCCAAAACCACTTCGTCCCTACCGCTATGCAATAACGGTGCCATTGAAGAACCTTTTGCAGTAAGGGTAAAGGTTTTTTTAAGCTTAAAAATTTCCTTCATTAACGGAATTAAATCCGCTAGATTTACGGTACTCATCTAGTCAACGATACCTGCATCATTAAGTTTCAAAATAAAGGCATCAATATCCGCCGATGCAACATCAGCAGGTACGTCATACTCGTCAAGGATATCTTTCAACATATCCTCTTTAGTAGCGCCGTTTTCTAATATTCTCCACAAAAACGCGCCCGTTTCGTTTAAACGAATTACCGATTTAAAATCCACACTTGCGGCGCCTACGGGAACTACCATAAACTCGTCGCAAACCTGTTTTAACATAAACCCTTCTTTAACTTTCACTTAAACCTCTCCTTTAAATATCGTTTCTTTGACGAGGTTTACCGCCTCGTCGCTAATGTTACATTCCAACATATAAACGGGAACTTTACCGATAAGTTTTTCGATAAAATCCATATTGTTTTTAAACAGCCTTGTGTCGTAAACCGAGGGGAAGGTCTGGTCGTTAAGATAACAAACCGCCTCGGGCACGCTTAATCGCCTTATTTTATTTTGCTCTCCCCTAGCCAAAAATACAACCGCCGCTAATGGCACGCTAATATTTTCATTAAGTTCGGTCTTGCCACTCCAAGGGGTGCCGTAGGCGTATATTTCGCCATTTCTTTCGCGCAATGCCGGTTTATCATCGTTAACAAACACAACGTCGTCCCCAAACATCTTTTTCCAAAGACCTGTATGTGTAGATTTACCCGTGCCGCAAGGCGCCGAAAAAATTAAACCCTTGCCACGATAAGCAATACAACTACCGTGCAGACAAGTGCCGCCTTCATATATCAACCTATCGTTAAACATAATGCCTGATTTTAAATACTCGCGGTCGAGAGCGGTAAGCCTGACCTCGTTAGTGACCGGTATATCAACACAGTGCGAATCACTAAAACTAAAATCGCTATTATGACGGGTGTAGTTAAAAACCTTACCCGTTTTTGTAGACTTCAAATACATTATGTTATCGCCATTAGGAAATCTACCCAAAGTGGCGTCGTGTACTTTACCCACTACTTCGTGCTCTGGCAACTCTATCTTTTCATCAAATGAATATCTGATATCTATGCCCTGCTCATCACCGTTATAAAGATAGTTTTTAAAGCGGTTCTCAAAGAAATCTTTATGATATGCCGAATAGTTAATTACTATATCTGCAACCTTTATTTTGAACACGCCGCCACCACCTTTACATAGTTATTTATCTTATTATATATTATAATATACATTTTGACAAGAGAAAAAAACAAAATTTCGTTATTGTTTCTTTAGAGAAAGTGTGTTATACTGTGTGTCATAAGGGAAAACTATATTAAATTTCTTTTTTCTTGGAGGAATGAATTATGGCTAAAAAAGTAAAAATTACCTGTGATAGCACAAGCGACCTTAGTGCCGAACTTTTAGAAAAATACAGTATTGCGGTTTGTCCTTTGAGCGTTACTATGGACGAAGAGGCTTTCCGCGACGGCATTGATGCTACACCAGACGATATATATGCTTTTTTTGAAAGAACAGGCAGGCTTGCAAAATCTACTGCAACAAACATTGCCGATTATACCGATTTCTTTAACGAAAACTTGGAAGAAGATACCGAACTTATTCACTTTACAATTTCTTCCGAAATGTCTACAACCTACCGCAACGCTTGTCTTGCTGCTGAGGAGGTTGGCAACGTATATCCCGTTGACTCAAGAAACCTATCTACCGGTTCAGGTCTGCTCGTTTTAAAGGCTTGTGAATTGGCAGAAAGTGGTATGAGCGCTAGCGAAATAGTTGCCGAGATAGACAACTTAAAATCTAAAGTTGACGCTTCTTTCGTTATTGATAGCCTTACCTATTTGCACAAAGGCGGTCGTTGCTCTGCATTATCCGCACTTGGCGCTAACCTACTAAAACTTAAACCTTGCATTGAGGTTGTTGGTGGCAGTATGGGTGTTGGCAAAAAATATCGCGGTAAGTTTGAACTTACCTTAAACGAATACGTTGCTGATAGATTAGCAAACGTTGACGACCTTGACCTTTCCCGTGTTTTTGTTACACACGCCGGCGTTGATGCTGAGATTGTTAACAATGTTGCCGAAGCGGTTAAATCTACCGCACCTTTTAAAGAGGTTCTAATTACTCGTGCAGGTTGCACCATTTCTGCGCACTGCGGCAGAAACACCTTAGGTGTTCTCTTTATCCGTAAAAGCGAGGTAACAAAATAAATTTTTGGTTGTTATACAACTCAATAATTTTGGCATATAAGTGTGGCAAAAACCCTACCTAGTGCTAAAAATATTTTAAAAAACTTATAAGTCTCACCGCCCCTTTATTATTGGGGCGGTATTTTTTGCTATTTCGTTAAACAATATGTAAGTTTCTAGAAGACCTTACTATTGTGTTATATAAATTTTCTAGCATAATACAAACGAAAGGCACTATGTATATACCTTCGTTTTTAATCAGTCATAAGTTCAAAGTTTATGCAAGGAAAATGACTATTTAGATATTGCAATTTTCAAAGATGGTGTTACACTATAAGTATAGGATTTATTTAGGAAGGTGTTAACTATGAGTTATTACACAAAAGATTTTTTGCTAAACAACAAAACCGCAAAGAAGTTATACCACTCCTTTGCTAAAGATATGCCGATTTTCGACTACCACTGCCACCTACCCGAAAAGCAGATTTTAGAAAACAAACCCTTTTCGGACCTATTTGAAATTTGGCTTGCGGGCGACCACTACAAGTGGCGTTTGATGCGCAACTTTGGTATTGATGAGGAATATATTACGGGTTCGGCTTCTAATCACGATAAATTCTTGGCATACTGCAAGGTTTTAGGTACCGCTTTCGGCAACCCTTTATACCACTGGTCACAGGTTGAATTAGAAGAATTTTTCGGTTGTACTTTAGAGATTAACGAAAAGAATGCCGAGGCTATTTGGGAAAAGTGCAACGCCTACATTAAGGCTAACAACGTAACCCCACAAAGTCTTATTGAAGGCTCAAACGTTAAGCATCTTTTCACAACCAACGAGGTTTTTGACGACCTCGATACCTTCCGCAAAATTGCCGAAAAAGACTACAAATTTACAGTAGCACCTGCTTTCAGAGCCGACAAGATAATGAATATTGAAGCAAAAGGCCACCTTGAATTCTTAGGAAAACTTGCAGTTTTAACCAAGCCTATTAACTCTATTGACGACCTTGAGGATGCTCTTGAAACTCGCCTTTTGGCATTTTTAGAGGTAGGGGCAAAGGCTAGCGATATTGCGGTACAAAACGTTTACCCCATAGCCACAAAATCTGCCGCCGACGTGGTGCTTAAAAAGGCAATTTCAGGAAAAGCGATTACCGAGAAAGATGCAGAGAAATTCAAAGGCTACCTAACCTATTCTTTAATGAAACTTTATGGCAAGCACGGTGTTCGCACAGAGTTGCACCTTGGCGCTATGCGTAACAACAACGCGGTTATGCTTAAGAAGTTGGGACTTGACACAGGCTTTGACAGTATTGCCGAAGATAATAGCATAAAAATGACCTCACGCCTATTTGATAAACTCAATAGCGAAGGTCTATTACCACCCACAATAGTATTTAACCTGAACCCAAAAATGAACACCGAAATTATGACACTTATCGGTACTTTCCAATCAAGCGAGGTACAGGGTAAAATGCAATACGGTCCTGCTTGGTGGTTTTTGGATAACAAGGTTGGTATGGAAAACCACCTACGCGACCTTACTGCAACGGGTCATATTGCTACGTTTGTTGGTATGCTTACCGATAGCCGTTCACTACTATCTTATCCTAGACATCACTACTTCCGCCGTATTCTTTGCAACTACCTTGGCGGTATGATGGAAAAGGGTGAAATGACAAAAGATATTAAATCAGTTGGCGAGGTTGTTAAGAACATCTGCTTTAACAACTCGGTAAATTACTTCGGCGTATAAGACACAAAACATTAAGGCTATAAAAGGGAGACACTTCTTTGTGAAGTGTCCCCCTTCTTTTTTATATGCTTGCTATATATTTTTTAGGGTTTTTCCAAATTGGCGCTTAAAACACCGAATAAGATTACAAGCATCTCCAAAACCGCATTCCTCTGCGGTTTGTTGCTCGTTTTTACCATTTTGTAGCATCTCTACCGCTCGCACTGACCTTCTTCTATGGTCAACACTACCCCGTTTTTACCGAAAATTCTGGATAACATTTTCCATTCATTAGGATTATCTCGCAAAAAATCGCCACTAAACAAAACGTTTCTCCTGCTATGATTCGCGAAAGCCGTGCACGTCCAATGTAACCGACATAATTTTAATCCATTCCGAAGGTGTCGGGATTATGACCCGAACCACCGCAATATTCCATAGCGTTTATAGTTTGCATATCCTCTGCAGTTATCTCGAAATCAAAAATATCTGCATTTTCTGCAATTCTCGAAGGTGTAACCGATTTAGGTAGTGGCAAGGTATCGTTTTGCAAGCACCAACGAAGACAAATTTGCGCTACCGTTTTGTTGTATTTTGCGGCGATTGCCTTTAGCGTTTCATTGTCTAGCATTTTGCCACTGCCAAGCGGACTCCAAGCCTCAACTATTATGCCATTTTTCTTGCAGTATTCAACAGTTTCTTCCTGCATAAAGCCAGGGTGGAACTCAATTTGGTTTACCATTGGCTTAATTTCACTTTCTATTAGCGCTTTTAGGTGATGTGGCAAGAAGTTAGAAACACCTATTGCCCTTATCTTACCTTTTTTATAAAGTTCAATAAATGCGCGCCAGGTTGAGAGGTTTACTTCCTCAAAATTATCGTACTGATTTTTGTGCGCAGGCCAATGAATCAGATATAAATCAAGATACTCGAGGTCTAGTTTTTTCATAGTTTCCTCAAATGCCAAAAGTGTTTTTTCATAACCGCGCTCGGTATTCCAGAGTTTACTTGTAACAAAAATTTCTTCTCTTTTTATTCCGCTTTCGCGAATCGCTTTACCAACACTTACCTCGTTGCCGTAGATAGCGGCGGTGTCTATATGACGGTAGCCTTGCTTCAACGCTTCTTTTACCGCCTCGACCGCAACGTCGCCGTCAGGAGTAAGCCAAGTTCCGTAACCAACGCAGTCAATTTCTACGCCGTTCCACAATTTAAAAGTATCTGTTAATTTTTGCATATAGATAACCCCTTTCAACATTATTTAAAATATTTGTCTATTTTTAGTGCATTTTTGAACTCAAAAAAGTGATTCAACAATTTCGAGCAGTTACCAATTAAAAAGCCGTTAATCAAAGCGCAAATAATTGTGCCAACGCCCACTCCGCGAAATACTCCAAAGCCAAAGAATGCAAAGGATAGCACTATTGACAGAACGGTGCTTATACAGTCATACGAGGTTTTAACCTTATTTATATTGAGTTTAAAAGTTGAACTTATTTCTTTTACAATCAACTCATACACTTCGGGCGAAAGATAAGTATGGAAGAAAAGCGACACCGCAAACGAACACGCCACCACTCCTATCACATACCAAATAGCGCGCACAAAAAAAGTATCGTTTGGCAAATAAGATACCACACCCATCGCAAAATCCAAAAGGGTGCCGTAAATAATAGCGGTTACAAATGAAAGAAAATATGAAAGTTTAACCTTTCTAATAATTATTATGGTTAACAGCACCAAAAGACCTTGAAAAGCATATTCTGCCACTCCAAAACTGAACCACGAAAAAACTGCGGAAAGTTTTAGATGCAAAATATATGCAGGCGCTACAACCATAGACATACCGAAGCCTGCCTTTTCACTAAAAGCAGAAGCAAATGCCATAATTATAAGACCAAAAATATAGGCATATTCTCTATAAAAAATTTTCTTTTTCATTTTCACACCCCAGAAAAGTATCTTTTATAATTTTACTATAAAAAACTTTTTTTGTAAAGAATTAAACCTTGCAGATAAATGCTTTTAAACGCTTATCGCAAGGTTTTGTTTGGTTTAGTTTTACGGTAAAATGTTGCCTGCGGCTTTGTAGATTTCGTACCACTCTTCACGAGTGAGCGTAATTTCACTCGCTTTGAAACTATCCTTTAATCTTATACTATTAGTAGTACCTGTTACAACCTGCATTTTGGCAGGATGACGGAGTAGCCACGCCACCGCTATAGTGGTTTTTGAAACATTATATTTATCCGCTAATCTACGGAGAACTTCATTTAGTTCGGGAAATTTTTCGTTATCGACAAAACAACCCTCAAAAAATCCGTACTGCATTGGGGACCAAGGCTGAATTGTGATATTTTCAAGTCTGCAAAAATCAAGCACACCGCCATCACGATTAGTAGCAGCCTCGTTATACATATTAACGTTAATGCCGGCATGTATCATAGGCGCGTGCATAATACTTAACTGCAACTGATTAGCAACAATGGGCATATCCAAATGTTTTTGCAAAAGTTTAATTTGGTACGGATTTTGGTTAGACACACCAAAATGTTTTACCTTGCCACTGCTTTTCAGGTGATCGAAAGCCTTTGCAACCTCCTCGGGCTCAACCAAAGCGTCGGGGCGATGCAAAAGTAAAACGTCGACGTAATCGGTGCCAAGTCTTTTGAGACTACCCTCAACCGAGTTTACAATATGGTCGTAAGAAAAATCAAACATCTTGCCTGGCACAATGCCACACTTGGTTTGTATAATAAAATCCTCACGTGGCTTACCTTTTATTGCATTACCAAAAACGGTCTCACTATTTCCGCCACCGTAAATATCCGCGTGGTCAAAAAAGTTAGCGCCGTCCTCTAGCGAAGTATCAATAAACTCCTCAACCTGAGCTTTAGTCATATTAGAAATTCGCATACAGCCAACCGCAACTGTTGGAACTAAAAGCCCGCTTTTACCAAGTTCAATTTTACGCATATAATCAACTCTTTCATTTTATTTCTCGTTTTGTATGTACGATTGTTCGGACATACAACCTATGTTTGACACAATTTAATTATAACATTTCACAAACAAAACGCATCATCGCCCAGAAACCAAAGAATATAAACATATATTAACCGCTCCTTATCTTGTTATGAGCCTATCACAACACAACAAAAGTCCTATTATACGGACTCACAAGGCATACGATGCACATTTAAATTATACCATTAGTCTAAAAACTTGATACGCTGTAGCGGTTAGATTTTTATAAGCATTCTCCGTGTTGAGCGCATCATCTAAAGTTGTAACACCCCTTGCTATTGGGAAGAAAGTATCTATTCCGTGCATATTGCAGACATCGGTGTCTTCGGTTACACAACCCGAAAAAGCGATAACCTTTTTGCCATACTTTTTAGCAAGCCTTGCCACGCCAATGGGCGCTTTGCCCATAACCGTCTGTCAATCGAGTCTGCCCTCGCCCGTCACCACTATATCTGCATCTTTTATTTCTTCTTTAATTCCTATTTCATCCAAAATAATCTCTATGCCTGATTTTAAGGTTGCATTTGTAAATGTGAGGAACGCAAAGCCAAGTCCGCCTGCACCGAACTAAGACTGCCTTTAAACTAGTCTATTGCAACTACAACCTTCATTTTTCACCTCGCAAATCAAATTCCTTTATAAGGCAATTATAACACGCCATCTAAAAAATTACAACAAAACCCCTCAGATTTCTCCAAGGGGTTAACGCACGTATAATTATTTATTAGAGAACTTAACTGCCGTGCCGTAGGCGATTACCTCTGCTGCGCCTTGCATAATAGCAGATGAAGCATAGCGAATATTAACTATTGCATCTGCACCCATCTCTTCGGCTTCTGCAACCATTCTTTTGGTAGCAAGAGCACGAGCCTCGTTCATCATATCGTTGTATGATTTAAGTTCGCCACCAACTAACGTTTTAAAACTCTGCGCGATGTCCTTACCGATGTGCTTTGACTGTATGGTGCTACCCTTTACAAGTCCCAACATTTCTAGTTCTTTACCGCTAATATAATCAGTATTTACTAATATCATCTTCTTCACCTTTCTTAATTTCGTTTATTCTTTGCACGCAAACGTATATCATAACCCCGACAAAACATACAGGGATAAGCCCTAGGGCGTATTTCCAGACTCCGTCAAGCAGTGATATTAAAAACCCAAAATATAGAATGTAATACAGCACCATAAGAACAGTAACAATAATCGGCGCAACCATTTTCTTTTTATGAGCGTTCAATCTCCCACCCCCACGAATTCCTTCTTTAAGCCCATTATATCATATACAACTAATAAACACAACACCAAACAATTGCTGTTACGCAATAATAAACATATCGATAAGTGAACTTGATACTGCCTGCTTTAACCTCTCCTGGGATGGCTCAGAAGACGGCTCCTACGAACCCTATGACGCTCACACCTATCCATTAGACTCCTCAGTTGAACTCAGAGGTATCCCTAAGCTGGATGAGGACGGCAACCTGACGTATGATGGGGATATCTATACGTCGGATG
>JAZNBX010000045.1:0-62248 GCA_045587265.1 Acutalibacteraceae bacterium | reverse complement strand
TAGTTATTGTCTTCCTAAGACCGCTTGGCCTCCGACTTCGCCACCTTGTTGGATAAGCCTTCTGCCCTCACCTTTTGATGGGATAAGACCACCTTTTAACATAAGGTCTAAAATTGCAATACTACCATCAACAAAATCGTCAGAAGTAATGGTTGTTGTAGGCATTTCAGAAATATCCATTGCGCCGCCAAACAGTGAACGAGCGGTTTTTTGAGCAGCATTTGCGGCTTCCTCACCGTGAATCAATTTAGTTAATTCATAGGCTAACAATTCTTTAACAGGGTTCAACTGTTGGCCCTCAAATCCTTCAAATTTAGCAATTTCCTCAAGAGGTACAAAGGTAAGCATTTTTAGGCATTTGATAACGTCTGCATCGTCAACGTTACGCCAATATTGATAGAAATCATATGGAGAAGTTTTGTTAGGATCAAGCCAAACTGCACCATTTTCAGTTTTACCCATCTTTTTGCCTTCACTTGTAAGCAATAGATTACAGGTCATAGCATAAGCCTCGCGATTATCACACTTACGGATAAGTTCTACACCGCCTATCATATTACTCCACTGGTCATCGCCGCCGAGCTGCATTTGACAACCGTATTTTCTGTTAAGGGTCAAGAAGTCATAACTCTGCATTAACATATAGTTAAGTTCGAAGAATGAAAGACCTCTTTCTAAACGCTGTTTATAGCACTCAAAAGCAAGCATTCTATTAACCGAGAAATGAACACCAATTTCTCTGATAAAGTTGATGTAGTTAAGGTCCAAAAGCCAATCTCCGTTATTAACAATCAATGCTTTATCATCAGTAAAGTCAATTAGTTTTGACATCTGTGCTTTAAAACACTCAATATTATGCTCTATATCCTCACGGGTAAGCATTTTACGCATATCGGTTTTGCCCGATGGGTCGCCTATCATACCTGTACCGCCACCAAAAAGTGCAATTGGGCGATGTCCGTGCCTTTGCATATGCGACATAACAACTACTGCAACGAAATGGCCTACGTGCAAACTGTCAGCTGTAGGGTCAAAACCAATATAGAAAGTAACGGGTTTATCACCGTCAATTAGTCTTCTTACCTCTTCTTCGTTGGTGGACTGTGCTAGTAGTCCACGTGCTCTTAATTCTTCAAATAATGTCATATTTACATATCCTTTCGATATTATTAGTTTTCTTTTTCTATAAGTTCTTTTGCGGTATTATATAGGTTCTCTGTTATTTCAGAGCCAGACATAATCCTTGCAACCTCACCTATACGCTCGTCCCCCGTAATTGCGGTAACCGACGTATAAGTAGCGTCACCTTTTTGTGCTTTAGAAATTAACAAGTGGTTATCAGCAAGAGCAGCAATTTGCGCTAAATGTGTTATACAAATAACCTGCCTTAATTTTGATACTTTTTTAAGTTGCACGCCAATCTTTCTCGCCGCTCTACCACTAATACCTGTATCAATCTCATCAAAGATAAGAGTATCAACATTATCTTTATCAGCAAGAACACTCTTAATAGCAAGCATTATTCTCGAAAGTTCGCCACCCGACGCCACCTTTGAAAGTGGCATTAATGATTGACCTTTGTTTGTTGAAATTAAAAACTCTACCCTATCGCTTCCGGTAGAATTATAACTACCCTCTACAATATCAACTTTAAAGGTAACGTTCTCCATATCCAAAAACATTAAAACTTCACACACTTCTGCTGAAAGTTTTTCACTTGCTTTTTGTCTAGAAACAGATAATAGTTTTGCCTTTTCAATTAACTGATTTTGCAAATCAACAAGTTTACCTTCCAGTTCTTGTTTGTTTTCAATATTCACGTTAATTTCATCATATTGCGATTTAAAAACATTTAAACTGTTTATAAGGTCTTGTTCGTCACCATCATATTTTCGCATAAGGGTATGCAAAAAGTCAAGCCTATTTTGCAGAGTTTCTAACTCCTCGGGGTCGAAATGCATAATATCCGTAAGTTTCTTAGAATCTGTCTGCAAAGCCTTAAGTTCTAGGATAACAGAACTTAACTTATTTGTAAAGGAATCAATCTCACTGGATAAGCCATTTAATTTAATAAGTCTTGATTCCGCGCCTTCAAGTTCGGTCAAATAATGTGAATCCGAAATATCACTTCCCGAAATAATATCAAGCGCAGCGCTTAATTTTTCGCTATTTTCTAAAACGGTAATTCTCTCTTTTAAAGCCGCAACCTCTCCTACACTTATTTCGGCGGTTTCAAGTTCATTTATCTGAAACTTTAAAATTTCTAATCTACTTGCTAACTGAGACTCTAACTCAATCGCATTTTTTAGTTGTTTTCTCACGTCGCGGAACATATCAAATGAGCGTTTGTAATCATTTAATAAGGTTTCATTTTCAGCAAAAGCATCTAAAAATTTACAATGATTTTCAACACTTAAAAGTTGTTGGTTATCGTGTTGGCCATGAATGTTTATGAGATACTTACCAACCTCTTTTAATGCAAGAGTATTAACAGGTACACCATTTATTCTACAATTATTTTTGCCTGAGGAAGTTATGGTGCGTTGTACTATGTACTGACCGCCTTCGGCTTCAATATCAAGTTCGCTTAAAGCTTTTTTGCAAGCCTCTGAAACGTTATCAAAAACTGCAATTACGCGCGCTTTATCACACTCGCCACGAATTAAATCGCGCGAGGTTCTTTCGCCCAAAACGGCATTTATTGAGTCAACAATAATTGATTTACCTGCGCCCGTTTCACCCGTAAGCACATTAAATCCATCGTAAAACACTGCTTTGGCATTTTCTATAACAGCAATGTTATCAATAAGCAACTCTTTAAGCACCTTGATATATTTCCTTCCTAAATTTATTTACCCAAAATTTCGTTAAGTTTTTCAACAAGAATTAAAGCCGAATCGGTATCAGCAGTTATTATAAGAATTGTATCATCGCCTGCAAGCGTACCAACAAACATATCTGAAAAAAGACTATCGATTGCAGCGCAAGCAGCCGATGCAGTACCTGCATAACATTTAACAATAACGTCATTCATAGCAGATTTAATGCTTACTGCCGAATTTTTGAATATATCGGTATATCTGCCCTTATTATCATTAGTTTGGGAACGGTTAACCGTATACCTGTAATTTCCATCGTTATCAAGGCCTTTAACAATATTAAGCGCCTTAATATCTCGAGAAACAGTAGCCTGAGTTACGCTATAACCCATTTTCTGAAGTTCTGCTTGCAACCTCTCTTGAGTATCAATAACAGAATTTTCAATCAAATTTATAATAGCAACCTGTCTATTACCTTTCATATTCTTAACCCCTTATTTAAGTTTTGTTCCAAGGCTAAAATAAGCCGGTTTGTTTTTTAAGGATATAAGTTTTACTGCAGTTTCTGAACGAGAAATTTTTATGTAGTCGCCCTCATTAATCTTAATCGCCACCTCACCGTCAACGGTCAGATAGGCTTCCTTACCATCAACTACATCAACCGAAGCAATTATTTTAGATGAATGAGGAACAATCATAGGACGAGTAAAGCAAGAATACGGACAAATAGGCGTAATAATTATGTCCTCTACCCTAGGGTCTACAACAGGTCCCCCCGCCGAAAGTGAATATGCGGTAGAACCGGTTGGAGTGGATATAATAAGGCCATCTGAACGATACGAAATCTCGTTTTCGTCAATAGAAACCCTCATATCTAGCATTCTTGAAAGCGTGCCTTTTGTAATTACTGCATCGTTGAATGCGGTAAGTGTTTTTGACTCTTTTTCAGAATCAATAACAACGTCCAGCATCATTCTTTCTTCTATTTCATAATCGTCTAATAATACCTTATCTATTTCATCAAGTTCGTTTTGATTTATTGTTGCGAGATAACCTATTCTACCAACGTTAATTCCTAGCACAGCCTTATTCAAAATAGCCGCTTTTTTTGCAGTATGAATAATAGTGCCATCGCCACCTATTACAATACAAAAATCTGCATTTGCAATATGATTTTCGCAAGGGACAATCGAACTAAAGATTTTTGCAGTGTCTTCGTCACATAAAACTTCAATATTGGCGCTATGTAATTTGTCGATAACATCTTTTGCTACTTTTTTAGCATCATTTTTTTCAAAATTAACAACTAAAGAAACCTTCATTACCCATACTCCTTTCTATATGTTATGCGAGTGTTTCGTGCGAATTTTTAACAACCTCACTCGGAGAAATTTCGGCTTTATATTGGGGATTATCTTCCTTAATTATATAAGCCAAGTATTCAATATTACCTTCAGGACCCTTTATTGGGGAAAATTCTATCCCAACTACCGAAAATCCCTCTCTAACCATAAAGTCGGTAACCCTCGATACAACCTCTTCATGCACCGAAATATCGCGTACAACACCTTTTTTACCAACCTTATCTTTGCCTGCCTCAAACTGTGGTTTTATTAAACACACGGCAGAACCACCTTGTTTTAAAAGCGCATACAAAGGTGGCAAAATTTTATCTAGCGATATAAACGAAACATCAACCGATGCGAAATCCAAAGGTTCGGTGATTACTGTATTATCAACGTACCTGAAATTTGTTCGTTCTAAATTAACTACGCGCTCATCGGTTCTTAATTTCCACGCTAATTGGCCATAGCCAACGTCAATAGCATAAACTTTATTAGCGCCGTTTTGAAGCATACAGTCTGTAAATCCACCGGTAGATGCGCCAATATCCGCACAAACACAGTCTTCTAATGAAAGGTTATATACCTTCATAGCCTTTTCTAGTTTAAGACCGCCACGACTAACGTATTTTAACGGATTACCGCGAACCTCTAAAACATCGGTGCTTTTTATCATTAGTCCTGCTTTATCTGCTTTTTGATTATTAACGAATACCACGCCAGACATTATCAATGCTTTAGCTTTTTCTCTGCTTTCGGTATGACCTGCATTAACTACAGCGGCATCTAGCCTAATTTTATCACTCATCAATTTCACCGTTTACGCACTTAATTATTGATTCTTTATCAAGACCTAACATTTGTCTTTGCTCGCTTTGAGTTGCTTGCTTAATAAAGCAATTTTCAATGGCAATATGCTTAAAATCGCCTTTGTAATTATTTTCTAATAATTTATCAGCAATAGCACTGCCAACGCTACCCGAAACAACAGATTCTTCAAACACAAAAATCTTTTTATACTCCGAAAGTTTTTCAATTAAATCAGAAGATATACTATTAATGCAATTTAGTTTAATCAAACTTACATTTGTGTTTTCTAAAGCCGATGCACACTCCGAAAACGTATATCCATACGAAACAACGGCAGTATCGCCATTTGAAAACACATCATAGTCGTTGCTAGTAGCAATAAATCTTTCATCCAAAGAGAGTTCTTTGCCTCTTGGATATCTAATGGCAACTACACCTTTTTCTCTTTGTGCCGAGTTAAATATAACATCGCGTAGTTCTTTATATGAAGAAGGCGAATAAATCTTAACCCCGGGAATTACAGATAAAAACGCAACGTCATATATGCCTTGGTGTGTTTCGCCATCATTACCTGTTATGCCAGCTCTGTCTATACATAAAGTTATAGGCATTTCTGCAATAGCGGCATCGTGAAATACTTGGTCAAATCCTCTTTGTAAAAAGGAAGAGTACACCGCAAAATAGGGTTTAAAACCTTTTGCGGCAAGGCCAGAAGCAAAGGTTACCGCGTGTTGTTCTGCAATACCAACATCAAAAAATCTGTTAGGATATTTTAAGGAAAAATCGGTAAGTCCCGTGCCTTCGGTCATAGCGGCAGTAATTGCAACAACCTTTTCGTCAGTGCTAGCAATATCACACAGTGATTTACCAAACTCTGACGAGAAATTATCTGTATTACCATTACCAACACCGTTGTCAACATTAAATGGAGAAACGCCGTGGTAATAATCAGGCAAAGCCTCTGCATATTTATAACCCTTACCCTTAATAGTTAGGGCATGAACTATAACAGGTCTTTTAGATTGCTTTGCTATTTGCAAAACCTGCTCTAGTTTAGATATATTGTGTCCATCAACGGGACCTAAATAGTTAAGCCCAAAGCCCTCAAAAACGTTATTATGATACACAACGTTTTTAAGCATTAACTTTGAATTATATAAACTTTTTCGCAAACTCTCACCAACTAATGGTATTTTGCGAACAAATTTTTCAATAACGTTTTTTAACCTATAGTATCCAGGATTAGTACGTACTTTATTAAGATGCTTTGCAAATCCACCAACGTTTTTTGATATTGACATTTTGTTGTCATTGAGAATTATTATTAAACGCTCATTATCAATTGGCAGATTATTTAGTCCTTCAAGGGCCATACCACCTGTAAGCGCACCATCACCAATAACAGCAACTGTATACGCGCCGTTTTTAAGATAAGCGTTGCCTTTTGCTATTCCGCACGCGGCAGAAATAGAGTTGCTGCTATGTCCTGTTACAAACGGGTCATGTTCGCTTTCCTCGGGGCGCATAAAACCTGAAACACCATCTTTTTGTCTTAAGGTAGAAAAACTTTCGCGCCTTCCTGTTAATAATTTATGGGTGTAACACTGATGCCCAACGTCAAAAATTATCGAGTCTTTAGGTGAGTTGAAAACACTGTGTATCGCAACGGTTAACTCAACAACTCCGAGGTTTGATGCAAGATGACCACCCGTTGAAGAAACAGTGTTCATAATCATATCACGCAGCTCTTCACACAAAGCGTTTTTTTGCTCTGTATTTAACCCTTTAAGGTCTTCGGGTTTATTGATTTTACTGAGAAATTTGTAATCCAAAATTATGCTTCCTTTTAGTTTTTTCTATTCAAAATAACTTTTGTAAATTCTTTTAAAGCGTTTGCACTTTCGCCAAATACATCTAATGAATTTATTGCTTTTTCCGTATATTCATCTGCACGTGTTTTTGCAGTATCCAAACCAAGTGTGGACACAAACGTCGATTTTTGATTTTCTGCATCACTACCTACAGGTTTACCGAGTTCTTCAGTAGTAGAGGTTACGTCCAAAATATCATCAACTATTTGGAATGCCACACCTAAATTATATCCAAACTCATTTGCCGCATTTTGCATATATTCATTAGCATCAGAAATAACACAGCCCATAACGCAGGCGGCTTGAATAAGTCTGGCAGTTTTTAAACTGCACATCTGTAATAGCACACCATCATCAACCTGTCTTCCTTCGCTTTGAAGGTCAATAACCTGACCGCCAACCATACCATTAACACCTGCATATTCCGAAAGAATATTAACACATTTTAGTATGTTTTCGGCTCTTGAGTTTTTACAATTGGAAATTGTGTTAAATGCGAGGGTTAAAAGCGAATCTCCTGCAAGCAAAGCCATATCCTCGCCAAACTTTTTATGGCAAGACGGCATACCACGCCTCATATCATCGTTATCCATACAAGGCAAATCGTCGTGGATTAAAGAGTAGGTATGCACCATTTCAATTGCCGCAGCAACGTTTAATGCATCATCGAGATTGCCGCCGCAAATACTTGCAAACTCAATTAAAAGACAAGGCCTAACCCTTTTACCGCCAATACTAACGCTATATCTCATAGCATCTCTTACAATTTCATAAAGGGATTCTTTACCCTGCAATAATTCGCGAAGTCGCTCGTCAACAAGCGGTTTATAACAAGAAATTATATCTTTAATCATCTGCTTTTTCCTTTAAATATTCGTCTATTTCTATAATTTTTTGTTTTGCATTTTCAAGTTTAAGGGTGCAATTTTTAGCAAGTGTCAATCCTTCTTCATAGAGTTTTACCGACTCTTCTAACGAAACGCTACCTGCTTCTAATTGGCTAACTATTGCCTCTAATCTCTCGATAGAAGCCTCAAAACTTTGTTCTTTCATAGTTTACTCCTTGTTTACATCAATGACCTTACAATTAGCTGTGCCATCGCTAAACCTAACGGTCAATTTTGAATCAGTTTTAATGTTATTAGCATTGGCAATTTCTCCGTTTTCGTTATATGCCAAAGAAAAACCACGCGACATAACCGAAATTGGATTTAATGTTTCAAGTTTTTTAAATAAAACATTGGTATTGTTTTCGTGTTTATTAAAATTCAAGCGAGAAACCGAGTGAAGTTTATCCATAATATTATCAAACGCATCTTTTTTCGCTTTTAATGTGCTTTTACTGTCGGTAAACACCTTACTTTGCAAAGCCCTATCCAATCTTTCATACATAACGTTGATAAGGTTTCTGCAAAGGTCAGAAATACGTTTTTTCATCATCGTAGAATCTGCTATTTTGGTTAGTATATCCGGAACTAGAATTTCCGCCGCCGCAGATGGTGTTGGAGCGCGTAGGTCCGAAACAAAATCACACAGCGTAAAATCCGTTTCATGCCCTACCGCAGATACTACAGGTATTGGCGACTGATAGATTTTGCGAACAAGCGCTTCGTCGTTAAAACACCAAAGGTCCTCAATAGAACCGCCGCCACGACCGATAATTATAGCATCAATTCCGTAAGCCGTATAAACCTTATCAAGCATTTGTATCATGCTTTTTGCAGCGCCTTCGCCCTGTACTAAAACAGGACAAACTACTAGTTCAACAAAGGGGTTTCTACGTTCAGCCACGGATATAATATCCTGAATAGCGGCACCCGTATTTGAAGTAAGTACTGCAACTCTGCTAACACGTTTTGGCAATGGTCTTTTTCTCTCGGTATTAAAAAGGCCTTCTTTTCCAAGTTTTTCCTTTAACTGCTCAAATGCTATCGCCAATGCGCCCGCACCTAAAGGTTGCATATCTTCACAGTATATTTGATACTGCCCATCACGCTCGTACACGGCAACCCTACCACGAATAACCACCTTCATAGAGTTTTCGGGCAAGAATTTTAGCCTTGACGCCGCACGATTGAACATAACGCATTTGATAACTGAATTATCATCTTTAATGGAAAAATACAGATGCCCACTTGAATAGTGATTTTTGAAGTTAGAGATTTCACCCTCAACAAACACATTTAGCAAATTAGGGTCTCCATCAAACACGCTTTTTATATAAAAATTAAGTGCAGAAACCGTTAATACACTTGGTGTCATAATACAATATAACCTTTCTTAATTGCAGTTAGTATTGCGATACCCGCCGCATTATCACAAGAAAATTCAGGCTTTGAGAAAACACAATTAAACCTTGCTTCAACCTCATTACGAATAACTGTATCTGACATTACACCGCCTGCATATATGATAGGCAAATCGCCATATTTTTCAATACCATACTCAGTCATCTTAACAATTGTTTTAGTTACCGCATCTAAACAAAACAATGCAACGTCTTCTTTAGGTACACCGTTTTTGAGCATATCGGCGCAAAGATTTTCAACACCTGAAAGGCAACAATTACCTTCTTTTATAACAGGCTTGTATTTTTTAGTTGGTTTTCCTTTGTTTGCAATCCTTTCAAGTTCTGCGCCACACGGAAATTTTAGCCCTAACATAACGCCAACTCTATCAATAACCTGACCTGCATTAAGGTCAAGCGTAACTCCAATAGGCTTGCATTTAATTATAAGTTCGCTATCAGGTGTAATATGCAACATTTCGGTAGTGCCGCCTGAAACGTGGAAAGCAATAAACTCTCTGGACAAGAGGTCCAGTCTATTAGCCGAATACACCGCCGCTGCGATGTGGCCTCTTTGATGCGAAAAGAATTCGAGTTCGCATTTAAGGGTTTCAGCAGTAAGACTCGCAGCGCTAACGCCTGCCAAAAAGCAAGGCATATAACTGTCTTCAGTATCGCGAGGTTTATTAGATACACCAACAGCTGTAATTTCCTCATTAGTTTCGCTTAGAGCAAGGTGGGAAACAACGGGGATATTTTTAGTATGCTGAAAAACCGCATCACTTTGACGAAGTCCTTTTTGCCCATCCCCGACCTCTAACAATTTGCGTTTTGAAATGATTTTATCTTCTTTTGGCAAATACACCGCAACCGACGTAGTGTAATTGCTAGTATCAATACCAAGTACCGCCATTTTTTTACGCCTTTGCGATTGTGCCTAGCACGCCGTTTACAAAAGGAGCATCCTCGTTAGTTGAGAATTTCTTTGTAAGTTCAACAGCCTCGTTAATAGAAGCACCTACAGGAATATCGTCCATAAATTTAATTTCATATACGGCAAGTCGCATTACACTTAAAGCAACGCGCGAAATTCTGTCCAATGTCCAATCTTTTAGATTTGCAGAAATCAAACCATCGATTGACTCTATATTTTCGAACACACCAAAAATTGCGGTGGTGCAATATTCACTCTCGTTATAAGCGCCCGCTTCAATCGCATCGCTTATAATGCTCTCTAAAGAATCGTCTTTAAAAGATTTTTCAAAAACAATTGCAAATGCCTGTTGACGTTCTTCTTTTCTAGTCATAATAACACCTACTATAATAAAATATACAATTATACATTTATATATTTTATAACATATTGCGCAAGATTGCAATGCTTTTATTCGTAAAAATGAAAAATTATACATAAAATGTATAAAACAGTTGAATAGATTATTTTTTTATGGTATAATCACTATAAATATGTAGTATGGGGTGATTATATGTCGAAGGTTGGATTTAGACGCGAGTTATTAGGTTTTAACCGCGAAGACGTAATTGAATATATTAGAAAAATCCAAAAGGATAGCGGTTCAAAGGAACAGGAGTTAATCTCATCACTCGAAACTTTGAATGCAAGAAATGCTGAACTTATTGATGAATTAAAGAAAATTCCTATGCTTGAAGCAGAACTAGAAATAAACAAAGCCACTATTGAAAAACTTGCTAAACAAGTATCTGAATTTGAGGCAATTAGAGAGGAAACCGAAAACGTTAGCCAAGATATCGCTAAAATGTATTTGGTTGCTAAATCTAACGCTGAAGCCATTAACAATAGCACAAAAGAGAGTAGTGAGCGCGCTTTTTATGAAATTCAAAACACCCTTAATACGATAAAAAGCGTATTGGATAAATTAGAAACTGCAAAAGCAAACGTAATCTCCACCTCAGAGAAGTACACAAATGAAATTGAAGCATTGGTTTCATCATTCAAAACAAGTGAAGAAACCATAAATAACATCTCTTCAGAGATTGATGAAAAAGTTAAGGTTTAAATATGCAAAAATACAAGATAAATACTGATGATATTAGTATATATGCGCCCAAATTAAAGGCGGGAGATAAGGTTCTTTTAAGCGGAACTGTTTATACTGCGCGTGATGCCGCACACAAAAGGCTACTAGAACAAATAAATTACGGCAAACCTACACCTTTTAAAATTGATGGCGCCAGTATTTACTATGCAGGTCCTACTCCAACACCTAAAGGTTTGTGTATCGGCAGTTGCGGTCCCACAACTTCAAGCAGAATGGACCCCTATTCCCCCACACTTTTAAGTCTTGGTTTAAAATGTATGATTGGCAAAGGCCCTCGCTCAAGTTCTGTTGTTGAATCGCTAAAAAAGAATAACGCAGTTTATCTATGTGCTATTGGCGGTGCGGGTGCACTAGCATCTAAATGTATTACCTCCTGCGAGGTTGTCGCATTTGACGACCTTGGCTGCGAGTCTATTAAAAAACTAACCTTTAAAGATTTTCCACTAATAGTCGGCATCGACTGTAACGGAGGTTCACTTTTTGAAAAAACTAATTAAAACTATTAGCATAATACTCATTTTAATAATGGGTATTACTGTTTTTTCGGGTTGTGATGAAAAAACACCACAAAACATAATATACGAAACTGTTACGCCACTAACCACACTTGACCCACAGACATTGAGCAACGAAACAGATATGCAGGTGGCTTATAGTATTTACGGAACACTTATGCGTTTTGATAATGGTGGTAACATTATTCCTGACCTTGCTAGCGAGTATAATATTACTAACAATAACAAAACCTACACCTTCACCATATCAAAAGATGCAAAATGGTCAAACGGAAACCCTGTTACCGCGCACGATTTTGTATATGCATTTCGTCGTGCCGTGCTAAAAGAAAGCAATGCGCCATTTGCGCACACTCTAGCACCAATACTTAATGCGACCAAAATAATTAAAGGAAAAAAATCTGCCAACACACTTGGAGTTAAGGCAATTAGCGATAACAGACTTGAAATAAAATTAGCATATCCTTGTGTTGATTTTTTACAAATTCTAACCACACCGATAACAATGCCTTGCAACCAAGAGTTCTTTGATAGCACAAAAGGTTATTACGGACTCAATGACGAAGCCGTTCTATCCTGCGGTAAATACACACTCTCTACCTGGAACGAGAATTACTGCAAGATAAAAAGCGATACTAACTCTGCCTATTTTTATTTTGACGATGAAGAAAAATATCTTGAAAGTTTTGAAAAAAATCAAGTAGATATTGCAAAACCAAGTTACGTTTTGTTAGAAAAAATTGAGAAAACAGATTATAAAGGCACTTTTAAACATATCACAGACACTGCTAATTTTTTAGTTATAAATCCAGAGAGTGCCTTTGCTAATGAAAAAATCACTAATGCGCTTATGTCGGTAGCAACATATACACCGAGTGAGAATATATCCAACACATACGGTGTTTTTTCGCAAAATTCAATTTACCCACAAAGCGTTATGAATACTCAGAACATCGTAACTCCAGACAATGCAAATAAGCATAAAAAAGATGCTGAAAACTTATTTTTAGAGGGTTGCGAAGAATTTGATGATGATTTTGTGTTCCCTGCTTTAAACTTCATCTACATGGGTGACCCGGTTTCGCACGAAGTTGCTATAACTATTGCGGGAATTTGGCAAAATAAGTTCGGCATAACAGTAAATATAGAATCCGTTGACAGCATCGATTCTCTTAATTACAGAGTAACCGAGAAATACTTTGATATTGCCATAATCCCCGTTACTGCAAACCTACCATCATCACACTCATACATTGAGCAATTTTCTAATGGCACCGTGTTTAACGCATTTAATATTGATACTAACGAACTAGAAAGCGAAGCTAAAAAGTTACACAAAACCACAACAGAAAAACAACTATCAAAAATATCAAAACTAATATGTGATAGCCTTTATTTAAAGCCGCTTTACCAAAGTTCTAAAGTATTTTTCTCAAGAGAAGATACAACATCATCAATTAACACATATAGCAAACGAATTGAGTTTGAAAATACTATCATCGAATAAAGAAAAATCCAAGTTCTCGCGAACTTGGATTTTTTATTATACCTGAAAAACATCTTCTACAAAAACACAGTTATCAATGACTTTAAATTTAATCTCATAATCTTTATATCGCATTGAATAAACTCTATTTTCGTCATCTTGGTATGATGGTCTAGGATCTTCTAAAAGCAACTTTTTTATAGTAGAAATAGCCTCTTTTGAAACCTTTTCTTCTATATCTTTTGGTATTTCAACATTTTCTAATCTGCCAAACGATTCATCTGTAAAACCATTGTTTGCATCAATATGAGAATCAGCATACTGAAGGTAGGGTTTTATATCGTATATAGGCGTTCCGTTAAGCATATCTGCTCCCGACACATATATCAAGGGGCCTTTACTTTCGCTAATTTCTACACGCAGTAATTTAAGCGATGATAAACCAATAGGATTTGGTCTGAATGGCGAGCGCGTTGCAAAAACACCCAGTCTTTTATTGCCACCAAGACGAGGCGGTCTTACTGTTGGAGACCATTTTTCGCAACTACTTTCCGAAAAACCCCAAAGCAACCAAACGTAATTAAATTCATCAAGTCCCCTTACTGCATCAGGATTGCGGTACTCAGGCTCGAAAACAATTACGCCCTCGTTTTCAACCAATCCACTTTGGCGCGGAATTCCGAATTTTTCGGGAAAATCGGTGTGGATTTTTGCAATAACTTTTAATTTATCGTTACTCATAATTATACCATTAGTTCGCAAATCATGTTAGATAGTTCGGTTGGGTTTTCTACCGACATACCACCAATAAGTCTTGCTTGTGCATATAGAATTTTTGAGTATGAAGCCAATTTTTCTTTATCCGAAACAAACAATTCTTTCAGTTTTTCGGCTATAGCGTGATTTACGTTTATTTCTAAAATAACCTCTGCTTTAACCTTTTGGTCGGTTGGCATAGAGTTAAGCACCTTTTCCATCTCAATAGAAATTGCACCGCCGGTAACCAAGCATACAGGATGATTATTAAGTTTATTGGTAAACCTCACACTATGAACACTTTCACCAATACTTTCCTTCATAGCCTCAAAAAGTTTTGCTGCGTCTTCGTTTTGCTGCTTAAGTTTATCTTTTTCTTCGTCCGTATCAATATCAAGTTTATCCGAAAGAACGTTAGCAAAGGTTTTCTCGTTATATTCATTTAACATTTGCAATGCAAACTCGTCAACGTTATCAACAAGGTAAAGAACCTCATAATCTTTTGCTTTTACAGCCTCTACCTGTGGTAGCATATCAATCTTTTCTAGAGTTTCGCCACTTGCATAATAGATAGATTTTTGTCCATCCACCATACGTTCGCAATACTCTTTTAAAGATACGTATTTCTTATCTTTGGACGAATAGAACAGTAGCAAATCCTTTATAGAATCTTTATTAGCGCCAAAGTTGGCATAAATACCATACTTTAGTTGTACGCCGAAGGTTTTGTAAAACTCCTCGTATTTCTCACGCTCTGTATTAAGCATTTTTGAAAGTTCGGAAGCGATTTTCTTTTCGATGTTTTTAGCAATTAGTTTTAGTTGGTGGTCGTGCTGCAAAAGTTCACGTGAAATATTAAGCGATAGGTCAGGACTATCAACAAGACCTTTTACAAAACTAAAATGGTCGGGTAACAAATCGGCGCATTTGTCCATAATAAGCACACCGTTTGAATATAACTGCAAGCCTTTTTCGAACTCTTTAGTATAGTAATCAAACGGAGCGTGGGACGGTATAAACATCAAAGCATCGTATGTCACTTGACCCTCAGTTTTACTGTGAATAACTCTTGCAGGGTCGGTATAATCCATAAACTTTTCTTTATAGAAATTACTGTAATCCTCTTGTTTTAACTCGCTCTTTGACTTTTTCCAAAGAGGCACCATACTATTTAAAGTTCTTGCTTCTGTTACGGTTTCATACTCGCTATCACTACCCTCTTTTAAGCGACTTGTTTGCATATCCATAATAATTGGATAACGGATATAATCGGAGTATTTTTTAACAAGTGCACTTAAGCGATAAGCATCTAAAAATTCACTGTATTTTTCATCATCAGTATCGTCTTTAATGTGTAAAGTTATAGTCGAGCCAACGCTTTCCTTATCGCATTCTTCAACTAAATAACCCTCTGCGCCGTTAGAGGTCCAACGATATGCTTTTTCCTCGCCAAAAGCCTTACTTTCAACAACTACGCTATCACTAACCATAAATGCAGAATAGAAACCAACACCAAACTGACCTATAATATCAACGTCATCAGCTTTTTCATTTTCTTTCTTAAAATTAAATGAACCGCTTCTTGCAATAGTTCCAAGGTTGTTTTCGAGTTCATACTCGGTCATACCGCATCCATTATCGGAAATTTTGAGCAATCTATTTTCCTTGTCAATATCAATGTGAATTTGGTAATCATCTCTGCTAAATCCTACTGAATTGTCAGAAAGCGAACGATAATAAAGTTTATCCAAAGCGTCGCTTGCATTTGAAATCAATTCACGTATAAAAATTTCTTTATGGGTATAGATGCTGTTTATCATCATATCTAATAATTTTTTAGATTCAGCTTTAAATTGTTTCTTTCTCATAATTACATCTCCAAAGAATAATTAGCACTCTAATATTAAGAGTGCTAATTACAGTATACTACTTATTTAATTTTTGTCAAGTATCTTTAATTATTTCAGAACCTTAAATTCATTAAATGTAACATCTGCATCCCTAACAAACTTCTCTATAGGTTCTTCAAAGAAATTTTCAGTATAGGAATTTGGCCTTAGGTCAAGCGATTTGCCGAATAATTTACGATTTTCGCTTGATTTAACCTTAACCGCAACGTTTGTAAAATTAACATTACGAACGTTACCATCTTTACCTGCAACAATAATACCGTTTTCGCCCTCTGCGATAACATCAGTAAAGTTAACATTTTCAATAACGCCGTTGCTATTATCTGCGCAAACAATGATAGGCTCGCCTTTGCCCCACCAACCTCCTGCATAAACTCTTGTGTTTATGTTAAGGTTTGACATATGTACATTTGATACAGAGCCGTTTTCTCTTGCAAAAATAGCAATACCACGATTTGAATTTGTAATGTTAATGTTTGATACGGTTACATTCTTTACCCTAGAACAAACGTGGCCAAGTCTAATACCCGCCGAAGTTGACTCAAAATTACAGTTAGTAATGGTAATATTTTCGCTAATATCTCCATGAGCCGTAATACAAGTAACTGCAATACAGTCATCACCTGTTTTAATGTTACAGTTGCTGATAATTGCATTTTTAGAAGCGGTAAGGTGTATACCATCGCTATTACCTGTAACTCTGCGGTTATCAATATCAAGACCATAAATTATAATATCTTCACTGTGGCTAAAAGTAAGCGTCCAGAAAGTTGAGTGATAAAACTTTAGATTCTTAACTGTTACCTTTTTGCAACTTTCAAAGAAAATCGGTTGATTTATGGTGTTTTCTATCGAATATGTTCTTAAAGCAACACTTTCGTCAATTTGAGCCTTATTAAGTTTTACACCATCAATTTCATAAGCAGTTGGAGTACCTAAGGTATAATAGCACTCATCTGAAAAATCAATAGTACCATAGCCGCAAAGAGTAATATTTTCACTGTTTCTCGACCAAATAAAACTTTTAGTCGGTCCCATTTCATTGTGCATAAAACCAATGTACGGGAAATCAGAAATATTGCCGCTTGCCTTTAAAACGGCACCCATACTTAAATTAAAACAAACGTTGCTTTTAAGTTCAATACTGCCGGATAAATAATTACCTGCACTTAAAGTTACAGTACCGCCACCGTTTTGATGAACTTCGTCAATAGCGGTTTGGATTTCCCTAGTGCAAACCTTTTCGCCAAAAGGTTTTAAATTTATATCCATATTCCTACCTCTTTTTAAATGCTAATGTAATAATTTCAAATGCACGAACACTGAGTCGTGCAACGTCATTTTCAACCATAAGAGGCTTATTATTCCTCTCAAGCATATTTACAACATCTACTGAATCTGCCCAACTTGGAAGAGTTATCTCAACCTCACCTTTTTTACCTCTATACTCTGCAACCCTAACAATTAAAGCGTCAGATTTCTCTGCAAGTTTAAGAGAAGAAATATATGCATTTTTAGACTCAATAATTGGCATTTCTCCAAGTGAAACTTCGCCAGGTGTTGCAATCAGTCTTGCATTAAAGCCCATAGCATCAGCCTCTATGCTTGTATGTGCAAAGGAATCATCATAAGCACAAACGGCATAATCAAAACTGTGGTGGCCTGTATCTCGTTGACCTTCCCAGTTATATGCAGAATAATATAATGGCTCGTGCAAATAGTCAGGCACTGTTGGACTTCTCAATAATGACAAGAACACAACACTACCACTTGGTGTGTATAGATGAATGCTTCTGGTATCCTGTTCAATTTTATAAGAAGGAATACCGCGGTTAATAACTGCTACAGCTTCTGTACCATCGTCAACACCTGCCCAGTTAATTGCAGGATAATCGCCATCTGTACCCGACCAATTATATTTTGGAATATACTCATTACGAGGCATATATCCGTATGGCACGCCGTACATATTCTTACCATTGAGGTTAATTGGGAATGCAACCCTTAATCTATGATTAAATGAATCCCAATCAAATTCTGCGTGAAAATCTATTCTTTCAATGCCTTCGGTTAAGGTCACTGTAACCATACCCGAAACGTCACGTTGAACATATCTCATTACCGAGTTAACTTTAAATACTAACTGTTGATAATTTGGCGTAATGTTTGTAGCTACTAGTTCAGTATACTTTTCTAGTCGATAACGTTTTCTGCTATCAGTCAAGGTTGCCCAAGCATTACCTTCGTCGTGCTCAAGAATAAGTTCACCGAAACGATAATCGTGGTCAACAGAAATGAATTTTTGAAGTTTTTTATCGTAAACAGAAGCAATTCCATTTTTCTCTGCTACAATTTTGAAACGTGAGTTTTCGATAACACTTTCTTTAGCCTGCTTAACCTTAATTGCAGTGGCCTTACCCCAGGTTAACTTCATAACACTGAAAGACTTAATGTCCTTAATTAAAACTTTTACAATGGTCTTATCCTCACGTGCTTCACAGCTGATAACTGACAACTTTTCGCCTGTTTCGACGTTTGTGATTTTAGCGCCCGTCAATACTGCAGGAAGTTCAATTTCGACAACATCGGTCTTAGCAAAACCGAAAGCATTAATAATAGATATCGTTTTTTCGTTTTTATTAGTAATAGCAGTAAGTGCTCTGTTGCGCAAAACAGAGATATTATTATCGATTTTTTCTCTATCTTTTTCGAGTTCTTCGTATGCGGGGTCAACGACAGTACCTGTTACACAATCGTGAAACGCCATATAGAACAGGTCATACCAAAGGTTTAGGAATTCTTCCTTTGGATACTCTGCACCCTTTAACCAAGCGCTTACCGAAAGTGCTTCGGCACTTAAAGTTGCATACTCTTGTCTGCGCATAACCTGTTTTGACTTAATACGAGTTACGTAACAACCGGTATTTGCCGGATTGAGTTCAATACCATTATTAAGGTCAGAAACCGAAACATCATCAACATCCTTGAAAAATTCCTCTAAATCTTCCAAAGGCTTTTCAGGATTAACAAAACGAACGTCATATTTTTTAGAAAACTCTCTAGCGCGTAGAATAACCTCTTCTCTAGGTAAATATTCTTCAGGCGCAAGTTTAATATAACCAACGCCTTTTGCCTCAAGCAGTTTTTCATTAACTTGGAATGGGAAGTAGAACTCTGCAGCCCTATCCTCATCAATACCTCTGCCATTACATTCGGGGCAGATTTCGCCATTAATATTTCCTACACCGCCACATTTTTTACACGGAGTATATTTATATGGATTACCGCCATTTCCACATCTCTTGTGATAGTGGCATACAACAGTACTACCATCTAAACCACGCCAATATTTACCATTAGGAACCGCATAATCCAAATCCATGGCATGCTCGAGTTCACAACCACGGAAAATTTGTGGTAATTGAGCTGCATTACCAAAAGCATCTGCACGAAATGCCTGGCGATTCTTTTGCCCTAAATTATCTTCAACCCAAAGTAAACCTGTAAGATAATTACGTATTGTGGTTTCGCCAAGAATCATATTAGAATCAACTATGGTATCACCAGAGCCCGGCACGAAAACCCTACCCTCTTTAGCAAGTGCAAATAGTTTATCCTTTAAGTCAGGGCGATTTTTAAGAAATTCGCGCACCATAGACGTAGCTTCTATACAGAACATATATTCAGGATATTTTTCGCAAAGTTTAATATTATCTTCTATGTAATATTGCTCGATTTTTGCATAAGGCACATAAGTTTCACCTTTATTATCCATATCGGTTCTAAACGGTCTACGCCAAGCCAAATCGAAATGATTACAAGGAATTAAATAAAGAATTGGTTTATTAGACACAAGTCATCCCCACTTCACTTTTGTTAGAAATATTATATACTATATATTGGTATTTGTAAACACAATTTGGCTCTTTATTCGCTACAATTTGGTATACTTATAGTAGAGTTATAACAAAAAACTTGCCTGATAATTCGCCGTAGCGTTTAGTCAGACAAGTTTATGTTAATACAACGTAACTATTCTGTTTTTCGGTGGTATTACTTTTTCCAACTCTAAAACCCTTAAAACAGGTCCCTTTTGACCATATATGTCATTAAACTCCATTTTGAGTTTTCCTTTCACCCTAACCCATTCAGCAGTATTTACATCCATAGCACTATCCCACTGTGCAACAACACCGCCATATTGAATATCATCTTCACAACAAGTCATTATATGTCGACCTACCGCAAACTCGAGTTTCGGCATCTTCTTATCTTTAGCAGCTAGTCCTAAAAACTCTATAGTTTTTCCTACGTATCTTGAAGTGTTTTCCATTAAATCGTAATACCAAATTGCAAAATCATCATCTGCAATTTCTATTACATCGGCAGTTATATCAAAAGGTAGCGGGTCTTCAATATCGTCGTACTCAACGTGGTTATCACGGAACTCATATGCTATATCGGCTTTCCTGTTAACCGACCTTACAATTTTATGAAGTTCCTCTTTGCTTGTAGTTTTATCGCATCTGTTAAACACTATCAATTCGCAAGCATTAAGTTTATCTGCAACAAGGCTACGCATATTGCGGTTATAGTTAGGATAATCGCAAGCCTCAGCAAAGCACATTTCTTGATAAATAATCCAACTGCTTGGCATATTTTGAAACAACGATTTTAGTTGCCACATTCCGTTATATTCAACCAACACACGTCTAGCATTACATTTTTTTTGCCATTTTTGTAGATTTTCCTCGGTTAAATCTTCTTCGTTTTCAACCACTACAATATTAACGTTTTTGCAAGAAAAAGTTTCAGGTTCAAACTCGATTTCACCTTCTTCACATTGAAGCAATAGCGTACTATCCCCAGAATTAAACCTGTTATCCTGCAAGGTTTCTTGAATAAAGGTTGTTTTTCCCGAGTCTAAAAAACCCGTGAAAAGATATACCGGTATATCCATTTAATTTCTCCTAGTTTACATTAAATAATTCTGCAATTTCTTGCTCGCAAATATCTGCGCCAATAACGCAAATTCTGCCAATAACCGCAGCGGCGCCATTTCTAACGTCATATTCGCCGGGTACATAGTCAAAATGCAACCAACCGTTCTCACCTGCTACGATGCCTTTTGCACGAAGTATATTCCCATATTTCTCGTTGTCATCAAGTGATTTTAAAGCGTTTAAGATTTGTTCTTTGCTATAAATATTGGGGGTTTCTTTACCAAAACTAGTAAATACTTCGTCTGCGTGATGATGGTCGTGACAATGGCACTCGTCGTGATGGTGATGATGTTCGTGACAATGACACTCTTCATCGTGATGGTTATGATGGTGTTCTGTGTGTTCCATCATCTCGTCAAGTTCTGACTGCAAAGTGTTAGCACCTTCAATTGATTTTAAAATCTGCTCTCCTGAAAGCAAACTCCAATCGGTAGTAATTATTTCTGCATCAGAATTATGTTCTTTAATAAGTTTAACTGCTTCGTTGATTTTTTCGGCATTCAAAGAAGCGGTGTGACTTAAAATAACAGTCGCAGCACTTTCTATTTGGTTATTGAAGAACTCACCAAAATTTTTCATATAAACCTTGCACTTTTTAGCATCAACAATCGTTGTAAAACTGTTTAATACCACGTTATCTGCATCAATATCTTTAACCGCATTAATAACATCACTGAGTTTGCCAACACCCGAAGGCTCAATAATTATTCTGTCAGGTTTATAGGTAAAGAGCACCTGTTTTAGAGCATCCTCGAAATCACCTACCAAACTGCAACATATACAACCTGAGTTCATCTCGGTAACTTCGATTCCTGCCTCTTGCATAAAGCCGCCGTCTATACCAATATCGCCAAATTCATTCTCGATTAAAACAATTTTTTCGCCCGAAAACGTTTCTTTGATTAATTTTTTGATAAGTGTAGTTTTGCCTGCACCTAAAAAGCCTGAAAATATATCAATTTTAGTCATATATACAACCCTTTCAATTAAAATCGCATTTCTAAATTCTGCTTATAAAAAGCATTGAGAGCAGAAATTGCCGACGATGCTACCGCCTCATTATCTGTTAAGGTTGATGGTCTAACCATTAAACTATGTGTTTGACAAACAACCGAATGATTTATTATGTAGTGTTGCAAAAGTTCGCATAAATAATCGCACCTATGCGAATATTCGCCAAACACAATAATCTCATCCAAATCATATAGATTTGTAGCATTAACAAGCGCCGCTCCCAAGCATTTAACAAGGTCATTAATAATCTTGCTAGACGCCGCATCTCCCTTGATTGCCAAATCAATTACCTTACTGTAATCTTGGAAACCGTGTCTTTGCTTTAGCGCCGACATAGTTGCATACTTTTCAAGGCATCCACAGTTACCGCAAGAGCAAGGGATACCATTAACGTCAATACTCGTATGTCCAAGTTCTCCCGAAAATCCTCTGGAGCCTCTAAACACCTTACCGTCCTTTAGTGCGGTTGCACCTATACCATAAGAAATCACAACAAACAAAGAACTATTGTTGGCTCTTTCTGCGGTCTTATAATGTTCTGCCAAAGCAAGCACAACAGCGTTATTTTCAAGGTACACAGGAACCGAAAAACGCTCTTTAAACTTCTTTACAACCGGGTAATTATTAAAAACTTTAAAGTTGGGTGGTTCTAAAACGTTGCCTTTATCATATTCAACGGGGCCAGGACAACCAATACCAATACCTATCATACGTGACTTTGAAAGTTTTTTAGCTTGAATCATTTTGTTGATTGTTTCTTCTGCCCAATCAATTGCCCTATCGGCATTACTAAAACACTCCATATCATTATGTTTAGCAGAAATTAAATTACCTTTTAAATCAATAACAGTTATGTCTATATATTTGCGGTGTAACATAACGCCAACAGAATATCCATAGTCTGCAGCAATATCCAAAAGAATTGACGTTCTGCCTCTTTTATTAATTCTTCCTTCTAATCCGCGCTCAAAAACTATACCCTCGCCAATTAGTTCGTTGGTAATAATTGTAACTGCCGCTTTTGTAAGGCCTACCTCTCGTGAAAGTTGCACACGCGACATTGGTGTTCTGCGAAGGCAATCGAGAATTCTATATCTATTATTGTTTTTTAATGCAATTATATTTGCAGCATCAGCCATAATATTTGCACCTACTTAGCCTCTATAATGTTAATTTAATTAAAATTATAACTCTAAATCAAATCTGTGTCAAGAAATCTAAAAAAAGCACTTGAAAAAAAGAAATGCTTATTATATAATACAAATAGTTAAAGGCTAAAACTAATTGTTGGTGAATTTTATGGAATTAAAATTATTTCAAAAAGGGTTCAATTACTCGCAAGACGGTCCGGGTAATCGCCTTATTTATCATTTAAAGGGTTGTAATTTATCATGCCCATGGTGTTCAAATCCTGAGGGTATGAGTTTTAGCGAAATTGGTGGTTTTACTCTAACCATCGACCAACTCATAAATGAAGCAAAAAGTTGTATGCCAATGTTTTTTGACGGCGGCGGTGTTACTTTCACAGGCGGCGAAGCTACCTGCCAATCGCAGCAGTTAAAACAGGCGCTACTAGAACTTACTAACTGCGGAATAAATACCTGCATTGAAACTAACGGCACATACAGAAATCTTCACGACCTATTCCCTATTATCAATCACTTAATTATTGACCTGAAGCATCCTGATAATACAATACACCAACAATTATTAGGACTTGGCAACGATATTATAAAAGAAAATATTTTAGCGGCGTCAAAAACTCATCCCGATTTGCTTGTAAGAATACCTTTAATCAACGGCATTAACACAAGCGATGAAGTGGTTGATAAATTTATTGAGTTCTTTAAAACAACCGATTATAAAAACTATCGAATTGAACTTTTAAAATACCACGAATATGGAAAAGACAAGTGGCAAAAATGCGGTAAAGAATACACAGTTAAGAATGCAAACGTTAGCGAACAGCTACGCTTACAGATAGAAGAGAAAATGAAAAATAATGGACTTAACATTGTCCGAACATAAAAGGAGTAGATATTATGTATAATTGCTTAAACCCTGAAAACGTAACACTTATGGCAAAAGATTTGTTCAAAGAAGAACGTGCCAAAACCCGTGTTGACGGATGGTTTTTGGCTCGCGAAATCGTTTGTAACCACGCAGACGAATTTAAAAATCTTAATAAAGAATTACGCGCAGCACACGAACTTCGAGCAATCATAACAGAACTACCCTTGTCCATTAGCGAGAATGCTATTTTTGTAGGTAGTCAGTCTGATGCTTTTGCTCGTAGTTATGCCCTTATTAACCCATCGTTTAGGGTAGAAACATTCTCGGGTTACTGTGACCCTACCGCCGTTTTTGGCGATATTGAACCTAATGAGGAGTTCACAAAAGAGCGCATTAACAGGGTTTTAGAGTTTTCAAAAAACTCCGATTATGTTCGTGAACTTACTGCAATGTATAACGACCATACAGATTACACCGCTGAGGTTGCCTTCTTCATTGAGCAGGTTACAGGTCATATCATCCCAGATTTCAGACCTGCACTAAAAAATGGTCTTAATGCAATAATTACAGAAATAGATAAAAAATTAGAAACAGAAACCGATAAAGAGAAAATTGATAACTATAATGCAATGCGCATAACATTAGAGTCTGCTATTCTTTTAAGCAAGCGTTATTTAGCCATTGCCGAAAAGCAATTAGAGACCGCTAATGACGAGCGTGCAGCACAGTTGAAACTAATCATCAATACTTTAAACAAAATTCCTGCCAAGCCTTGTAACAGTATGTATGAGGCTATTCAGTGCTATATGCTTTTATGGGAAATCATGTGCTTAGAACAAGCACCTAACCCATTTGCATTCTCTGTTGGTAATGCCGACCGCGTGTTTGAGCCATACCGCGCAAACGACGGTCTTACTAGAGAAGAAGCCGCATCTTTACTTAAGCATTTCCTTGTGTTCTTTAACGTTGGCGACCGTTCGTGGGCTATTTCTCAAAACCTACTTATTAGTGGTAAAGACGTTGATGGTAACGACCTTACAAATGAAACATCATACGCTTTAATGGACGCATACTTCTGTATGAATCTACCTCAACCTATTCTTTCTGTTAAACTACATAAGAAAACTCCCGAAAAACTATATCGTGAAATGGGTAAATTCTTTTTTACCCCCGGCGCTCTTACCCCCTCTCTGTTCAACGACGAATCCGTTTTCCAACTTCTCCTCAATAGAGATGTAAAACCCGAAGACCTTGCCGACTATTCTGTTGCAGGTTGCCAAGAGCCACTAATAATGGGTAAAGATAATGGTAATACAACTAACAGTTGGTTTAATATGCCAAAAATCCTTGAACTAACATTAAATCAAGGCAAATCTATGATTACCGGCAAAAACATTGGTACTTTTGTTGAAAACGATGAAAATATGCTCAAAAACATTAGAGAACTATTTTATGAAAACGCCTCTAAGTTTATGGATATTATGTGTGATGCTGCTAACAAAGCATCACAAGCATTAAGCAATCTACGCGTTCCATTCTTGAGTGTATTTATGGGCGGTGTTGAAAGCGGTTACGATATGCGCGACACCGAACATCAGGGTTCTCCTTACAACGGTAGCGGTTGCTTAATCCACGGCTTAAGCGTTATGGCAGACTCATTTATTGCCATTGACCACCTACTTAATGAAAAACCCGAATGGGCGGATAAACTTGTTGACGCTTTAAGAAACAATTTTGAAGGTTACGAAGAAATTAGAGACTTTTTGAAAGCTGCTCCTAAATTTGGTAATAACATTGATGAAGTTGATAAAGAAGCCGCAGAAATTGCTTCTCGTATTTCAGATATGGTTACAGCACACAAAAACTATCTTGGAAATTCCTTTAGAGCAGACTGGGCAAGTCCTACTACCCACCTTACTTATGGTTACTGGGTTGCCGCTACACCCGATGGTCGCGCAGCACGTGAACAACTTAACTATGGTGTTGACCCATTATTTGGAGATGCAGACCAAGGTATGGGCTTTAGAATGCTTTCCTACTTCAAACTTCCTTACGAAAAAATGGGTGGCGGTTATGCTTCACACCTAGGCGTTAATCCAAAATACTTTACCGCCGAAGACCTAGAAGGCAAAGGCTCTGACTTTGCACAAAGAATTGTTAAACCGCTATTCTTTAATGCGCTCAACAACAAGGTAGCACCTTTCTACCTATACGTTAACGTTACCACTCCGGAGATTCTACGTAAGGTTCTAGCAGACCCTAAAAAATATGCGCCTAACGGTGTTTACATTATGAGAATTCACGGCACTTTTGTTAACTTCCTAGACCTCTCGCCCGAAATTCAGCAAGATATCATCAAACGTCTTGACCCAAATTCAACCACAATGTAAGGAGATAACAAATGCTAGCTATTGGATTAGATATTGGCACTACCTCTGTATGTGGAATATTGTACGATATAGAGAGTGGTACGCAAATAAAAGCCATTACCGAGGCAAACGACACATTTATCAAAACGGATGAAACATGGAAAAAATTGCAAGACCCCGTCACACTTATTAAAAAACTTTGCGACATAGAAACACGACTTGAAAATGAAGCGAACGGTAATGTTGCCGGCATTGGTATAACAGGTCAAATGCACGGTATTGTATACCTGAATATTAAAGGCGAGCCCATTAGCCCTTTGGCAATTTGGCAAGACGGCAGAGGCGACCAAATATACTGCGACAATAAATCGTACGCCGAATGTTTGAGCGAAATAACAGGCTATCCACTCGCTACAGGTTATGGCGCTGTTACATATTACTATGATACTATTAACAACCTAGTACCTCAGGATGCAGTAACATTCTGCACAATCCACGACCTAGCGGCTATGACACTATCAAATAGCAGTTCCCCTTTACTTCATACTAGTGATGCCGCAAGTTTAGGATTATTTGACTTAAACAAATGTGCTTTTGATACAGAAGCAATAAAAAAAGCAGGTCTTAACCCTGATATGTTCCCAAAAGTTACCGATGGGTTTAAATGCATTGGAAAAACCTCTAGAGGTATTCCAGTTTCTATCGCAATTGGCGATAACCAAGCAAGCTTTATTGGCTCGGTTGCCGATATGCAAAACTCTATTTTAATAAATGTTGGTACGGGCAGTCAGATTTCTGTAGTAGTTAACGCCGTGCCTGCCGACACTAAACTAGATTGCAGACCGTTAATGCAAAACGATTACATTATGGCAGGTTCTTCACTTTGCGGTGGTAGAGCATACGCTATACTTGAAAAGTTTTTCCGTGAAGTTGTAAGCATTGTAACAGGTCAGGAAATCAATTCTGCTTACCCTGCGATTGATAAACTTATGGAGAATTTTTCCGAAACCGCAGAGCCATTATGGGTTGACACCACCTTCTGTGGCACACGAAACGACCCAAACAGGCGCGCATCAATTAGTGGAATAAGCATTGATAATTTTACTGTTGGCGATATGTGTAACGGGTTTATGAAAGGCATTGCAAACGAACTATTTGAGATGTATACTAGCATAAAACCGCTTCTTACAAATGAGCCCACAATTATGGTTGGTTCAGGCAACGGCATTAGATTTAATAAACAACTTTGCCAAAAGTTCCAAGATATGTTTGGCCTTAGTTTTAAAATACCTGCCCACAAGGAAGAAGCCGCTTTTGGCGCGATGCTTTACTGCTTGGTAGCAAGCGAAGTATTTGATAGCATTGCATCTGCCCAAAAACTTATTAAATACATATAAGGTGATATTATGATTAATGCAACAAATGAAACCATTAAAAAATTATTATCCGGTCCTATTTTCTTTAAAAAGAACAGAGTTGGCAGAATTTATACAGGAGGCGCTCTTTTTGCTGACTTCTTCGGGGATGACTCTACCGACGGTTATCTGCCTGAAGAATGGGTTGTTTCAACTGTTTCTGCACTAAATAAAGGTAGCACAATATACAAAGAGGGTGTTTCTGTTATCGCAGACACCGACATTTACTTTGATGAATTTGTAGAAGAATATAAAAAAGAAATGCTTGGTGACCGCGACGAGTTTGGTGTTCTAACAAAGTTTTTAGATAGTGCCATTCGCTTACCCGTTCAAGCGCATCCTGATAAAGCATTTTCAAGAATTCACTTTAATAGCAACTACGGCAAAGCAGAATCTTGGTTGGTGCTAGGCACCCGTCCTGATGCTTGCCTATACTTTGGTTTCAAAGACAAGATAACAAAGGAAGAATTCAGCAAAGCAGTCGAGGATAGCAAAACCGATATGGAAGCGATGGAAGTACTGCTAAACCGCGTTCCCGTAAAACCAGGCGACGTTTATTTCGTACCTGCTAAAATGGTACACGCCATTGGTAAAGGTTGCTTAATTCTTGAAATTCAAGAGCCTAGCGATTTTACAATTCAGCCTGAATACTACTGTGGTGAATATCGCTTAAGCGAAGAAGAAATGTATATTGGACTTGATAAAGACACAGCACTTGATGTATTCGACTACGATGTTTTTGGCAAAGCCGCTATTGACCTTGGCAAAAAAGAGCCTACAACTATTTTTAAAAGCAACTCAATCCACGAAGAAAGCCTAATCACCTATGACGATACACCTTGTTTTGCGGTAAATCGTTATACAATTAAGAATGCTCAAATGGAATTGAAGCACGCTCCTGCCGTATACGTAGTTACAAACGGTAACGGCTACGTAAACGGTGATATAAAAATAAAAAAAGGCGATTATTTCTTCTTACCTTACTCAGCCGACAACACAACCGTTGAATCTCGCGGCGACGATGCATTAGGAATTATTGCTTGCTTACCACCTCAAAAATAAAACACATAAAACCCAATGCTAAATTTTCGCATTGGGTTTCCTTTTTATAAAGCGTTTATCACGATTATCACCTACTTAACAAAACTGCACAAAATTGTTACTAAAATTTTGAATTTTTTTGTTTTAATATTTGTTTTTCTTTGTTTTTGTAATTTTTTCTTTGAAAAGTGTTGACTTGTGTATTATTATGTAGTAATATAATAAATGTAATAATTTGCGTAAAAAAGGAGGGGCTAAAATGCTTGAGAATTTGAAGTTTGACGATAAAATGAGAATTGTTCAAGAACTCGTTCCCGGTAAACAAATTACACTTGCACATATAATTGCTAACCCCGACGATGTGCTTTATAAAAAGCTTGGTCTTGACCCTGCTGTAGACTATTCAAAATCCGCTATCGGCATTGTTACAATGTCCCCTGCCGAAACCGCTATTATTGCAGGCGATATTGCAACAAAAGCATCTGGCGCAACCCTTGGCTTTGTTGATAGATTTAGCGGTACTTTAATCGTTACAGGCACTATATCCGACGTAGAAGCATCGCTTAACGCTTTGGTCGATTACTGCCGAGATACACTTAAGTTTACCGTCTGCCCCATTACTAAAACATAATGAAAAAGTTAATTCTAATGGGCAGAAGCGAAAGTGGCAAAACCACTCTCACACAGGTTCTGCGTGGCGAAGATATAAATTACGACAAAACACAATACATAAAATTCGAAAACTGTCTTATTGACACGCCGGGTGAATATGCTCAAACCAACCATTTAGGCAGAGCGCTAGCGCTATATTCTTATGAAGCAGACATAGTTGGTCTTCTTATTGGTGCTAACGAGCCCTATTCACTCTTCCCCCCTTGTGTTACCTGTATGGTTAACCGTGAGGTGATTGGAATTGTTACTAAAGCCGAACAGGAAGGCGCAAACCCCAAGCGCGCTGAAAATTGGTTAAGAATAAGCGGTTGCGAAAAGGTTTTTATAGTTGATTCGGTAACAGGATACGGCATTAACGAGTTAATCGAATACCTTAACAAACAATGATTTAGTTTAAAGTGCTTTATGCATTAAAATATTTTTTCAAGGAGGATACTTAAATGGCTCAAGAAGCATTAGGTATGATCGAAACAAGAGGTTTAGTTGCAGCAATCGAAGCTGCCGACGCAATGGTAAAGGCTGCTAACGTAGTACTTATCGGTACTGAGAAAATCGGTTCCGGTTTAGTAAGTGTTATGGTACGCGGCGATGTTGGCGCAGTTAAATCTGCTGTTGAAGCAGGCGGTAGCGCAGCATCTTCTTTAGGCGAAGTAGTTGCTACACACGTAATTCCTCGCCCTCATGCTGATGTTGAAAAATTACTCCCCACTTTAAAATAATCAAATAATAGCAGGCGGTTAATGCCGCCTGCTACTTAAAATTTAAGTCAGGAGGGTTAGTATGCTTGCTCTAGAAAGGCAGAAAAAGATTTTAGATATTTTAAGTCAAGACGGCGCCGTTATGGTAAGTAAATTAAGTCAAGAACTTGGTGTTACCGAAGAAACCGTTCGTCGTGATTTAGAAAAACTAGAAGCAAAGGAACTTTTGCGCCGTACACACGGCGGTGCTCTGCCTATTGACGAAGGTAACTACGAATTTTCTTTAGAAAAACGCAAAGAACTTAATGTTGAAACAAAGCAAGCGCTAGCCAGAAAGGCAGCAGAATTTATTGCTACCGGAGATACAATTTTTCTTGATGCATCTACCACGACATTTTATCTTGCAAAAGAAATCAAATCAATGAAAAACATAACCGTTATTACCAACTCAATCCGCGTAATTAACGAGTTGTGCGGAATTGAAGGTATTAAGGTTATTTCGGTTGGCGGTATTGTTAGCGCTAACCAATCCTTAGTTGGTGCTATGACCGAGAACTATATTAAGGAAAACTTTTTTGCCGATAAATCGTTCTTTTCAAGTAAAGGTATTGGCAACAATGCGATTATTCTTGAAAGTAACGAGCAGGAGTGTTTCATTAAGCAAAGCATGGTTAAAAACTCTCGCGTTAGTTTTTATCTTTGCGACAAAACGAAGCTTGGTAAAGTTGGTTATATGCGTATAACCTCTTTTAACGATATTAATTATCTTTTAACCGACGCCGATATTAAAGGCGAGTTAAAAGCCACATTAGATGAATGTGAAGTTGAAATCATAAAGATTAATTAATTTTAATTGGAGGAAATAACATGTTAGTTAATATGAACGAAGTTTTAAGACCTGCTAAAGCAAATAAATATGCTGTTGGTCTTTTCAATGCAGTTAACCTTGAACTAGCACGCGGTATCATCAATGCTGCAGAAAGCACTAGGTCACCTGTTATTATGGGTACTGCCGAGGTTCTTCTCCCCTATGGTCCTTTGGAAGAAGTTTCTTACTACTTAATTCCAATGGCTAAAAAGGCATCTGTTCCTGTTGTTGTTCATCTTGACCACGGCCTTTCGCGTGGGTTGTGTATAAAAGCTCTTGAACTTGGTTTTAGTTCAATTATGTACGACTGCTCTACCGACTCTTATGAAGACAATGTTCGCAAGGTTAAAGAGATGGCAGAAATTGCCCATTCTTACGGCGCAACAATCGAAGGTGAACTTGGTCACGTTGGCGATAATGAAGGTTCTGCAGAAGGTAGCGACCATCTTGCTGACCCATCAAAATATTTTACCGACCCAAAACTTGCTAAAGACTTTGTTGAAAAAACCGGTGTTGACGCTTTGGCTATCGCAGTTGGTAACGCTCACGGTGCTTACAAACTTCCTCCAAAACTTGATTTTGAAAGAATTCGTACTATCGCTAACACAGTTGATGTTCCCCTTGTTTTACACGGCGGTTCAGGTCTTACCGATAACGATTTCAGACAAGCAATAAAAGAAGGTATTAGTAAGGTTAATATCTTTACAGATATTAACGTTGCCGCAGTTGAAGCAGAGTTCAAGAAGTTCTCTACAATGGATAAAGGCATCATCGACCTTATCCCTGCCGCAGTTGAGGCGGTTAAGCAAGAGAGTATGAAGAAAATGAAACTCTTTAGTAGCGACGGCAAAGCTGATTTTAGAAATGGTGGCGCCGCTAGCCAAACCGACGTTGAACTTATTACTAAACTTGTTGCAGCCGAGGTTGCTAAGTATCTAAATAGATAAGTCTTTAAAGCCCGAGTCAAATCTCGGGCTTTTATTGTTAATAAAAAGCGACTCTCAATCATATATTGTTACTAAAACAGTATATGGGAGTGATTAGATGCTTTGGTCAATAGAAGACCGCACGCTAGCGATTGCTAACTACATAATTGAAAACAAGTGTACTGTAAGAAAAGCTGCTTCGCAGTTTGGAATATCAAAATCAACTGTTCACAAAGACGTATCAGATAGATTAAAATACACAAATATGAGCCTATATAATCAGGTTAAGGAGGTTTTAGAGGTTAACAAAAGCGAGCGTCATATTCGTGGTGGTCTTGCTACCAAAAAGAAGTACAAAGGTTGTTAATGTTTTATAAAAGCGGTGCTTTATTTTAGCCCCGCTTTTTTGGAGGATTTTATGTTTTATATACTGACACCTGTAAATGTTAAAAGACGTAGGCGCAGAAGGATATATCCCAAAAAGATTGACGGTCTACCATGTTTTTCTTTAGATTTACCAATAATAAAAGGTTCTCCCGATTGGGACGGAATAATATCCGACGAACAACTACTGCTCCCACAAGGAATAACTTCTCCCCCTAAAATACACCGATACGGAAGTCTTCGGTGGACAATGGAAATTAGTACAATTATTGCAAAGCGTTATTTAAAAGAAATAGAGCAGGATTTAGTATTTTATGACCAAGGCGGAAATTATATTGATTTGTTTGAAAAACTAGCACCAAACGCCAGAAAATGCACTGTGTTTACAAGTAATAAACGAACGTATGAAAACTGCTGCGATACGTTATATAAAAGCCATGGTTGTTTTATAAGAATAAACAGTATGCTAGGGTTAAAATCAGGAATTGCTGTTACTGATAACGAAAGAGAACTAGAACTACCAAATTTTAAATATATTTCACCTAAAAAACTAGGTGGAAATGCAATAAAAGTTCCTACAAAAATAACCGCAAAACTGCCAATTAAAGTCCGTGAACTTGACCTTTCGGAAGCGCTTTGTATTGGTTGTGGCATCGGTAAGGTAGAAGACTACATTAACCGTAGCTTTTGTCCTTGACAAAAAGGTAAATAATATATATAATAGAATAATATGTTAGGCAAATACCTAATTGAAAGGAAAGAAAATAAATGGCTAAACAAATTGTTGTTACCAAAGAAGGCTTAAAAAAATTAGAGAACGAGTTAGAGTATTTAAAATCTACCGCTCGTGCAGACGTTGCTGAAAAAATTAAGGTTGCTCGCGGTTTCGGCGACCTCTCAGAAAATAGCGAATATGATGAGGCTAAAAACGAGCAGGCTAAAATCGAAGCTCGTATTACCGACCTCGAGGTTATGCTTAAAAACGTAAAGGTTATCAGCGATAACGAAATCACTAATGACAAAGTTATGCTAGGTGTTACTGTTGTTGTTGAAAATCACGCTACTAAAAAAGATATGACCTTTAAACTAGTTGGTACCGCTGAGGCTGATTCTATCAACGGCAAAATCTCTGATGAGTCCCCTGTTGGTAAAGCACTAATGGGTCATACTACAGGTGAAACAGTTGTTGCTGAAACGCCACGCGGCGAAATGAAATTCACTATTAAAGAAATCAAAAGATAATTTACCTAAAGGTGATAAAAATGGCAGAAGAAAAAATTGTTGAAGCAGTAGCAGAGCCTACCGCCGAAGAACTTAACGAAATATTGCGTGTAAGACGCGAAAAATTAGCTAACTTGCAAAACGAGGGTAATGACCCTTTTACCATCACTAAATACGATGTAACACACTACACAAACGATATTAAAGAAAACTTTGATGCGCTTGAAAATACAACCGTTAGTATTGCAGGCCGTATTATGAGCCGTCGTATTATGGGTAAGGCTAGTTTCTTTAACCTACAAGATGGTAAAGACAACATTCAGCTTTATATTCGCCGCGATGATATTGGTGAAGAAAACTACGCTGCATTTAAAAAATATGATATTGGCGATATTGTTGGTGTTACCGGTTTTGTTTTCCGTACAAAAACCGGTGAAATTTCTGTGCACACACAGAGTATCGTACTACTTTCAAAGTCGCTTCTCCCCTTGCCTGAAAAATTCCACGGCCTACGTGACAACGATTTAAGATACAGACAAAGATATGTTGACCTAATCGTTAATCCTGAGGTTAAGGATACTTTTGAAAAGCGTTCAAAAATTCTAAAAGAAGTTCGTGCTTATCTTGATAGCAAGGGCTTTATTGAGGTTGATACACCTATTCTTGTTCCGCTAGAAATCGGTGCGGCTGCAAGACCTTTTAAAACCCATCACAATACTCTTGATATGGATATGTATCTACGTATTGAAACCGAACTTTACTTAAAACGCCTTATCGTTGGCGGTATGCACAGAGTATACGAGGTTGGTAGAATTTTTCGTAACGAAGGTATGGATACAAAACACAACCCTGAATTTACTACAGTAGAACTTTACCAAGCATTTACCGACTATTACGGTATGATGGACCTCGTCGAAGAAATGAACACTATGCTTGCTGAAAAGATTTGTGGCAGCAAGGTAATCACATATCAAGGCAAAGAAATTGATATGGGCCATTGGGAAAGACTTACAATGGTTGAGGCTGTTAAAAAATACGCAGGTTGCGATTACAACTCTTGGGCAACCGACGAGGATGCAAGAGCCTGCGCTAAAGAAAAACACGTTGAAGTTCCCGAGGATGCAACTAAAGGTACTGTTCTTATTGAACTATTTGACGCTTTTGTTGAGGACAAGCTAATTCAACCTACATTTATTTATGATTATCCTGTTGAAAATAGCCCTCTAGCAAAGCGCAAACCCGAAGACCCTGCCTTTACAGAGCGTTTCGAGTATTTCATTAACGCTACAGAGTTTGGTAATGCTTTCTCTGAACTTAATGACCCTATCGACCAAAAAGAGCGTTTTGAAAAACAGGTTGCCGCCAAAAAGGCTGCAGACCCCAACTGCAACAGTGAGGTTGATTATGATTACATCACCGCACTTGAGTACGGTCTACCACCAACAGGTGGCCTAGGCTTCGGTATCGACAGACTTGTAATGCTTCTTACCGATAGCGCTTCAATCCGTGATGTTTTATTGTTCCCCACCATGAAGCCTTTAGACTAATAACAAGTTATAAGAACTTATAAGTAGATTTTAGCAAAGAAAAAACGGACTATGGAAATTCCATAGTCCGTTTTTTCTTATTTTATCTTAACCTTTTTAGGTTTGCTAAATGAACTGTAATTTGCTTTATCGGATTTTTTGTAATAACTTCTTACCTTAATGTAATAGGTTTTACCGGTTTTAAGCTTTGCAGTTTTCTTATTAGCAGTGTATGTGCCTAGTTTTTTATATTTGCCATTTTTACTGCTAGAGTAATAAATTTGATAGCCTTTTGCATTTTTAACCTTTGACCAAGATATAGTTACAGTTCCTTTAGTTTTTGATTTAGCCTTTAAGGTTGGTGTAACAGGCTTTGTTTTAACGGTGCAGATTTTAGTAGTATCTAGCAACTTACCGTTTTTACTATATGCCTTAACCTTGAATTTATAAGTTGATGCAGACTTTAATTTAGATATCTTACTACTTGTCTTTGTTGTGGTTTTAAGATACTTATATTTTTTAGTTTTAGTATCGTACTTATAAACCTTATACTTTTTAGCACCATCTACTTCTCTCCACTTCAATGTTGCGGAGGTACTCTTAACGGTTGCCGACAATTTAAAATCAACAGACACATCATTTTTTGGTTGTTGAGTGTTCTGCATCTGTGTAGGTTCGCTATCAACCTCAACCGTGTTGGTAGATGAAACCGGTGCCATAGCGCCAACGTAATGTTGTACAGTTACAGAAACTTCATCTTTCTGAGTTTCAGGTTCTACAGGAAATTGATTATCATCATCAACGTTCGGAGTATCGTTACCATCGGTATCGTCACCAATGTTATCTCCATTATTATCATCAACGTCGTTTTCATAATCATCGCCGTTTTCGTTATCATTCTTTCTGTCGCGCAAATCTACTGTAAACTGACTTAAAACAGAACCATAACAATCTTTGGCTACAGAATAATAACGAACGGTAACTGTATCGGAATCATTTGAGAAATATAGCATCGCAATCATAGCAGTAGAGCCAATGTTACGGTCCATATACTGCGGGTCGATTAGCATTTGTGTAACTAGGTTGCCATTAACGCCTTGATCCTGACGATAAACGATATGTTGCCAAGGATCATGACCAGATAAAACCATTACAATGTTTTTATGTTTAGAGAAGCATTTCTCCCACATATCGTCACCATTTTGAGCATTATCATACCCATCATAGTACGTAGGCGGATATAAATCGCCTGCATCAATAGTGGTACCATCACGATACATATAGGCATGAGTTGTAATTATTACACGATGATTAGGATGCGCTTCGATAACGCTATCTGCCCAAGCAAGCATTTCTTCGTTTGGCGCAAAGTCAAGTGTCATAATCAAGTAATCAATGCCGCCAACAGATAAATAACGGTAAGAGTTAGTAAGGTCACCAACTACGGTGCCACCTTCGGGTACATCTTCTTCACTAGTGATATAACCAATAGAGCCATCTTCTAAAGTTGTTTCAATAAGACCAGGTTGATTCGGGTCTGTTAATTCCACGTCGCCATCATTCATCATACCATCAACTGTAGTTTCGTAATAACCATTATGAAGATTGCGGTTAAAGTCATCCCAATCATCATGATTACCTCTAGCAAGTGAGTATGGAATTACACCATTTAGTTTACTAATATACTCGGTTGCATATGCCCATTCGCCGTCGGTGCTATCATCGGTAATATCGCCGAGCCCCATTACATACTCAATTTTTTCTGAGTCTTTATTTTCTACCAACCAATCATAAATAGATTCCATAGCCTCGGGGTCCTCTTCACACATAGTTTGTGTGTCGCCAATAACTGCAAAAGAGTAATCATATTCTCCGACAGGTTCAACCTTGTCTTTATCCTGCCAAAGAGCAATTTGCTCTAAATGATTCTGATTAGTTGAAAGGTCGTTGTATCTGCTTTCGGCACAACGAACAAAATCATACGCAAACATCAAGCTAGAATTAGTTAAATCAATACCATTTTTAATTTCAGAAGAGAATAAGGTTTCTCCACCAGGAGCAGACCAAGCAGCAACACTAGATATGTCACCTGGGAAATAATATGGGTTTCCATTTGTATAGTCCCCTCCTACAATATAGTTATTCTTTTCAGAAAAAGAATATGTAGCAGGAATGTTATTATGCCACTGTTTCCATACACCATCTATGTAACAATTTATTCTATTCATATTTGGTACAAACGTAAAAGCAACGTGTACATTTCTTCCTACCGCCACTTGGGTCTTATCAAACACGAAAGTATTGTATTTGGTTGAATCGCCTGCTACGGATTTAGTCCTTACGCATACATTTCCTGATTTATTGATATAAAAAGTTAAGGCAGGATCATAACCGTTATCACAACTAAAAATGACATTTGTGCTTTTTAAATCGGCTTTATTTATATTTATTATGGCACTCATTGCAACTGGAACGGTTGTAAGTTTTTTTCCAAGAACACATTGTTCATTAATATTGCAACTCAAACCAGAGGCATAAATGCATTCAATACAATCGGACACCTTTAAAACAGCAGAAGAAGTATAAACACCATCTGTAACCGTAATTTTGGTATTACCTTTGCTTAAAGCTGTAATTACTCCATCATCAACCTTAGCAACTTCAGGATTTTCAACCGACCATTTCAATTTATTTTCGCCTGAATATACTACAGTTGCATTAAATATTTCACCAGTTTTGAGAGCAATATTGCTAGGAGAAATCATTAGTTCATTATTGACCATTTGATATGAGTATTTTTCTGCCAAAATATCATAGTAATTACCGCCACTTTCTTCGGTTTCGTTGATAACCAAAGCAGAATTTGTGCGATAATTAAAAGCTACCATATAATAGTTACATGAAGTTATTAATGAAACTTTATGTCTAACACCTTTTTCTTGATAACTCAACAGAATATCTTTTGAGTGTATACTTGTTCCGTCTTTAATGCTTCGTGCAGCTATTTCACGTCCTAATTTTAGCTCTTCTATTTTTTTAGAATCAAAATCTGAGATGCTAATAGAAAACTTATTGTTAACATTTGGTTTGTCACAAAATGCCTTGGTTACTAATTTCTCGGTAAGTCGACAGTTATAATCACTACCAAATCCAAACTCGTTCCAATAAAGTTCTACATAATCCTCGGATTTTGAGAATTTAGTAAAATATTTGCAAAAAGGATTTTTAACGGTATCCCAACTATCTGCACTACCACCTAAAGGTGTGAAATACATTTCAAACACCTTATCGGTTTCACTCCCCAAATAAACAATTTGCTCATCGCGGGGTATCTCTTCTTCCCTACCTGCTCTAATCAAAGCAATTTGCTTATCATTCATTTCATTAACAAGTTTTCTTAATTTATATATTTCTTCTTGACCTTTATATTTGGTCATTAACTGCATATAGTTATATGTTACGCGATAAAGGTCATCGTGGTCAGAAACAATACAGCCAGCTTGAGATCCATTATTGCCATTATATCCATAATAATTGTTTTCATCTAAATTGGCACTTGAAACAAATACAGCCGATGTGTGCTCTGAGCCATCTGTTGCTAAATAATGCGAAACTGTTGCACTTTTGATATGTTGCATATCGCATGTTTTCTCATCAACAGTCCAATCAACAATAGTGCAATTCATAAAATCCGAAACATTTTTACCTTTAGCATACTTATTATAGCACTCACTTTTCAATGCCCTGTTAAAATATGTCTTCATACTCAAAGGTGCTCTAACCTTTGTTTTTTTAGCTGCCGGACTATACTGCGCTACTGAATAAGAGTTAAGTTGATTAACTAATGTGACTTCTATTCCCATACGTGCCGCTTCTAATAACATATACGAAATACGCACAAAGCCATGTTCATCGTAATTGGTAGTATAGAGTGAACGCATATATCCGTAATATCTGCTCTCAGGAATAACACAAACCGATGCCGTTACCGATGTTCTATAGGAAGAAAACGTGATTTTCACATCTTCTTCAGGATGGGCACGTTTATATTCAATACATTGATAGATAAGGAGTCCCATTCCATTGTTCGGGTCACTTAAAGATTCATTATGATAACGATAAAAAGCTTCCGCAGTAACGGTTTTACCATTAATATTTGCATAAGTAGTATGACCTAATCCTTGGAAATTCTCAGGATTATTAGCTACCGGCAATGAATCATAATACTTAGTAATAGAATGTTTGTTGTTCTCTGCGATATTCGCTCTTATTTCTGGTAAAACTTCATCAAAAAACGGCTTATCTTTATTTATAGTGTCTATATACACATCAGTGCCAAAAGCGTTTGTTTCGCTGGGAAATACTGTTGCAGCACTAACCGTAAGTGGAGCGTAAGCTCCACTTACGATGATGGTTAATGTTAAAATGGCAACAATAATTTTTTTAATATATTTCATAATTTTTCTCCATTCTTAAGGAAGTGTAACAAGGTCGAATGAAATGTTAGAACTATTGCCCTTAACATCAGCAACCCACGATGCTGTATTACTATCAGTTGTGTAAATTTTTGGAGGATTTGTATAATTATTATTATACAAATAAGCAAACTTACCGCTAGCTGATGCGTTACCTCTAGCATTAACAGTACCCGTTAAGTAAAGTCTTGAAAAATCAGATGTTACGTAGAACACACCACCATTACCTGATGCTTTATTATTTGTTGCTACAACACCATCAAACTTAGCAGAACTGTTTGACCTAATCTCAACCGCAGCACCCGTCGTTTTAGAGGTATTATCTTTAAACTCACAATTAGTAAATACTATATTTACAACCTCAGGGTCAGTTGCATCAGGTTGGTTTTTGTTTTGAATATCAACAGCGCCGCCACCTGCGGTAGTAGAACTATTACTATCAAAGACACAGGAATTAACATTTATAACAATCGCAGGTGCTCCTTCGCCGGTAGAAATTGCGCCACCTCTACTAGTTGCGGTATTGTTTTTAAATGTAACGCCAGTAGCATTCAAGGTGGTTGCAAGGTCTTCTTCAGTCGAAGAATCTGCAACAACGATTGCACCGCCCATACCGTTAGTAGCATCATTACCATCAAACTCTGAATCGGCTACGGTAAATGTTGCCCCTTTATCTAGGTATACTGCACCACCATTTGGAGCCGAGTTGTTTTGTAATAAGGTAGCATCTAAAACGGTAATTTTACCACTATGCGCTGCGTTATCTTCTCTTGTTGCAAATACTGCACCACCTTTTGATGTGGCAGTGTTATCCTTAATAATGCATCCTGAAACTGTTATGAGACCAGCGCCTACTGAATACACAAATCCGCCGTTTTTAGCAGTATTTTCGCTTATCGTTGTGTTAGTAATTGTTAAAGCTTTACTTGCACGATGGTCAATGGCACCACCATTGCTAGTTGCGGTGTTTTTAGCGAATGTAGAATCTTCAACATTAACATTAGCGCCACCACTAATATACATAACACCACCATTAGCCGACTTATTACCACTAGCAGTTGCGTTTGTCAGAGTAGCGTTACCGCCTGCAATATAAATGACACCATTACCGCTACCAACTGTATCGGTTACTTTGCTATCCTTAAAGGTAAATGTTGATGCATTTTTAATACCTAGAGCCGCACCGGTTTTACCAACAGAATTTTTAAACTCTGAATTTTCTTCAATGGTTACCTTAGTTCCATCGGTTAAAATTGTACCACCATAGTAATCTGTTTCGTTAGCATCGAATATTGAAGATTTGATAGAAAGTTCGCCACTAAACATATTGATAACGCCACCACCTATCTTGCTATCCCAAGTAGATGAGTTATCAAAGGTAGATTTATTGGCAGTAAATTCTGCGCCTTGAATATATAATTTAGTGTTAGTTTTGTTGTAGAAAACACCACCGTTTGCAGCATAGTTGTTGCTATACGTACCGCCTGAAACGTTAATTGTTGATGAAATACTATCAACCACACCACCGAATACTTCAGCATTATTTTCTGTTGCGATAACGTTATTTAGGTTAAGCGTACCATATCCAACGTAAATTGCGCCGCCACCTTCACCGTCACCGTCGGGCGCATCTTCTCCGTCTTTATTTTGGTTGCAACCAGCAACAGAGTTATTAGTAAACTCTGTGCCTTCTAATGTTGCTACACATTGAGTACGAATGCTTATAGCGCCACCGCCCATAGCGGTATTGTTTTCAAAATAGCCGTCGGTCATATTTAACACGCCACTAATATACGCATCATTTTCGTCTTTCGAATAGGTTATGTATATAGCGCCGCCGTGGCCTACTGCAATATTTTCAATAAACTCGTTATCGCCGCTTGCATTTATTGTTGAAGCAACAATATCAACAGCACCACCGTTACTATTAGCGGAGTTATCCGTAAAAGTATTGTCTACAAAAGACATTACGGTTGAGCCACTCAAATATACCGCACCACCATTAGAGGTTGCAACGTTATTAGTAAAGGTGGTTGCACCGATAGCGCTTACAGTTGTATCAACAATACAAATTGCGCCACCTGATTTTGCAGTGTTGTTATTAAAAGTCGCATCAACTATTTCTGCGCCAGATTCAACTACTGTGTCTTGACCGCTAACAGTGTATTTATTCATATAAACAGCACCGCCACTATTGGTTGCGGTATTAGAGTCAATTAGAGCGTCATCACCAGTTTTAATGGTTGAACCTGTTGCATACACTGCACCACCGTTAGAAGCAGTATTATTAGACATTGTTGCGCCAAGCACATTCAAAGTAGCATTGTTTATAAGTGATGCAGCACCACCGTTGCTACTTGCTGTATTTTCATCAACAATAGTGCCCTCACCTAAAGTAACTGTGCCACCATCTGAATAAATAGCGCCACCGTTTGTAGCGGTATTTTTAGAAAGTGTAGAACCTGTAATGGTTACAGTGCCCTTAGTTGTGTAAATAGCACCACCGGTTTTTGCATTGTTTTCGCTAATAGTTGTATTAGTGATGTTAATAGCGCCTGTTGAACGATTATCAATAACGCCACCAAAGTTGGTTGCTTTATTGTTTGTAAAGGACGAAGCATCTATTGTAACATTAGTAGAACCACTAACATACATTGCGCCGCCATTGTAAGAATTATTACCACTAACGGTAGCATTCTCTAATGTAGCATTACCACCTGCGATATAAATAACACCACTACCGCTACCTGCAGTATCAGTAACCGCAGAATCTTTAATGGTTACGGATTTCGATGATACAAAGCAAAGAGCTGCACCTGTTTTACCGATAGAATTTGTGATTACCGAGTTTTCTTCGATAATTACTTTAGCGCTACCTGTCAAAATTGCGCCACCATAGTATGCACTTTGGTTTTCATCAAAGGTAGACGATTTAACGGTTAGTTCGCCGCTTTGCATATTGATAGCGCCGCCACCCTTGCTGTTTTTGTAGTTGTTTGTATCTTGAACAAAGGTAGATTTGTTACCATTAAACTGAGTGCCTTCAAAGGTAAGTTTAGTGTTTGAGATATTGTAGAAAGCACCACCGTCTAGTGCTTGGTTATTACTATAAGTACCGCCTGAAACATTTATCGTTGCAGAAAGGCCATCAACCGCACCACCAAAGCCTTCTGCTTGGTTATCTGTTGCGGTTACGTTAGTTAGTTCAAGAGTACCAAATCCAACGTAGATAGCACCGCCGCCTTCACCGTTGCCGTCGTGAGCATCTTCTCCGTTTTTCTTATCACAACCCTCAACAGAGTTATTTGTAAATTCAGTATTATTGAAGGATGCAGAACTATGTGAACGAATACTTACTGCGCCGCCGCCCATAGCAGTGTTGTTATTAAAGCGTCCACCGGTCATATTTAATACACCACCGGTATAAACATCATCGCCATGGTCAATGTATGCAACGTAAATTGCACCACCGTGATTAGCTGCTGAGTTATCCTCAAATACATTGCTACCACCTGCATTTACAGTAGAACCATTGATATAAAGCGCACCACCATGATTTGCAGACGTGTTACCTATAAAGGTATTGTTATCAAAAGTTGTAACGGTAGAGCCGCTAACAAAAATTGCGCCTGCATTAGCCTCAGATGAGTTGTTTTGGAATTTACTGTTATTGATACAGTTTACAGTAGATGAATTGATATAAACTGCACCCGAAGATTTTACAGAACTGTTTCCAGTAAACTCTGCTCCTGTAATACTTACTACTGCATTGTTTTCTGTGTGAATTGCCGCACCTGTCTGTGCAGTATTTCCGTTATCCTCTGCACCGAACTTAACAGATAAATCGGTACCATCAATGTTCAATGTAGAATTGTTTACAAAGAACACGCCGCCAACACCAAGTTTGTTCTCTGAATTAAGATATGCAGTGTTTTTGGTTGCTTCAAGCGATGAAATATTCATTTCACTATTAGTATGAAGTGCAACCGCACCACCCTTTACAGAGGTATTTTCTCTTAGAGTTACGCCACTTAAGTTACCCTCACTACCGGTAGAATATATAGCGCCACCGCCATAACTTTCATCAGTAGCTGTGTTTTTGTTGAATTCAGTATCATTTACTGTATAAGTGCTACTTACTGAGTAAATAGCGCCACCGCGTTTTGACGTATTTTCGTTAAAGATTGCATCTTCAATCACAACGTCAGCTTCTATTGTAGTAGTGGAGTTTTGATCGGTATAATCGCCAATGTACACTGCACCACCATAATTAGTTGCGGTATTTCCTTCAAAGATTGCATTACTGCTTGTTCTGAGAACTGCGCCTTGAACATATATGCCGCCGGCGTTTGTTGCAGTATTATTTTTAATCTCTGCGCCGTCTACATTAATTGTTGCATTGTTTTTAGCGCATACAGCACCGCCGTCGCCTGATGTGGTATGATTTTTGATAATTGTACCTACACCAAGTGTAATAGTGCCCTTTTCAGCATAAATTGCGCCGCCACTAGTACCCTTATTGCCTTCGAAGGTAGTGTTTGTAATGGTAGTTGTACCATTTAAAGCATAAATAGCGCCACCGTTAACAGATTCATTGTCTGTTATTGTAGAATTATCAATATTAACCTTTGTGCTACCTGCATTGACATACAAAAGACCGCTATTCCAAGTTGCTTTGTTATTATTAGCAGTTAATTTATTAATATTGAAATCTTTACCGTTTAGATATACTAAACCATTAGCGGTTGATTCATTATTAGTTATAACAATATTGTCGGCATCCATAGAACTGCTAGAGGAAAGATGCATTACTGCACCTGTTGCACCGGTATTTTCTTGGAATATTGTGCCATTATTTAGCGTAATATGCGTCCCTATCGATTTAATAGCGCCACCGTAATAACCCGAAGTGTTACCGCTTACATTAACGTTTGAAAGGGTTATTTCGGAGTTGTTTGCGTAGAGAGCACCGCCACCTTGGTCTAATTCAACCTTTGCATCAGGTGTGCTATTGTTAGAAAGGGTTAGATTGCTTAGATTTACTGTACTATTTGTACGTGCGCTAATAGCACCACCATTTAAAGCAGTGTTTTCAGAAACAAGCGCATCAGTAATATTAAGTGTACTACCGTATTTTATCTCTTGTTCTTCTACAACTACATTTTCATAAACAACATAGAACGCGCCACCGTGTTCCTGTGCGCTATTGTTAGTAATTTTTGTGTCAGCACCGCTTACATTAGCAGTGGTATGTACTAGATAGATAGCACCACCATTTTTACCTGCTGTATTGTTTTTAACGACAGACTTATCGTTTATATTCAAGGTAGAGTTTGTAGTATAAATAGCACCACCATGGTTTGTAGCGGTATTGTTCTCGATTTTAGCATCGGTTACATTTATTGTGCTTTCCACATACGAGCCATCGTCTTTTTTATCAACATTTGCATAAATCGCACCCGCAGAAGCAGCAGAGTTATCACTAATTACAGAATCTTTATTAACATTTAAAGTCGAGCTGATAACATAAGCTGCACCGCCTTGTGATGTAGCAGCATTATCTGTAATTTGAGTATTGTTCAAATCAACAGTTGAACCACCTGCTAAATACAATGCACCACCTTGCGTTGCTGTGTTTTTGTCAATAATGCTATTATTTAAATCAACATCTGATTTATTACCTGCATAAATAAAGCCATATTTACCTGAGTTAGCAGATGCAGTTAAATTGTCAAATACAGCATCTGTTTTGTTAAAGTAGAAGAATCCGTTAAAGTCTGAGGTGTTTTCTTCTAACGTAACGTCGGTAACATTAAGTGTTGAACTAGCGGCATACATAACAGCACCCGTACCGCCGCTTGAACCTGTAAAGTTAGTGCCCACCACGTCAATTTCACAACCAGATGCTTTAATAACACCACCATAATAGCCAGAAGCGTTATCGATAAATTCTACGTTATTTATATCAAGTGTAGAAGTATTGATATAGATAGCGCCACCGCCATTATCTTCGCTCACTTTAGCATTAGGAGTTGTATTACCAGTAAACACAGCGTCTTTTAAAGTTAATTCAGAATAAGACCTAGCGCTGATAGCACCACCCGAAAGTGCAGTGTTATTCTGGAACTTAACGCCGGTTACCTTAACTTTTGAACCTATTTTCTCTACAACATCTTCTTCATTTGTAGTAGTTTGATATGTAACATAAATCGCACCACCGTGATTTGCGGCAGTATTGCCTATAAACTCACAAGTAGAGTCAATTGTAACGTCGCGTCCACCAATATAGAATGCGCCAGCATTGTTAGAAGACGTATTATTATACATACCAACATTTTTAATTGTAACAGCTGCATTGTATAGATATACAGCGCCACCATTACCAACCTTGGTATTGCCATTTTCGTCAGGCTCGGTTTCTATTGTAGCGTTTGAAGTGAAGTTTGAATCTACAATATCAACTGTTGCATTAGAAGTAGAATAAATAGCACCACCGTGTAAAGCGGTATTACCCTCAAATTCAGTTTTATTCACATCTAGTGATGCATTACTATGTACAGAAATGGCACCTGCGCCACTTGCTGCAGAGTTTTCTTTGAATGAGCAGTTATTTACAATAACATCACTACTTCTTGTTACATATATTGCACCACCATTACCTGCATTTGACTCATAAGGAACAACTGAGTTGCCAACAAATTCGCAATTATCAAAATAAGCCTCTGTTCCCTCTCCTTCAATAGTTGAGTTTGCGCTCAAAGTAACAGCGCCACCGCAACTTGAAACGTTTTCAGTAAACTCGCAGTTATCAACGTCAAAAATACGACGAGTATAATCAGCGCTTGCGTAGTGATGATAGATAGCGCCACCGCTATAATTACAACTATTGCCGCTAAATTTTGTGCCTGAAAGTGTTAATGTGCCCGCGGTATAAATGGCACCACCACTTGTTTCACTTCTATTGCTATTAAACTTAACGTTTCCGTAAACGATGATTGGGCTTGTCGTACTTGAATACAACGCACCACCGGCAGAGTTTGAATTATTTCCGCTGAAAACCATAGCGTCTTCGCCATCTTCTGTACCAATGTACATTTCGGCTGAATAACTCGACGATGATGAAATAGCACCACCGTAAGTGTAGGATTTATTGTCTGCAATCGTTCCTGCATAAGCATAGATAATCTTATTGTTATATATACCGCCACCGCGAAGTGCCTCATTACCTCTGATGGTACCGCCATACATATTGACGTTACCATTATTATATATAGCGCCACCGCAACCAGCGATTTCTTTTTTTACGTCACTTTCACCCTCTGTTTCGCTTGGGAAAACAGTGTGCTCTGTTTTTACGGTGTTGTTCTCAATTACACCGCCATAAATGTTTAGAGTAGAATTTAGGTTAACAATACCCGCACCACCAATTCGCTCTAAAGCAGTTTGTGACATATAATCGCCATAATCCAAATCGGTAGTTCTCTTATTTGCAGTTTTAGTATTATTGGCAAGTTTTACGCCGTCATACAAATTAACAATACTACTATCTGCAGAGAATACAAGCGCACCAACAACTTCGGTGGTAGTATTTTCACAGTTACCATCGATTGTTAATTCACCTTCTCCGCCACCAAGTGTAAGGGTTGCATTAACACCCTCCAATATGGAGAAGTTAGACTCAGCATCCTGACCTACAACAAATATATCGCCTGCATAATCCTCTGCACGAACAAGGCTATAGTTGCCATCGGAATATACAGTAGTTTTGTTTGGAATATAAATTGGTTCATCAATGGTAATATCTGAGGTTATCTTTATTTCCTCTACACCTGCATTAACACGTGCTAGAAGTTTTTCTTTAGAATCGGTATCGTCAGCCTCCCAAACAGCATAAACTGTAACATTTTGGAACACTTTGCCACTAGCATCAAACGACTCGTTATTTGCATCTACCCAACCTTTGAATACGTAACCGAATCTGGTAGGTTCTTCTAGTGAATATTTACCGTTATCACCAACGCCAACAAAGTCATAATTAGTGTCGTCGGTATAAACTGTAATGTTGTATAAAACATCCAAAACAGCAATTGGTTTATCATTCTTATGGCCACAATTAAATTTACATTCTTGACGCATTAAGCCTTGCTCATAAGGAGTAGGCTCAATAATCGTTACCCATTCAGACATATCATGGCCTACAACCTCAACGTCTTCGGTGTAAGTAGCGGTACAATTACCACAGGAGAATAGTTTTGTACCCACTTCTTGACATGTTGGGTCTTTAGTAACGACACCATCATTATAGTTGTGTTTTACAGTAACTGTAACAGTATTGGTGGTTACCGAAGTACCATATTTGTCTGTAATTACACAATAAATTTCAGCGCCATCTAAGGTATTGTTTGCTACTGCATTATAATGTAATGTATTGTATGTAGCGTCAGCAGAAAATTCACTTTGGTCTGCTTTCTTAACATACCATTTGTATGTTAAGCCATCACCACTTGCACCAACATAAACCGAAAGTTCTGTTCCGCAATTGGTTGTTTCAGAGTTAGGTCTTGTTGTAATGCTTAAAACTGTTGCCGCAGTTATAGTAACAGTTTCAGTTGTGACAGAACTTCCATATTTATCAGTAACTACACAATAAACCTTTGCACCGTCAAAGTTATAATCAATAGTTTGCTCATAACGATTTGTGGTAAAATCAGCAACTTCTGCAAAATCATCAGTTGTCTTTTTGCAGTACCATTTATACTCCAAACCATCGCCTGTTGCCTCTACAAAGATGGTAGATTCAGAGCCACAGTAAACAGCCTCGGATTTAGGTTCTGTTTCAATTTTGAGAACTGTAGCCGCAGTTATAGTAGCAGTTTCGCTAGTAACTAAACTGCCATATTTATCTGTTACTACGCAATAAACCTTTGCGCCGTCTAATGACTTGTCTACAACAACATCATAAACATCGGTTGTATAATCAGCATCAAGCGCAAAAGCTTCATTGGTTGCCTTTTTTATGTACCATTTGTACTCTAAACCATCGCCATTAGCACTAACAGTAATAGCACTTTTAGAACCACAGTATATAGCCTGTGATACTGGTTGCGCAGTTATTGAAAGTGGAGTTGCAGCAGTAATTGTGGCAGTTTTAGAAGTAACCGAAACGCCATACTTATCAGTAATTACGCAATACACCTTTGCGCCGTCTAACGACTCGTCAACATTAACTTGATATTGATTGCCGTTAGCATTCTCGTCTGCTACAAACTCGGTATCGCTTGCTTTTTTTACAAACCATTTGTACTGCAAACCATCGCCGATAGCATCAACAGATATTTTAGCAACAGCGCCGCAATATGCTGTTTGAGACTCAGGTTGTTTAGCAATAGCAAGTTCGGTTGCCATTGTTAAGGTTACTGTGTTAGATACTACAGTTTTTCCGTATTTATCGGTAATTTTACAGTAAACCTGTCTTCCGCTAATATTGCTATTCATCGCTACAGAATATGTATTGTTTTTGGTTGTTGCCTTTACAAACGCGGTCGACTTTGCATCTTTATAGTACCACTCGTATTTAACGCCATCGCCATAAACTGCAACATTAACAGAAACTGTTGCATTTTTTCTAACAACAACTGATTTCGGTTGACTTGTTATTTTAAGGGTCTTACCCATAGCAAGTGTTATTACATTAGTTTTAATTTTCACACCATGCTTATCGGTAATCAAACAGTAAACCGAACGATTTGCAACACTGCTACTCATCTTAACAGAATAGTAGTTTTTGGTTACACTTGTTTTTGTGTATTTCGATTTACCTGCATTTTTATAATACCATCTATATTTCACCTTATCGCCTGTCGCTTTAGTGGTGACCTTTGCAGTTTGTCCACTTAATACTGTTACAGACTTTGGTTGGGTAGTTACTTTCAATGTTTTACCCATTTTCAAGGTTACTGTTTTTGTCTTGACTGTTTTACCGTACTTGTCGGTAATTTTACAGTAAACCTTACGGTTATTAACCTTTTTGCTCATTTTTACAGAATAGTAACTTTTAGTAACACTGGTTTTAGTATACTTCTTTTTACCAGAATTCTTGTAATACCATCTGTACTTCAATTTATCGCCACTAGCCTTAACAGTTGCCTTAGCGGTTTTCTTGTTAGGCACAACAATAATTGAAGTGGGTTGTTTTACAATTTTCAATTTTTTCTTTTTTGTTGCTAGTTTTTGCTCAACTTTAATTTCGCCACTAGTAACAATGTTTACAGTTTGTCCGCTATTATTAGAAGCGGCGGAAACTGCAGGTGCGCCACAATTAACAATCATAACAACTGTTAATAAGATTGCTAAAATAGCACTGCTGATTTTCTTTGCCATAAAATACATCTCCTGTTCTTTAATTGCCAGATTTTATATTTAAAAATAATTGAACCAAAATTAAAGTGCGCTTAATCAAATTTGAATTCAGAAAAGTTCATTAATTCATTTGGCGTAATTGATAAGCATTTGCAAATACATGCCAATTCATAGTCAGTAACTTGACGATTATTATTTTCAATTTTGCTTATCATTTGTTGGTCAATGTTAACATTCATCGTCTGTAATTTCGCTGCTAAATCCCCTTGCGACAATCCTCTAATATCTCTCAAATCTTTTAACTTATTCGCAATAATATTTTTATTTCCGTAAAAGCAAATTTTTTTCATATAAACTATGCTCTCCAATACGTTATATTAACGTATTGATAATAATATAAATCTCTTGTAAAAATACGTCATATTAGCGTAATAATTTTTAAATAATTACATAATTTTTTATTAAACAAATAAAACGTCTAGTAACTTATAATTTTCATTTAAAACAAATGTAAAAGCGCGACAAAATTTGTTATATTTCGTCGCGCATAAATAAATTATTTTATTGTCATTAAACCATTATATTCCCTTACTTAAATTTATTTGAATTAATTTTTCTTACACTGCATTCCGTCGTGTCTTATTTCATAATTATCCTTATAAATTAAATCTTCTATTAGCACAAACTCATAGCCGTTATCTTGTAAAGTTTTAAGAATTGTCGGCAAGGCAGCAGGAGTGTGCTTGGCATCGTTATGCATTAGTATAATCGAGCCGTCTTTAACCTTTGTGGTAACGTTCTTTATGATACTATCCGGCGTAGCACTCTCAAACCAATCAAGGCTATCAACGTCCCATTGGATTGTGAACATTTTTTGGCTTTGGACGGTATCGATTACTGTGTTATTATAATCGCCGTAGGGTGCTCTGAAAAGGACCGGTTGTCTGCCTGTTATTTTCTTGATTTTCTCGTTACAAGCCGTTAGTTCCATATTCATTTTTTCGGTTGAAAGTTTTGTCATATACGGGTGCGAGTTTGAGTGATTTTCTACCCTATGCCCTGCTTCCCCCAGTTTTTTAACCTCATTAGGATACTTATCAACCCAAGCGCCAACCACAAAAAACGTTGCCTTTACTTTGTACGTTTTTAGTATGCTTATAAGTTGGTCGGTATCGTCTGCGCCCCAAGCGGCGTCAAAACTAATTGCTATTTGTTTTTTATTGTTTTCTACACAATAAATAGGCAATTTGCGCTCTGACTCCGCAAATGCGCCTATTGTTCCTACAACTGCTAAAATAACTACCAAGAGGCTAGACAAAGCCACTGTAAACTGCCGCTTTGTTAAAACTAAATATCGCATAAAAATATCCCCCCATAATCTCTTTACTAGAAATTATGAGGGGATGTTTGTACATTATTACTCTTGGTATTCTGTAAACAAAACCTCTATCCATTCTGTGCTATCATCTGCAAGATAGAAAGTTTTTACTGAATATGGAGTAAAGTCTGCATTAAGGGTAGCCGGCATTACGATACCGCTTACCGAAACCTTGGTGTTTTTGCCGTCGGTTTCGTATAAACGAATAACCGTACCACGTCCGTCTTCGCTACGCTTTATAGCCGAAAGCATAATGTTTTCTTGGCTAATTTCTATACCTTTGAAAGTGTTGGCAGAAAGTTCACCACCGTGCCAAGTATCCATTATTGTAGTAACGGGTTTATTCAAGAGTTTTGCCTCTTTAATAACGGGTGCAAAATCCTTACCGCAAGGCATAAGAACATAAGAAAACTCGTGCTCACCTTGGTCGGTATGAATACACTCGTCGGTTCTAGGTCTGCCATGGTCACCATAAGCCGGACTACGAACGATTGTATGATAAATCGTGCCGTCTTTTACGCTTGAACTGTAGGTTTTGTCGTTTAATATTGCATAACCGCCGTTATCGTTTTCAACTGCAGTCCACATAAGGCCTGGTTCTTCCTCGCCATTAGCCTCACGCTCAATAACACCAAATGGAATTTCGTAATATGCTTTTGGATTTTCAACCGCCATTGGCCACTTAATTTTAAGCATTTTGTGCTTTTCGTGCCAATCTACAACCGCCTTAACACTTAACTTATCACTACCTTCTGTAAGCGAAAAATACTGTGTAAGGGTCGATTTATTATATTGACTAACTACCTTTATAGTTGCACGAACAGGACCCGTTTCAATTACTGTAACCTTAGCATCGTTAAACGTACCGCAAACGTTGGTGAAGTAATTCTTTTCGTGGCTCCAAGTATCGTGCTCATACTCATCAATCACAACAGGAACCGCCGCAGAATCGGTTATAATTTCCTTGCCACTACGCTTATCAACCATAGAAATAATATGACCGCTATTTTGATTAAAGGTAATCTTTAACAAGTCATTTTCAAGCACCGCTTTTGTCGTAAGCCAAACCGACGGTGTCTTTATTTCTGCATTTATTTTTTCATTCTTTTCGTTATTATTTATAGCAGGGTCCCACTGCCCTGTTGGTTTAGTGTAATAAATGGTATATCCAAGTGCGGGTACCGAAACATTAACCAGAACGTCATTTCTTTCATAACAAGCCGCTGTTTTCGAGCGAACGTACTGAATAGGTACTTTATTACCATTTACATCTACAACGCTTGTATTTTGTTGATTTAACTGCACGGTAGTACTTACGTCAAATCCGTGTGGGTTAAAGAAAACAATAGGCATACCAAGGTATTTATGTTCCTCGGTATTTATATTCCAACTAATCGTTTGCAGTGCATTATTTTCTTCAACTGCGGCAGTATTAAGCGCCGCACCCGTAATATAAAATCCATCATCCTGCGCTTCTTTTGTGCAGCAACCACCAAACAAATCGTGGAAATGCATAAAGCAAACATTTTGCCACGCTTCCTTAATTCGTTCGGCTTTAACAGGTTTACCACAAAGAATATTTGCAAGATACGAATAACTTTCTGCCGCTATTAAAGATGTTTCGCTACGTCGAATGCTGTTTTTAACCGGTAGCAATGCTGAATAGCAACCGCTTGCATGGTGCTGCAAATCATCGCTCAACTCGGGAAGTTGTACGTTTTCATCACGGAGTCGCTCGAAGAAATCCGAAAGATTTGAATATGTAAGTTCTATTTCGGGGTGCAGTCTTTTATACTCTTCAATAATTTGCAAATTCTTAATTGTTGGGCCGCCACCGTGGTTGCCAACGCCATAAAACAACGGCGTATAATCTAAAGCAACTTTTTGTTCTCCGCCTAAAATTTTGATACGATCATCAAACTTTTCCATGGTATCAAACATAAAACAATATTCCCTGAAAATACGGAAAGCATTTACACTTGAACCATCGGGCGAAACCCACTTAAAAACATCTGATTCAATAGGATTTTCAGTGTAACCCGGGCGCATAAAGATATAATCAGTCATACCGCTTTTTCTTAAAATTTGCGGCATCATTAAATTATGTCCGAAGCTATCGACGTTGTAACCAACCTTTGCGGTAACACCGAATTTTTCTTTAAAATAGCGCTGTGAATATAGCGACTGCCTTGCAAAGCCTTCGCCTGCGGGCAAATTACAGTCAGGTTGAACATGCCAACCTCCAACTATAATGAATTTGCCCTCATTAACTCGCTCTTTAATTTCTTCGAACATCTCGGGACAAAATTCTTCTATCCACATAAAGACTGAGGATGAAGAACAAACAAATTTAAACTCAGGGAACTCATTCATTCTATCAAGTGCGGAACGAATGGTCGCTTTTGCTTCTGCACTTCCCTCTTGCCAACGCCACTGCCAAACAGGGTCGAGATGAGCGTTGCCAACCAAATAAATATGATTCTTTTTGGCCATCATATTCTCCTTTTAAACGGAATATTGCACACCCTCAGTATCAATATATAATGGCAAAACTTCCCAATTATTTTTATGCTCTGCTTTTAGGCGAATTGCCATTTTATTAGAAAAATCTGCGCTTGATGAAACACACATAATTGTTGGGCCTGCACCACTTAAATATACTGCGGCACATTTTAAACTTTTTGCAATACTCTCGATTTTAGAATAATCTCTGATAAGCATTTTACGGTATGGTTGATGCAACCTATCGTTAACGGCAATGCCTAACATCTTTTCGTCGCCATTTTCAAACGCTTTTAGCATTACTGCGGTTCTGGAAAGATTATATACAGCATCCCTAACCGTAATTGCACGAGGCAAAGCCGCACGCGCCTTACTTGTATTTAATCTAAAACTTGGTACAAGAGCGGTAAAATGCCACTTTTCGTGCACATCGTATTTAACAGTATGCGGAACGCCGCCATCCATAAACGATGCGGTAAGTCCGCCAAAAATAGCTGGTGCAACGTTATCGGGGTGCCCCTCAATTTTTGATGCAATCTCAAAAACACGCTGTTTATCAAGCGGAATATCACTTAAAACATACGCTGCAGTAACGCTACCAACAATGATTGCGGCACTTGAGCCAAGGCCACGCGTAACAGGTATTTTCGAGTTGATTTCAATAGAAATACCCGTGAATTTCTGATTAAGTTCTTCTAGTGCGGTTTTGTATGCAGAAACTACCAAACTCTTATCATTAGGAAAGTTTCTTTCTTTACCGTCAACCACCACGCCCGAAGGCATCTTTTTGAAGGTTATTGTGTTATAAACAGATAACGCACAACCTACACAATCAAAACCAGGTCCCATATTCGCGGTAGTTGCAGGTATTTTTACAACTACTTGCTCCATTCGGCCTCACCTAGTTTTGCTAAAACATATTCTAGCATTTTATCCTTATCTATAACGTCCTTATGCAATTCTTCTTTACCCTTTAAACCTGCAAGACCTTTTGGAATTGCAACACCTGTTTTTTCGCAGAGATTACCCATTAGTACGAACTCATCTTCCTCTGCTTTTAAGCCAATAGCGTGGCTCACAGCATCAGCAAATTTATAAGGTGATGCAGTTGAAAGTACAATGACAGGGTTTTTGTTGCCGGTTTCCTTTTTAAACTGCTCGGCAACGTTCCAAGCAACTGCAGTGTGGGTATCGCACAAATAACCATAGTTATCGTATACTTCACCGATTGTCTTTTCGGTTTGTTCATCATCGCAACAACCTGCAAAGAACACCTCTTTTAAGTTATTCAAAACTTCGGGCTCGATGGTATATTCGCCTGTTTCATCAAGACTCTTCATATATGCCGCTGTTTTTTCTGCATCGCAGTCAAGCGCTAGATATAGAAGTCTTTCTAGGTTACTTGAAACCAAAATATCCATAGATGGAGAAACAGTTTTAAAGAATGTGCGCATACGGTTATATCTACCCGTGTTCAAGAACTCGGTTAATACGTCGTTTGCATTTGAAGCACATACAAGTTTATCAACAGGAAGACCTAAAAGTTTTGCAAAATAACCTGCAAGGATATCGCCAAAGTTACCTGTAGGTACTACAAAGTTAACCTTGTCCCCTGCTTTAATCTCGCCATTTCTTACTAGGTCTGCATAAGAACGGAAATAATATACGATTTGTGGGGCTAGTCTGCCAACATTTATTGAGTTAGCGCTTGAAAGTTCAAAGCCACTACCTTTGAGCAAGCCTTCTTTTGAGCAGGTGTTGAATATCTTTTTAACACCTGTTTGAGCATCATCAAAATTACCGCGAACTGCGCAAACACAAACGTTGTTACCTGTTTGTGTTACCATCTGTGCTTTTTGGATTGGGCTAACACCGCCGTGTGGATAGAAAACGATAATTTTTGTACCCTCAACGTCATGGAAACCTTCCAAAGCCGCTTTACCGGTATCGCCACTAGTTGCTGTTAGGATAACGGTTTGCTCGCCAATATTTAGTTTTTGGCGCGACGCAGTCATAAGTTGTGGCAACATTGAAAGCGCTACATCCTTAAACGCACTTGTAGGACCTCTGAATAGTTCTAGTACGAAACTATCGCCTACTTTAACGGTTGGTGTTAAAACATCCGTTTCAAACTTAGTTTTGTAAGCCTTGTTTACAAGTTCTTTCATTTCCTCTTTGCTAAAATCAGTAAAAAGGGTTGAAAGTACATACTCTGCAATCTCGTATGTATCCATATCCAAAGTTAGTTTATAATCAAACTCAACCCCGCTTAAACTCTCAGGCATATAAAGACCGCCATCGGTTGCAATACCGCGAAGTATAGCAGTTGCTGACGATATTTTTTCACCATTATTTCTTGTACTTTGATATAACATAATTTTTCTCCATTCTTTGCAAAAAAGCCTTTAGTTTCTATTGCATTTTTAATATTATTATGATATAATACTTTGTAAAAAAATTCAAGTGTTTTTAGAGTATTATTTATTTTTACTAGAAATTCACTGCAAAAGAGATGAGGTCCAAATAATGAACATCGCAATACTTGGCTTCGGTACCGTTGGCTACGGCGTTTATGAAATGGCTTTAAAATCTGACGAACTAAAGGTTAAATACGTTCTTGATTTAGTAGAGCACAACGATATTGAGGCAAAAAGTGTAACCGATATAAATGTAATTCTTAACGACCCAGAAGTTGATACTGTTGTTGAACTTATCGGTGGTAGAGACGTTGCATTAAAATTCATTACTGCTTCTTTGAACGCAGGCAAAAACGTTATTACCGCAAACAAACTTGTTATTTGCGAAAACTATAAAACACTTACCGCCCTTGCGGTAGAAAAAGGTGTTGCATTACGTTATACTGCGGCAGTTGGTGGCGGTATCCCTTGGCTTATTAACCTTGAAAGAACCGTTAGGACAAGCAAGGTACAAAGCATAGAGGGCATTTTAAACGGCACTACTAACTACATTCTTGATGCTATGCACAAGGATGGCACAGATTTTGCCGATGCACTTAAAACTGCACAACAATTAGGTTTTGCAGAAGCAGACCCAAGTTCCGATATAGACGGACTCGACACGGGCCGCAAAATTGGTATTTCTGCTAACATTGCTTTTGGCGTTTGTGTAAACCCTGCCGAGATTGCTATTCGTGGCATCGGCGGTGTAACCTCAAAAACACTTAGCGATTGTGAAAAGCACGGTTACCTTTGCAGACTTATTGCAACTGCTACTAACAGCGAGGACGGCATTTCTGCTTACACAGAGCCTACACTCGTTAAAGACGATTCTTCTTGGTCGGCAGTTTCGCGCAACTTAAACAGAATCGAGTACAAAGCAGAAAACGTAGGTATTGGTGCTTACCTTGGCTTTGGTGCCGGTAGATACCCAACCGCATACACAGTTATTAACGACTGTATTGATGTGGCAAGCGGTGTAAAAAGAACATATAATTCTAGTATAAACGATATAACTCTTAATAACTCTGCCGTTTCACACTGCTATTATGTTGCCGCCCCTGCGTGCGATAAACTAGACCCGTCTTTAATAAAAGAACGTTGGGAAAACGGCGTTGTTACCCACCCGCAAACAGTTTCATACATGCACGCTTTCGCTAAAGAGAACGATGCATTCATCGCGGGTATATTATAAGGAGGAGATTTAAATGTTTAAGGTACTTAAATTTGGCGGTTCTTCAATGGCCGATGCAAATCAGTATAAAAAGGTTAAAGAAATCGTTACAGCGGAAGAAAGCCGAAAGGTAGTTGTTGTATCTGCCGCAGGTAAAAGATTTTCGGACGACCACAAAATTACAGACTTACTCTATCTTTGCTATGCTCACCTACAATACGGCGTAAGCAGTGATAGCGTTTTTGACCTAATCAGCGAAAGATACATTGAAATTAAAAATGACCTAGGTCTTACCATTGATATTGAGGCTGAACTTGATGCTATTAAGGCTAAAATGAAAAAAGGTATTACCCAAGATGAGTTAGTATCCAGAGGCGAATATCTTTCTGCCATGCTTTTAGCAGATTTTCTCGGTTTCAAATTTGTTGATGCAACAGATTGGTTAACCTTTAAATTCGATGGTAGCATTGATACCGAAAAATCATACGCTAAACTTCAAAACATTCCTTACGAAAAAGGTATTGTTATTCCAGGATTTTACGGAATTATGCCTAACGCTAACATAAAGGTAATGACAAGAGGTGGCTCTGATATTACAGGTGCTCTTGCCGCTGCCGCTTTAAAAGCAGACGTTTACGAGAACTGGACCGACGTTAGCGGTGTTCTTATGGCAGACCCAAGGATTGTTGATAATCCAAAGCCTATTAAACACATTACTTATGATGAACTTCGCGAACTTTCATATATGGGTGCACAGGTTCTTCACGAGGGTACTATATTCCCTGTTAAAAAAGCAAACATTCCGCTTAATATCCGTAATACCAACGACCCCGAAAACAGCGGTACTGTGATTATGAAAGAGTGTGATGACACACTTAACGACAAGAGCTTTATTACAGGTATTACAGGTAGACACGGCTTTAGCATTATCACATTAAACAAACACGGTCTATCTGCAGGCGTTGGTATTTTACGTCGCATCTTCCAGGTTTTCGAGCGCAACGGCGTTGCTATTGAGTATGCACCTTCAGGTATTGATTCGTTCTCATTTGTTATGGCAACCGCTAGTGTTAAGGATAATCTATATACAATTATCGGCGAGCTTGAGACCGAGATAGAGCCCAACAAGATTGACGTTATTGAAGATATTGCCATTATTGCTGTTGTTGGCAGAAATATGGCATTCAAGCCCGGTACTTCAGGTAAGTTATTTGCCGCTATGGGCGAAAGTGGTATCAACATCAGAATGATTTCTCAAGGCCCTGAAGAACGCAATATCATAGTTGGTGTTGATAGTAGTGATTACGAAAAGACTATTCGTGTACTATACGATAGCTTTATTAAATAACCCCACGCGAAAGGAATTGTTATTATGAAAAAAGTAAATCTTGCCATTATTGGTGCAACCGGTGCGGTTGGTAGAGAAATGCTTAAAATTTTAGCCGAAAGGAACTTCCCTATTGGCGAGCTTAAACTTCTTGCATCATCTAGAAGTGCAGGCAAAAAGATTGAATATATGGGCAAGGAATATACCGTAGAAGAAGTTACAAAGGACTCTTTTGAGGGTATGGATATTGTTCTTGGTGCCGCTAGCAACGCTATCGCTAAAGAAATGGCACCTCACATTGTAAAAGCAGGAGCAGTTTTTGTTGATAACTCAAGCGCTTTCCGTATGGATAAAGATGTACCTCTAGTAATTCCTGAAATCAACCCCGAAGACGCTAAGGCACATAAAGGCGTTATTTCTAATCCTAACTGCTCAACAATCATTACATTAGTTGCAGTTAATGCACTAAACAAATTAAGCCCTATTGAAACAATGGTTGCATCAACTTACCAAGCAGTTTCAGGTGCAGGTGCTGGCGGTCCTGTTGAACTTATGGACCAAAGCCGTGCAGTATTAGATGGTGGCGAAATCGTTTCTAACGTTTTCACTAACCAAATCGCATACAACCTAATCCCTAAAATTGGTAGTGGTGTTGAAAACGGCTATACAACCGAAGAAATGAAAATGCAAAACGAAGGCAGAAAAATTATGCACTTGCCTGGACTTCTAGTAAGTTGCACCTGCGTTAGAGTTCCTGTTGTTCGCTCACACTCGATTTCTGTTGTTGTTAAAACACGTGATAAGGTTTCAGTAGAGGATGCAAGAAACATAATCGCTTCTGCTCCCGGATGTAAACTTGTTGACGACCTAGACAATAACGTACTACCTATGCCAATAGACACAAGCGACCAAGATATTGTTTTCGTTGGTAGAATTCGCGAGGATTTAACCTGCGACAAGGGTCTTAACATTTGGTGCTGTGGCGACCAGGTTAGAAAAGGCGCCGCTACAAACGCTATTCAAATCGCGGAACTTTTAATCTAATTACAATCTAATAAAATCAAAAGAAGGAATAACTACTAGAGTTACTCCTTCTTTTTTATTGTAAAGCCTTAAAAACTATATATTATACATAACACAAACTTATCCGTTCGTGTTAAAAACATATTTAGCAATACAAAAATTTATAATGCATCTTATTTCATGCTGTTTTCATAAGATTCGATCATCTTTTTAACCATTTGACCACCGATAGAGCCAGCCTGCTTTGAAGTTAAATCACCATTGTAACCCTGTTTAAGGTTTACACCAACTTCCCTTGATGTACCTGGGTGTTATTAACTAATTTCAGTAATATATAGACAAATCGAACCACTACAATAATACTATTACAACTTAAAACTGTTTCGACTTTAACTAGTAAGAACATATTTCACTCATTAAAACTCCCTTTGTTTTACAAATAAAGGGAGTTTTGCTATATGTTTTTCAGCATTATTATATCATAAATAATTCTTCAATTCAATAAATTGAAACTCATTAAAAAAGAGATTTGTCTTATTTCCTGAAATAAGACATGGCAAATACAGACTCTCTATTGTGTCCTAAGTTTTTAGAGACTATTCGCATAGCGACTCTATCCAAATAAACGCCTTTTAACTCATCACCGCAACGATATATGCGGCTAACCATTCCATCTCGTGCGACCCTGCTTCGTCCATCGGAATATCTTTTGTAAGGTCGTTGGGATGGAATTCTTTCTTTTGGATGAATATTTTCAATTGGTTCAGCGTACTTTTTATACAATGCGTTTGCGTAATCGCTTCTATATGCATGGACATCTAAATTTGAAGAAATAGAATATGGGCATAGCTGTTCTCCTCTCTCATTCATTTTCATCCATTTTTTCAATACCTTTTTTGATTCATCTGTTAAAAGAAATTCTACATCTCTACTTTTACCGCCCTTTGTTTTGACCCTACTTAACCCTTCCCGTTTTGCATCTTTTGTGTTACCTGTTAAATGCAAAACTACCGAGCCATCTTTAAGTACTTTCACGTGTTCTTTTTTTATTGACTCTAGTTCCTGACGTCTTAACCCGCAACTCTGACAAAACACTTTAATTTCCCGTGCGATTCCTTTGCTATCATCAATTCTATCTTCTGTCCAAACCTCTCGACTTCGTTTTATATCCTGCCTCCTAAACATGAGCCTTTCCTCTGCAGCCCTTTCATTGCCATCGAAATATAACTTTGCAATTTCTTTCATCAGCTCTGAACATTTTAAATCAAATATTTTGCAAAGAGCCGCTCTGGCAGTTTTAATCGTTCGATTACTTAACCATTGAACATCTCTCATGTGCATTATATATTCCGGTATGTACTGTGCCATCTTCTTGAAATTGCGTTCATTGTGATGCTTTTGGCAATATGTAATGAATCGTTCCCCTTGCTGCAGGTACACCTTAAAAGTTCCGTAAGAACGAATGCTATCAGGGCTTGATTCTGCTTTGGAAACACCAGGTGTAAACTTATTGTTTAATATTTTCAGCAGTTCTTTCCTTGGATTTTTCTTCTTGCCTCTTGCCATCCTCTTTCCTCCTTTCTTGATAATTTTTCGTTAAATACTTAAACGGGAGTCGTTTTCAGACTCTACCTCCTGAGCTTTTTATCTCAATCTTTCTTGGAAATTTCGCTTAAACACCTAAGCCGCCGTTTATACAGACTTCGCTGCATAAACGTAAGGCTCTTTTTTTGTGTTTGGATAAGAAAATCGGTACCTCAAAGGCACCGATTTTCTTAATAGTGTTAATCTTATTCTACAAAGTTTCTTTTTATGCGGTCCATTATGAATTCAAACGAAGTAGGCACTGAAAGTGTAACAAGTGTTGGTATACTACATATGTTAAATCTTACAAGTAGTTCATATTCAACACTATCTTCTTTTTCGTTTTTGAATCCTTTCTTTATGGCAAACACTTGCATTGGTATATTAGTAGCAGTCTGATTACCATTTTCCATGTTAACACCTCCTTCCTGTTTTATTTTTTACAAAGAGATGGTGGGTTAAATGCCAAACAACTGGTGTTCAACAGCTGTTTTAACCATTTTCATTTCTGACGAATTAAGTTCACCTAATTTACCAAGAATTTGATACCTGTTAATAGCACAAATTTGCTCTGGTAAAACAAAACTAGGTTTTCTTAATGCGGATGAATTAAGCATCAAATGAACGGGTAACTTCTTGTGAATTTTAGCCGTTAACGGACAACTAACAACAACTGGCGAACTCTCGCAACAAGCAGTATTACTTAAAATAACTGCGGGTCTAACGCCCTTCTGTCTGTTGTCGTGAGTTTTGCTTTCGGTATCGAATTCACCATAGTTTACCCATACGATATCACCTGCTTTCACCTGAAATAGTTTTTGGCTTTTTGTTTTAATCATTTTAAAAATCCTTTCTTAAATAAATTGCACCCTGCCGATAGAATCAGCAGGGTGTAAAAATTGAAATTATAAAAATTATTTTATTACTAAAATTATATTTACT
>JAZNBX010000044.1:0-18213 GCA_045587265.1 Acutalibacteraceae bacterium | reverse complement strand
TACTAAAAACGGACCAAAGGTTATAGAGTACAACTGTCGTTTTGGCGACCCTGAAACTCAGGTTGTGCTACCACTACTTGAAAGCGACCTTTTAACAGTTATGCAGGCAGTTACCGATGAGAAATTAAGCGAAACAGAAGTGAAATTCCGTGATGCTCACGCTTGCTGTGTTGTAATGGCTTCAAAGGGTTACCCACAAAGTTATGATAAAGGTTTTGAGATAACCATACCAAGCGAGATTGAGAACACAGTATACGTTGCAGGCGCGGCAATAAGCGGCGGTAAACTTGTTACTGCGGGCGGTCGTGTTTTGGGTGCTACTGCCGTTGCTAATAGTTTAAGCGAAGCAATAGACGGGGCTTATGGTATGGTTAAAACCATTAAGTTCGAAAATGCTTATTATCGTAGCGATATTGGTAAGCGTGCTCTAAAAGCGCTTACTACGGAGGAAAAATAAATGGTATTTAGAGTTTTTGTTGAAAAGAAGAAAGAATTAGCGCACGAAGCCAAAGCGTTATTTTCGGACGCTACCTCATTACTTGGCATAAAAAGCCTAGAAGGCGTACGTGTTATAAACAGGTACGATGCTGAAAATATAAGCGAAGAACTTTTCGAGTATGCAAAGGGTACTGTTTTTTCAGAGCCACAACTCGATATTGTTACCGATAGTGTAGACGCTAACGGTGGCTATGTGTTTGCAGTAGAGTTTTTGCCAGGTCAGTTTGACCAACGCGCAGACTCTGCCGCTCAATGTATCCAAATTATATCGCAGGGCGAAAGACCTTTAATTCGTACCGCAAAGGTATATGTTTTAGAGGGTAACTTAAGTGATGCTGATATAGAAGAAATCAAAAAGTACGTTATCAACCCTGTTGAGTCAAGGCTTGCTACACTAGAAAAGCCTGAAACTCTTAAAATGGATTTTGAGATTCCAACAGATGTTGCTACTTTAGACGGATTTTTGAAACTTGATAGAGCAGGCCTTGAGAAATTTGTTAAGGATTACGGTCTTGCTATGGATGCCGATGATATTGCATTCTGCCAAGAGTATTTTTTGAGCGAAAAACGCGACCCAACTATCACTGAAATTCGTATGATAGATACATATTGGTCTGACCACTGCCGTCATACTACATTCTTAACAGTTATTGATGACGTTAAGTTTGAGGATGAACTTTTGCAGTCGGCTTACGATGAGTATATTGCCGTTCGCAAGGAACTCAACCGCACAAAGCCTATTTGCTTAATGGATATTGCAACAGTTGCGGTTAAATATCTGAAGGTAAATGGCAAACTTGATAAATTGGATGAGTCTGAAGAAATCAACGCTTGTACCGTTAAAATCGACGTTGAGGTTGACGGCGTAGTTGAGCCTTGGTTACTTCTGTTTAAGAACGAGACCCACAACCATCCAACCGAAATTGAGCCATTTGGCGGCGCGGCAACCTGTATTGGTGGCGCAATTCGTGACCCACTTTCAGGTCGTTCATACGTATACGGCGCTATGCGTGTAACGGGTGCTGCAGACCCACTAAAACCCGTTAATGAAACAATTAAGGGCAAACTTCCACAACGTAAAATTGTTACAACTGCCGCAGCAGGTTATTCTTCTTATGGTAACCAAATCGGCTTGGCAACAGGTATTGTTGATGAAATTTATCATGATGGCTATGCTGCAAAACGTATGGAGATTGGTGCAGTTATCGCAGCAGCCCCTGCTGAAAACGTTCGCCGTGAGCGTCCCGACCCCGATGACGTTGTTATCCTTTTAGGCGGTAGCACAGGCCGTGATGGTATCGGTGGTGCAACAGGTTCTTCTAAAGCGCACGATTCACACTCGGTCGAAACCTGCGGCGCAGAGGTGCAAAAGGGTAACGCTCCCGAAGAAAGAAAATTGCAAAGACTCTTTAGAAACAAAGAAGCTTGCAGAATGATAAAACGCTGTAACGACTTTGGCGCAGGCGGAGTGTCTGTTGCTATTGGCGAACTTGCAGACGGCCTTGAAATTGACTTAAATGCAGTACCTAAAAAGTACGAAGGTCTTGACGGAACTGAACTTGCTATCAGCGAATCGCAAGAGCGTATGGCAGTTGTTGTAGAGCCATATAACGTTGATAGATTTATAGAACTAGCAAAGAAAGAAAACCTACAAGCAAAGGTTGTTGCTGTTGTTCGTGCAGAACCAAGACTTGTTATGAATTGGAACGGTAAGAAGATTGTTGATGTTAGCCGTGAGTTCTTAAATTCTAACGGCGCAGATAAACATATCTCTATTGCACCTGCAAAACCTGAGGCTTATGATAAAGAGGTTAAGGGCGGCTTTGCAGAAAATCTTTTAGCCCTTGCATCTGACCTTAATATATGCTCAAAACGTGGTCTTTCCGAGCGTTTTGACTCTACTATTGGTGCCGGCACAGTGCTTATGCCCTTCGGTGGTAAAAATCAGTTAACACCTATTCAAAGTATGGTTCAAAAAATCTCGGTTGAGAAAAAGCACACTAATGATTGCTCACTAATGGCGTTCGGTTACAACCCATTCATTACCGAAAAGAGCCCATATCACGGCGCATACCTTGCGGTTGTTGAGTCGGTTTCAAAACTAATTGCTAGCGGTGCAGAGTTTAAAGATGTATATTTAACCTTCCAAGAGTATTTTGAATCACCTAAAAAGGACGCAAAGCGTTGGGGTAAACCTCTTGCCGCACTTCTTGGCGCTTTTAAAGCACAAAAAGAACTTGGCATTGGTTCTATCGGTGGTAAAGACTCTATGAGTGGTAGTTTCGAGGATATCGACGTTCCACCTACCTTGGTTTCATTTGCAGTTACTACTGATAAGGTAGAGAATATAGTTTCTCCTGAATTTAAAAGTTCCGGCAATAAACTTTATTTGCTTTCACCCGAATTGGATGAAAACGGTCTACCTAAAACAGAATCGTTACTTGCAACCTATAATAAGATTACAGCCCTTATGCGTGAAGGCGCAATAGCCGCTTGCTATACTATGGGTATGGGCGGTATTGCCGAGGCTATAATGAAAATGGCGTTTGGTAATAGCCTTGGCGCAAATCTTAATGATACACTATCTCTAAACGATTTGTTTGGTTATAATTACGCTAGTTTCGTTGTAGAGGCAACTAAGGAAATTGATGCTAAAGAAATCGGCATTGTTACCGAAAAAGCAGAGATTACCTATGGTGGAGAGGCAGTAGACTTAAATGAACTTTTAGGTGTTTACGAGGATAAACTTGAAAGCGTTTACTCTTGCAATATTGCCGATACTAAAGAGCCTGTTAAAAACTTCAGTTTCACCGCAGGGAGCCGTAAAGCACCTGCAATTAAGGTTGCGAAACCACGCGTGCTTATTCCTGCTTTCCCAGGTACAAACTGCGAGTTTGATACCGCAAAAGCACTTCGCGATGCAGGTGCAGAGCCCGAGATTATTGTTATAAATAACCTTAGTTCCGCAGGTATCACCGAAAGTGTTAATAAGTTTGCAGAAGAAATTAAAAATTCTCAAATCATCTTTATTCCGGGTGGTTTCTCGGGCGGTGACGAGCCTGATGGTAGTGGTAAGTTTATAACTGCATTCTTCCGTAATGCCGCTATTAAAGAAGGCGTTACCGACCTACTCGAAAACCGCGACGGTCTTATGTGCGGTATCTGTAACGGTTTCCAAGCACTAATTAAACTTGGTCTGGTTCCTTATGGTAAAATCATTGATACCGATGAAAATTGCCCAACTCTAACCTTTAATACAATCGCACGCCATCAGTCGCGCATTGTACACACAAGGGTTGCTTCTAATAAATCTCCTTGGCTCAGTGAAACCGAGGTTGGCGATGTTTACACAGTGCCAATTTCGCATGGTGAAGGCAGATTCTTGGCAAGCGAAGAGTTAATTATGAAACTCGCCGAAAATGGTCAAATTGCAACACAGTATGTTGACCTTAACGGTAATGCTACTACCGATGTTCACTTTAATCCTAATAACTCAATGTACGCTATCGAGGGTATCACTTCCCCTGATGGACGTGTATTTGGTAAAATGGGTCATAGCGAGCGTATTGGCAACGGACTTTACAAAAACGTACCAGGTAATTATGAAATTGGTATGTTCAAAGCCGCAGTTAAATACTATAAATAATCTAAAAACCGCAGTCAAAAGACTGCGGTTTTCATTATGCTAAAGCAACTCTTATAAGTCTTGAAAGTAAAATTCCACCTGCAGATAAAACGCACCAAATAAGAAAGAATTTCAAGCAAACTTGCCCTAATAAATTAAATGGTTCTGCGCTATAATCCCAAACGTCGTATTTCAAAACTATATTAAAAATGCACCCAAATATAAATTCAACGCTAGTAATAAGGGCGGCGCTTATAATGCATTTTAAAACAAAGTTAATTTTTAGGTTATCAATAAAAAACATACTTACAAAACAAATACCGCCCGCAAGAAGCATACTAGGGTGGGTATAACCTCTTGAAACTACCTCGATAAGACCGTAACAAATCGCACCAAGCCCAAAAATAACAAATAAGTTGACATTAAAAATTCTACTCAATATAATCATCCTTTCAAAGTATATTTTTTTGATTACAGTTTAGTAATATTCATAAAATTCGCTTTACAAATTTTAGGGAAAATGTTATTATATATTTGCAATCTTTAATGCGGCACAGAGAGGTCGGCAAGGTTTATAAATGTGTAAATATAAAACTTGCAATAATCATAGCTTGCCGTAAGGCAAGTTATTTTTTTAGAGGTTTTTTATGGAGTTTAAATCAACCATTATGGATGAGGGCGCAGTTACACGCGCTTTGGTAAGAATAGCCCACGAAATAGTAGAGCGTAATGACGAAACTAGCGAGATTTGCATAATCGGTATCGTTAGGCGCGGCGTGGCACTTGCCGAAATTTTATCAGAAAAACTAAAAACTCTGGGCATAAGTGTAAAAACAGGCAAACTTGATATTTCACTTTATCGCGATGATTTATCTACAAATCAGCAAGATATGCCTACATTAAATAAAACTGAAATTGATTTTGATATAAACGGCGCCACCGTAGTAATGGTAGATGACGTGCTATATACAGGGCGCACGGCAAGGGCGGCTATGGACGCTTTAATTGAACTTGGCAGACCTGCTAAAATTCAACTTGCCGCATTGGTTGATAGGGGACATCGTGAGTTGCCTATCAGGGCAGATTATGTTGGTAAAAACATCCCTACTTCTAAAAATGAAGTTGTTGTGGTATCCGTACCTGCTTACGATGGAGAAACCAATGTAAAACTGTATCAAAGATAGTATTTTGCAGACTAGGTAACTAGAGCTGTTAAAATAAAAAATTGGAGGATGAAAAAAATGAAACTTATCTACGATGTAGAAAGCAAACCCAAGTTTGGTCAGCTGATTGTTTTCGCAATTCAGCAGTTGCTTGCTATCATGGCAGCAACACTAGTTGTTCCCGTTATCATTGGCAATGGCATGAGCTCCGCAGCGGCACTTTTCGGTGCAGGTGTTGGTACAATAGTTTATGCGCTATTTACTAAATCCAAAAGCCCTGTTTTCCTTGGCTCATCATTTGCATTTATAGGTTCAATGTTTGCAGCTTTTGCAGGCGGCGTATCTATGGCTCTCGGTTACTTAGGCCTTATCCTAGGTGCAGTTTTTGCAGGTCTTGTTTATGTTGTTATCGCTATCATTGTTAAATTTGTTGGCGTTAACTGGATTAACAAACTTATGCCAGCAGTAGTTATCGGTCCTACAGTTGCTATTATCGGTCTTTCTTTGGCAGGTAATGCTATTGGCGACCTTCAAAAAGGTGGCGTTATGAACGCAGAAGGCGCACCTGTTGCTAATCCTTTAATTTGCGTTTTAATTGGTATTATTACCCTTATCGTTGTAACTCTTTGCTCTACCTATGGTAAGAAAATGGCTAAACTTATTCCATTTATCATTGGTATTCTTTCTGGTTATGCAGTTGCTGCAATATTCACAGTTATTGGTCTTGCAACCGGCAACGAGGCTTTACAGGTTATCAACTTCGCTCACTTTACTAACCTAGTTAAAGATGGTGTTACTGTAAACACCTTCCTTGCAGTTCCTGATTTCACATTCCTTACCGCTTTAGGTGGTGTTAAAGAACTTAACGGTGCATATATCGGTACAATCGCAGCAGCATATGTTCCTGTTGCATTCGTTGTTTTTGCCGAGCATATCGCAGACCACAAAAATATTTCTTCAATCATCGAGCGCGACCTTCTAGAAGAACCTGGTCTACACAGAACCCTTCTTGGCGATGGTGTTGGTTCTATGTTTGGCGCATTCTTTGGCGGTTGCCCTAACACTACTTATGGCGAATCTGTTGCTTGTGTTGCTATTACCCGTAATGCTTCTGTTGCAACCATCGTTACTGCTGCTATCGGTGCTATTTTAGTATCATTCATCAACCCATTCGTTGCACTTGTTAACTCAATTCCTGCTTGCGTAATGGGCGGCGTATGTATGGCACTTTATGGCTTTATCGCAGTTAGCGGTCTTAAAATGGTACAAAAGGTTGACCTTAACGAAAACCGCAACCTATTCGTTGCTTCTGCAATTCTTATCGCAGGTATCGGTGGCTTAACTCTAACCTTCGGTCAGGTTACAATCACCTCTATCGCTTGCGCACTTATCCTCGGCATCATAGTAAACGTTATCCTTTCAGGCAAAAAGACTGAGGACGACGCTGAATAATCATTAAAACATTAAAACCATCTGTAAAGCTAAAACTTTGCAGATGGTTTTCTTTTTTACCATTTGTTACGGTAATCGCGAGGGCTACAACCCTCGCTTTTTTTGAATATTTTTGTGAAATAATTTGGGTCTTCAATTCCGCAGTCAAGGGATATTTCTGCGGTGGTTTTACCTGAATATCTCAATAATTCTTTTGCAACAGTGACCCTTTTTTTAGTAATATAATCGCCAACTGTAAGTCCAAACTGTTCTTTGAATTTATGGGCAAGGGCATATTTGCTTATGTAAAACAAATCCGCAACCGTTTCTAATGAAATCTTTTTAAAGTAATTAGCGTCAATATACTCTGCAACAGCCAGCATATCACTCTCGTGTATTTTTGGTATAACAGAATCTATACAAATAGTGCAAAGGTCGGTTAAAAGTTTAGCATTAAGTATGTCTTGGCTTTTTAAGTTGCCTGAATAATTTGTTAATTGCTCTAAAATATTTAAGAAATCGCTCGCGTGGTCCGAATGGAAACAAGGAGAAGAACTGTATTGCTTAAATACATCGTAATAATGCTTGGCAGGAGCCCCGTTGAAATGAGCCCAACAAAGTTTCCACTGCATTTTATCATCGTTTCTGTGAGAATAGGGAATGGAACAGTCAATAAATACGCAATCGTGTTTTTTCAATCTAATTGTTTTACCGCTGTATGTTATACTGCCACACCCTTCTAAAACAATGAAGAACAAATAAGAATCAAGTTTAGTACGTTCACCTTTATGGTTAGCAACACTTTCAAGTTCGCCTGCTTCTTGCAGATATATTAAACTTGTTTTAGTTTCTAAAGAAGGCGTATGTATACGTCGCTTGAATGTTGCACCATCATAACTATTAAAAAATCCTATATTTTCCATAAAACCTCCAATTAGTAAAATATTGAATAAGCAATATTTTACCTATATTATGCAATATAGTATATTCAAAAATCTATCTTTTTCAACTATAATAGCATATATTTCGGATTTTTGCAAATATAATTTATTTTGCTAAAACTGTGAAAATAGCAATATATTGAAAAATAGTTGTATTTTGCATCGCCGAAACAAAAGAAAGGATGTTAATTCTATGAAAACTGCACTAATTACAGGAGTAAATGGTCAAGATGGCTCTTATCTTACCGAATTTTTATTAGAGAAAGGATATCAGGTTTATGGCATCCTTCGTCGTAGTTCGGTTGATAATATGGAAAGAATAATACACTTATTGTCGGAGAAACACGAGCGCAAGCAAAGTGAAGATGGAAGATTTAAACTTTTATGGGGAGATATAACCGATTCAATGAATTTGGTTAGGATTATAAGCGAAATCAAACCCGATGAAATATATAATTTAGCTGCGCAAAGTCACGTTGCAATATCTTTTGAGGAACCTGAGTATACCGCCGACGTTGATGCAGTCGGCACATTAAGAATATTAGAAGCAGTAAGAATAGCAGGGCTTCAAAACAAAACGCGAATATATCAAGCGTCAACTTCAGAACTTTATGGAAAAGTAGAGGAGATACCTCAAAAAGAAACAACACCATTTCATCCACGTTCACCTTATGCTGTTGCAAAAATGTATGGCTTTTGGATAACCAAACACTACCGCGAGGCGTATGGAATGTTTTCGTCAAACGGTATACTGTTTAATCACGAATCAGAACGCAGGGGAGAAAATTTTGTTACTAGAAAAATAACTTTGGCAGCTGCACGTATAGCCGCAGGTAAGCAAGATAAATTGCTTTTAGGTAATATGGATGCAAAGCGTGACTGGGGTTATGCTAAGGATTATGTTGTGTGTATGTGGCTGATTTTGCAGCACGAAAAACCTGATGATTTTGTTATTGCTACAGGCGAAACCAGAACTGTTCGCGAGTTCTGCTATGAGGCTTTTAAGGCGGCAGGTATTGAACTTTTATGGCAGGGTAGTGGCGTAGATGAGGTTGGTATTGATTCAAAAACAGGTAAGGTAGTTGTAGCGGTTGATGAAAGATTTTTCCGCCCTGCCGAAGTAGATTTGCTTTTAGGCGACCCAACTAAAGCCATAAACACTCTTGGATGGAACCCAAGAAAAACCTCGTTTCAAAACCTAGTAAGACTTATGGTAGAGAACGATATGAAAAAGGTGGCTAAAGAATAAAATGATAGAGTTAAATGAAAAGATATACGTTGCGGGGCATAACGGAATGGTTGGCTCGGCAATAGTAAGGTGCTTAAAAGAAAAAGGTTATACAAATATTTTAACCAAAGATAGAAACGAACTTAATTTAACCCGCCAACAAGAAGTAGAACAGTTTTTTGAGACCCAAAAGCCTAGTGTTGTTGTGCTTGCGGCCGCAAAGGTAGGTGGCATATATGCTAATAACACCTATCCCGCAGATTTTATTTATGAAAATATGGCGATTGAAATGAACGTTATTAAAGCGGCGTATGATAACGGCGTTAAAAAACTTCTTTTCCTTGGTTCGTCTTGCATCTACCCAAGACTAGCACCCCAACCAATGAGCGAGGATGTTTTATTAACAGGCGAACTAGAAAAAACAAACGAAGCGTATGCACTGGCAAAAATCAGCGGTCTTAAAATGTGTGAGTTCTTTAACCGCCAATATGGCACCGATTATATAAGTTGTATGCCCACAAATCTTTATGGTAAAAATGATAACTACCATAAGGAAAATAGCCATGTTTTACCCGCTCTTATTCGTCGTTTTCACGAAGCAAAGCTAAATGGAGACAGTACGGTTACAATTTGGGGAACAGGCAAAGTTCTTCGTGAGTTTTTGTATGTCGATGATTTAGCAGATGCATGTGTATATTTGCTAAACAATTATAGTGGTAATGAAACCGTTAATATTGGCACGGGTAAAGAGGTTAGCATTTTAGAATTAGCAGAAATTATAAAGCGCGTAGTAGGTTTTGAGGGTGAACTCTTGTTTGATTCTACAAAGCCCGACGGAACACCAAGGAAACTATTGAATGTTAGCAAACTCTCATCGCTTGGTTGGACGTATAAAACAGAACTAGAAGACGGCATTAAAAAAACCTATAAAGATTTTCTTTCGAATTATGAAAATATGAGAACTGAAAGGAGCTAAAATTAATGAAGATAGTTCTTCTTTCGGGAGGTTCGGGAAAACGTTTGTGGCCACTTTCTAATGATGCCAGGTCAAAACAATTTTTAAAGTTGTTGCCAACAAAAAGTGGTAACCGTCAGTCAATGGTTCAAAGGGTCTATGGTCAAATTAAAAAGTATTGCTTGGATGCAGAAGTTTTTGTAGCAACAAGTAATTCTCAGGTCGATTCGATTCGTAACCAGTTGCCAAAAGATGTTTCTGTAATAACCGAACCTTGCAGAAGGGATACCTTCCCCGCAATCGCGTTATCGGTAATGTACCTGTATAATAAAGCGGGAGCGTCTTTGGATGAAACCGTTATAGTGCTACCAGTTGACCCTTATGCCCAAAGTGAGTATTTTAAACTGCTTAACGATATGGATAAGGCCGTGCAAAGCGGAGTTTCCGACGTAGTGCTTATGGGAATAACACCAACGTACCCCTCAGGTAAATATGGATATATTATGTGCGAAGAAGGGGCAGAGCCTAAAAAAGTTTTAAGTTTCGTTGAAAAGCCAAGTGAAGCCACCGCTGCTGAAATAATAAAAAAAGGCGCAGTGTGGAATGGTGGCGTTTTTGCTTTTAAGGTTGGATATCTTGCTAAAATATGCGAAAAATTAACCGGTTATACTTCATACGACCAACTTGCATTAAACTACGCTGATTTAACTAAAATAAGTTTTGATTATGCGGTGCTCGAAAAGGAGAAAAGCATATCAATGCTTTCGTACAAGGGTGAATGGAAGGACCTCGGAACATGGAACACCGTAACCGAACAAATGGAAACCGAAAGTATAGGTGAAGTAGAACTCCACGAAAGCGAAGGCACCCACATAATAAACGAACTAGATATACCCTTGGTTGCTATGGGACTCAAAGATGTTGTTATTGCTGCATCTCCCGATGGCATATTGGTTTCGGATAAGAATAAAAGTTCGTATATAAAACCCATTGTTGATAAAATTGATAAGCGACCAATGTATGAGGAACGACGTTGGGGCGAATATAAAATAATGGAGTATTCTTCTTTGCCTGATGGAGAACAGTGTCTTGTTAAAAAGATACATATGTTAAGTGGCAAACAAAATTCATATCAAAGCCATAATAATCGCGATGAGATATGGACATTTATTAACGGTAGTGGTATATTAGAGGTAGATGGGCATTCAAGAACGGTGCGCCGTGGCGATGTAGCATACATTATGCGCGGTCAAAAGCACACGATTTCGGCAATAACCGACCTACAATTTATCGAGGTGCAAATTGGTAACGAGATAAGTGATGCCGACGTTGAAATGTTCCCATATAATCGCTAAAAAAGGATGCTGTGATATGGATAAAATTAAAAAGGTATTGGAAAACATAAAAAAGAACAATATGGAGGCGTATTACGCTAAGGATAAAGAGGAGGCACTAAAAACAGTAGAGGCCTTAATGAATAAGGGAGATACTGTAAGCGTAGGCGGTTCTGTAACCTTAAACGAGATAGGCGCTTTAGACCTTATTTCAAATGGTGATTATGTTTTTCTAGATAGGTATAAAAAAGGCTTAACACCTGAAGAACTAAAAAAAGTGTTTTCCGACACCTTTGCGGCAGACTGCTACTTGTGTTCAGCAAACGCTATAACAGAAAGTGGCGAACTTTTTAATGTTGACGGAAATTGTAATAGAATTGCGGCACTAACTTTTGGACCTAAAAGTGTAATAGTGGTAGCAGGTAAAAACAAAATCGTGCCAACTTTGAAAGATGCTGTGCTTCGCGTTAAAACAGTTGCCGCTCCTAAAAACTGTGTTCGTCTAGGTCTTAACACCTATTGTGCCAAAAACGGAGAGTGCGTTTCTTTAAAGGTGGGGGATAAGTACGGTATGCTTAAAGGGTGCGATAGTCCCGATAGAATTTGTGCTACTGCAACCGTTACTTCAACACAGAGAAATAAAGGTAGAATAAAGGTAATAATTGTTGACGAAGAATTAGGTTATTAAAATCATCACCCTCGGCATAAGTATGTATTAAATACTTATGTTGGGGGCTTTTTTATGAAAAGGTTAGTTGCATTTGTTATAGCGCTAATTGTTTTGTGTGGCGGTATAAATGTTGGTGCTACCGTTACAACAGAATATTATTCTGATGATTTGATGGCAAATACCGATACGTTATCTGCTAATTCTGCAGCAGAGGGCGAGTATAAATCTGCGGTGTTAATCGAAAAAGATACGGGCAAAGTGCTTTTTGAAAGCAATCCGCACGAAAGACTTGCACCCGCATCTATCACAAAGATTATGTCACTACTTTTAATATGCGAGGCTATTGACGGCGGAAAACTAAAATTAACAGATTCGGTAGGGACTAGCGAACATGCCGCAAGTATGGGCGGCTCGCAAATTTGGTTAGAGCCTGGAGAAAGTATGACGGTTGACGAACTTTTGCGCGCTACAGTTATTGCATCTGCTAATGATGCAACTGTTGCATTGGCAGAGGCGGTTGCGGGCAGTGAAGAATCTTTTGTGCAAAAGATGAACCAAAAGGCGAAAGAACTAAATTTGGAGAATACTAATTTTGTAAACTGCTCAGGCTTAGATGCCGAAAATCATTATAGTTCTGCTTACGATATTGCGGTTATGTCGATAGAACTTCTAAAGCACGATTTAATTAAGAAATATACAACAGTTTGGATGGATTCTTTGCGAAATGGCGAATCTGAACTAGTTAATACAAATAAATTAGTTAGGTTTTATTCGGGTGCAACCGGACTTAAAACAGGTACGACTTCGAGTGCGGGATTTTGTGTATCTGCAAGTGCCGAAAGGGACGGAATGGAACTTTGTGCCGTTATTATGGGTGCTAAAAACAATGATGGCAGATTTGGAAATGCTAAGAAACTGCTCAATGACGGCTTTGCTAATTGGAAAATAACCGAGGTAAAGGTGTCAAGCAAAAAAATCCCAACAGTTAAGGTAGAAAAAGGTTGCGAAGACAGTTTGGAGTTGTCGGCGGCAGGTGTTGGCAAATATCTCCTTAACAAGGAGAATGCAGGGAGCGTAGAACTCAAAGTAAATGCACCTGAAAGTATTTCCGCACCGATAGCAAAAGGGCAAAAAATAGGTTCTGTAGATGTAATACTAGGCAAGGAGAAACTTGGCAGTATAGATTTGATATCAAAAAATGAAGTGAAAAAATTCACGTTTTTCGTAGCACTAGATAGAATTTTGTCTGCTCTTTTAACTTTGTAAGCGAAAAATGTTAAATTTATGTAATATACTATAAATATCGGTTGCAAAAAGATAAATGTTATTGTATAATATAGACAAGAGGTAGGTGTGTGCTACCTTTTATGGAGGTTTAAAGTAAATGGCATTAAGTTTCAGCGCAAATTACGCCAAAGAATTTATTGGCGAAAACGAACTTTGCGGCATAAAATCACAGGTTTTAGCCGCGCACAAAATGGTGGAGGAGAAATCCGGCCTAGGTAATGACTTTTTAGGTTGGGTAGACCTACCAAAGAATTATGATAAACAAGAGTTTGCACGCATTAAAGCGGCGGCAGAAAAGATTAGAAGCGATAGTGATATTTTAATAGTTATCGGTATCGGCGGTTCTTATCTCGGCGCCAGGGCGGCAATCGAGTTTTTGCACTCGCAGTTTTACAACAATCTAAAAAAAGATGCACCCGAAATTTATTTCGCAGGTAATAGTATAAGCGGTTCGTATCTATCGCAACTTTTAGAACTTTGTGAAGGCAAAAGGGTGTCGGTTAACATAATTTCAAAGTCGGGCACTACAACAGAGCCTGCTATTGCTTTTAGAGTTTTCCGCAAACTTTTAGAGGATAGATATGGTGAGGAAGAAGCCGCAAAACGTATTTATTGTACAACCGATAAAGCACGCGGCACATTAAAACAGTTGGCAGACGAAAAGGGATATGAGTGTTTCGTTATTCCTGATGACGTTGGCGGTTGTTTCTCTGTGCTAACCGCAGTTGGTCTTTTGCCAATCGCTGCAAGTGGTGCAGATATTGATAAAATTATGCAGGGCGCAGAGGCTGCTATGGTAGAGTATGCTAGCGAAGATAACGATTGTTATAAGTATGCTGCTATCAGAAACGCGCTCTATCGCAAGGGGAAAGAGATTGAACTTTATGTTTGCTATGAGCCACGCTTTACTTTAATGAATGAGTGGTTAAAGCAACTTTATGGTGAGAGTGAGGGTAAAGACCAAAAAGGTTTATTCCCCGCATCTGTAATCTTTTCTACCGACCTTCATTCAATGGGTCAGTACGTTCAAGATGGCAGACGTACACTTTTCGAAACAGTAATAGATATTAAGGATAATGGTAGCGATATTATTATCGGGGAAGAGAAGGATAATTCCGATGGTCTTAACTTCCTTTCGGGTAAACCAATGTCTTTTGTTAATAAAAAGGCTTTTGAGGGTACCGTGCTTGCACATACCGACGGTGGCGTACCTAACCTTGTAATATCTATTGATAAAGCCGATGAAGAACATCTTGGCAGACTAATATATTTCTTTGAAAAGGCTTGTGCAATTTCGGGTTACATTTTGGGCGTTAATCCATTCGACCAACCCGGCGTTGAGAGTTATAAAAAGAATATGTTTGCCTTGCTTGGTAAACCCGGCTATGAAGAGCAAAAAGCAGAACTTGAGGCTCGTCTAAAATAATTGTTAAAAACCGCCTATGGCGGAAAATATAATAGGAGTTGGTAAATATGATTAAACTTATTATCGGTCACAAAGGCTCTGGTAAAACAAAACGTTTGGTAGACGCTGTTAACGCTACTACTGAGCAATCACAGGGTAATGTGGTTTGTATCGAGAAAGGCGAAACACTTAATTTTAGTGTTACCCATAAAGCTCGTTTAATAAATACCGAAACATATGGCATAACAGGTTATGATGCATTTTATGGTATGCTTTGCGGCGTATGCGCAGGCAACTACGACGTAACCGACGTGTTTGTTGATGCTACATTGAGAATTGTTGGTCGTGATTATGAACTGTTAGCAGAGTTCTTTGATAGAGTTTCTGCATTAAGTGAAGAAACAAATACAAATTATGTATTTACCGTTTCTTGTGACGAGGCTGACCTTCCTGCACGTATTTTCGAGGTAGCAGAGAAATACTAAATAACAATTTTTTCAACCGATTGGGAAACCAATCGGTTGTTTTTTTGTAAAAATAGTGTATAATAATGACTAGGTGATTTTTAGCACGGAAGGAAAGAAACTAATTATATGTTCGAGATAAAAAAAGCGGGCGAGAAAACCTATTATATAGATTTCCCAACTAAAGTGGGCATTTATAATTATAGCGACAATAACGTGTGCTTAATTGATACGGGAAGCGATGAGCGAATCGGCGCACGTATTCTAAAACTGTGCGATGCAAAAGGGTTTAATATAACCGCAATTTTCAACACCCATTGTCACGCTGACCACACGGGCGGTAATGCTATAATCGCGCAAAAAACAGGTTGTAAAATTTATTGTCCTGATATTGATTTGGGCGCAGTTCGTCATACGATTTTAAACCAAATTATGTTAAGCGGTTGCTATCCTTTGAAAGAACTTGACCGCAGAATGTATTTGGCAGATAGTAGTAACGCAGAGGCGTTGTCCTCAGATGTTTTACCTGAAGGTTTGGAAATATTAAACCTCAAGGGTCATACAATGGGAATGGTGGGCTTTAAAACTAGCGATGACGTTTGTTTTTTGGCAGATAGCGTAGTAGCACCCGAGGCAATATTAAAATATCCTGCAACTTATCTAGTATCTGTGTATGATTATTTAGATACCTTGGATTATCTAGATACCTTAAACTGCAAACTTTATTTGCCGTCGCACGTTGCCGCTTCTGAAGATATAAAAGAGTTGGTAGAAACTAACAGAAAAAGCGTTTATGAGGTTATAGATACACTTATTAACTATTGTCAAGAACCGAGAAGTTTCGAGGATATTATTGACTATTATTTTTCAACCAGCAGTCTAACCTTTAATGTAGCGCAATATTCTTTAATTGGCAGTACCTTGCGCTCGTATGTTTCGTGCTTGCAAAGGAGAGGCTTATTGGAACTTAAGTGCATTGGGAATAGGGTGTATGTCAAAACCGTGAGCAATAGCGACTAATCTTAATCTATTTGCCCACGCCTTTTCTGGTGTGGGCTATTTGTTTTTGAAATAATTGCTATAATTTCTAAATTTTTGCATTGACTTATCAAAAAAATAAATGTAAAATAAAAATGGAAAACAAAGAGAGTGGCGGTGATATTTAGTTTACTTCAATCAGGTAGATTACATATAAATGCGGATAAAATTGTGGCCTTGTTAAGAGGCAAAAAGTTTGGTTTTGGACGCGATGATAAATTAATATAAAATATAGTCAAAGATAATGCAAAGGCACAGCAATATTGTACAATTTTTTTGTGCTTTTATGGTCTTTTATTGCTATGTTTTATATTATATATTGACTTGCGCCAAAAATATTGTAAAATGTATACATATTCTAGAAGGAGGAATATATAATGGCAAAAAGAATTCTTGCATTACTTTTAGTTGCAATATTCACCTTTTCATTAGCAGCTTGTGGCGACAACAATGACGACGTTTCAAGTGCTGGTGGAGACACTGTTATTACAGAGGTAGAAAATGCAGCTTCTGAAGATGCACAAACCGAAAAAACTGAAGAAAAGAAGGATGAAGAAAAGAAGGATGAGGATAAGAAGGAAGAAACTACTTCTACTACATCATCCAAAGCAGGCAACACAGCTAGCCGTGTTGAGCAAGACAAGGTTGTTTCTAATGATAATGACAACAAAGATGTTTCTGTTGATAAGGGCGGTAAGAACATCACTGCTAACGTTAACCTAAAGGTAACCAAAGGTCCTTCTAAATCTCAAGGCATCAACCTTAAGGGTAAGAAAATAACAATGGCTATCACTGAAGAAGGTCAGTACAATACTGCTTCATTCAAACGTACTATTGCTGCTTTCGAAACCGAGTACAACTGTAAAGTTGAACTTAAAACATTAAAGTTTTCTACATACAACCAACAGGTAGCTCAGGCGAAATCTGCAGGTAACATGTATGACATCTGCTATGTTCATGGTTCAATGTTCCCAGGCTGCGCTATCGACGGTCTTTATGAGCCACTTAACGATACCCTTCGTTCAGGCGACGTTCAGACAAACTCTGCTTCAGGCGGCGTTGACCTAAATAAAACATCTTACTTCGTTTTCAAAGGTAAGATTTATGGTACCTGTAACTTTAACTCTGTTTTCCCATACGTTATCTACTATAACAAGAAATTGTTCGCAGATAACGCCTTGGCTGACCCACGTGGAATGGCAGAAAAGAATAAGTGGACATGGAGTGTAATTCGTCAGATGGGTAAAAAAGTTACCGACGCTGGCTCTAACATTTATTTCCTTTCTAACTCATTCTCTGCAGGTCGTGCAGTTCAGCTTTGCTACGGTGCACCAATTGTTGTTGCTGATGGTAAGGGTGGTTACAAACAAAACATTACTTCAGAAGGATACATAAACGCTAGTAAGTTTATCCAACAGTTATGTGTTGGTAACAACGCTATTACTGAGCCTAATGATACAGCTCACCCATACAACTCATCAGAAACCTTCATGAAAGGTACTGCTTTCATGTGGACTGAGGAAACTTCTAAATATCTTGATATTGCTAAAGAAGTTAAAAGCGCTTCTGCATTCAACCGTGATAAGAATAACATCGGTATCGTTGAGATGCCTCTAGCTGGTAAGAACAAGAATAAATATCCTACCGGTTGGTTAACAGCGGTTGCTTGCGGTGCTGGTAAAGATCCTAGGGTTTCTATCGCTTGGGATGTTTTCCGTTCAAAGTATAAGGACCCTGTTAAAGATCCTAATGCTATGAGTGATAAAGACAAAGAGTATACTGATGATATGCTTCTTGGTAACATCGTTTGCGAACCTGCAGCATTTGCAGATACTGAATCAGAATCTAATGCTCTGGTTGCAAATAACGTTATGCCTGCTATCCGTAACGGTGCAGACGTTGCAAAAACAGTTGCAGACTACAAAGATAAGGTTACTGCATGTATCGAATTTGCTCTTAAGCAATAATTATTAGTAAACTAAGCCCACATTGAAAAATGTGGGCTTTTTTTATAATCATAACGCCATAAATTCATCGAACAAATAAATCAAAAAATAGTTGACAAAGCATAAACCATTTGATATAATACAACTTGTCTTGGGGGTATAGCTCAGCTGGGAGAGCGCTTGAATGGCATTCAAGAGGTCAGCGGTTCGATCCCGCTTATCTCCACC
>JAZNBX010000043.1:0-33947 GCA_045587265.1 Acutalibacteraceae bacterium | reverse complement strand
TGCCTATTACCTACTTCAAAATCATTAGGATCATGAGCAGGTGTTATTTTAACTACACCAGTTCCGAATTCTGGATCTGCATGTTCATCAGCAATAATAGGAATCAATTTGTTGACTATTGGTAATATTACATTTTTACCTATATATTTTTTATATCTTTCATCTAAAGGATTAACCGCAACAGCTGTATCCCCAAATAAAGTTTCAGGTCTTGTTGTTGCAACAACTATATAACCACTGCCGTCAGCATAAGGGTAGCGAATGTGCCAGAAGAAAGAGTTTTCATCTTCGTGTTCAACTTCGGCATCGCTTAGTGCTGTTTTACAGCAAGGGCACCAATTAATTAGTTTTTTACCTTGATAGATAAGGCCTTCATCGTATAAATCTTTAAAAACTTTTAAAACTGATTGTTGGCGTTGTTCATCCATCGTAAAGGCACATCTGTTCCAATCACAACTGCAACCTAATGTGCGTAATTGAAGTTTAATTCTTCCGCCAAATTGGTCGTTCCATTGCCAAGCACGCTTTAAGAAACCTTCTCTGCCTAAAGTTTCTTTGCTTAAACCTTCTTTCCTTAATGCATCAATAATTTTAACTTCTGTTGCAATAGATGCGTGATCTGTACCTGGAATCCAAAGAGTGTTATAACCATTCATGCGTTTATAACGAATTAAAAAGTCTTGTGTTGTGTTGTTTAGGGCATGACCAATATGAAGTTGACCTGTAATGTTTGGTGGAGGTATAACTATGGTATAAGGCTTCTTATCCTTATTTACCTCTGCGTGAAAATAGCCACCATCGGTCCAGAATTTGTAAATTCTGTCTTCAACGGCTTGTGGCTCGTATTTTTTTGCAAGTTCTTTTTGCATTTTAAAAATCCTCCTAATTTGCGGACAATAACACTACTATAAAACAAAATTTATGTAATGTCAAATATTTTGTATATATTTTAATATTTAGTATATACTAGATTTAACGGTGATGAACATTTATTTTGTGCGTTTGCTAAAAGCTTTAGGTTCTAACTTTAAGCTTCCATTACCGTTCACCGCAAGCATTTCGCTTGCGGTGTTTTTTATTTACATAAGTTTTAACTGCTCGTTACTGTCTTCACTGCTTAAAAGACTTCCTGCAGCAGGCAAGTTTTTAGCACGATAACGATGCGGCTTTTGTAAGAAGCCTTCGGTATACACCTTTGCAGAAACAACCCTTTGACCTTTCTTTTGGGTCATAACCGCAACGCCTGCAGTATTCTTTGTGGTTTTCATAGCCAACATTGAGGTATTAACAAGCAACAATCTGCCACCCGACGATGAAAGAAGTACGTCGGTATCCTCTTTCAAATAAAGGGCTGTGGCTAACGGGAACTTTTCGCAATAAGCGTTGATTAACTTTTTGCGGTTGGTTTTGGTTTCGTACGATTTCATACTTACCTTTGCTATTCTACCGTTTTCGTAAACGAACAGCATAAAGCCCGAATAGTCATCAACAATGGTCATATTAACGGTGGTTTCGCCGTTATCCATTTGTAGTTTGCCGGGGACATAATCGCCTAAAAGACTTGCTTTACTATCGTCAAAATCACTACAACGAGATTTATAAACCTGACAAGCGTTTGTAAAGAAAAGTAATTCTTTAGCATTGTTGCTTTCGGTTATTGTGATAAATTCATCGCCCTCTTTTAGTTTTTGCTCGCCACTCATTCGCAATGACTGAGGTGTGATTTTCTTAAAGTAGCCGTCTTTTGTAAAGAACAGATGCACAGGATAATCGGGCACTTCTACTGTAACGACCTCATCTGCCGCAACGTCCTCGGCATTTATGAGTTTTGTTTTTCGTGGCTGCCCGTACTTTTTAATAATCTCCTCAAGTTCTTTTATGATTATTGTATAAACCCTTGTGCGAGATTTTAAAATTGCTTCGTAATTTGCAATTTCTTCCTCTAACTGCTCAATATCCTTTAACTGCTTTAAAATATACTCGCGGTTTAGGTGTCGCAACTTGATTTCAGCTACGTATTCTGCCTGAGTTTCATCAATACCGAAGCCAATCATAAGGTTTGGAACAACTTCGCGCTCTTCTTCGGTTTCGCGAACTATTTTAATAGCCTTGTCAATATCCAAAAGGATTTTAGAAAGACCTTTTAGAAGGTGCAATTTTTTACGCGCCTTTTCCAAAGAATAATAAACTCTGCGGCGCACACACTCGGTACGGAATGCAACCCATTCGTCAAGGATTTCGCGCACACCCATAACCTTTGGATAACCCGAAATAAGAATATTAAAGTTACAAGCAAAACTATCTTGGAAAGGTGTTAACTTAAACAATTTTTGCATAAGTTTTTCCGGGTCTGTACCACGCTTTAAGTCGATGGTAATTTTAAGACCTTTAAGACCTGTTTCGTCGCGAATATCGTTAATTTCGGTAATCTTTTTAAGTTTTATAAGTTCAATTACCTTTTCAATTATAGCCTCTACCGTAGTGGTTGGTGGAATTTCGGTTACGTCGATACAGTTCGCGGATTTATCATAGGTGTAAACCGAGCGAACTTTAAAACTACCACGTCCCGTTCTGTAAATCTCCTCCATTTCCTCGCGGTTATAAAGAAGCGTACCGCCAACAGGGAAATCTGGCGCTATAAGTGTATCTGCAATATTTACATCGTTATCCCTTATATACTCAATAGTGGTTCTGCAAACCTCTTCTAAGTTAAAGGGGCATATATCGCTAGCCATACCAACCGCAATACCCTTGTTTGCATTAACCAAAATTGATGGGAATGTTACAGGGAAAAGCACAGGCTCTTTTTTAGTAGCGTCGTAGTTATCAACAAAATCTACGGTGTCGCTACCGATATCGCGAAAAAGTTCTGAAGCGATGCCTGAAAGTTTTGCTTCGGTATAACGTGATGCGGCGCACTGCATATCACGTGAATACGCCTTACCAAAGTTACCCTTTGAATCTACAAACGGATGCAAAAGTGCCTGATAACCTTCTGAAAGACGCACCATTGTATCATAAATCGCTGCATCGCCATGTGGGTTTAGTTGCATTGTTCTACCAACTATGTTAGCAGACTTGATTCGTGCATTGCCTAAAAGCCCCATTTCGTACATTGTAAAAAGAAGTTTTCTGTGCGAAGGTTTAAATCCGTCAATCTCGGGAATTGCACGTGAGACGATAACGCTCATAGCATAGGGCATATAGTTACTCTCTAGTGTTTCGGTTATGGGCTGGTCAATTACCATACCTGCGCCTGCTATATACACGTTATCGGCAAGTGTTCCATCAGGATTTACATCTACCGGTTTTTTCTTTCTTGGTGCCATAAGTTATCGCCTCCTTATACTAAATCTAATTCGTCTAAATAACGATAGCCGTTTTCGGCTATATACTCTTTTCTGCCTGCAAGGTTATCGCCTAAAAGCAAATCGAACATTTCGGCAGTTCTTTCAGCGTCGCGCGCTAACACCTTAATCAGTCTGCGAGAAGCAGGATTCATAGTTGTCATATTCATCATATCAGGTTGGTTTTCACCAAGTCCCTTAGAACGCTGAATAGTGTACTTTTTATCCCCTATTTCAGTTAGGATTTCGTTTTTCTCACTATCGTCGTAAGCGAAATAGGTTTTCTCTTTTGTGTTAATTTCGTAAAGTGGGGTTTCTGCGATGTAAACCTTACCCTCGTCAATAAGCGTGGGCATTAGTCTATACATCATAGTTAAAATAAGTGTGCGGATTTGGAAACCGTCGTAGTCAGCGTCGGTACAGATTATAACCTTATTCCAACGAAGCTTGTCCAAATTAAAGGTCGATAAATCTTTATTAGCCTTGGTCTGCACCTCAACACCACAACCTAAAACTTTTACCAGGTTTGTGATGATTTCGCTTTTAAAGATTTTGTTATACTCTGCTTTTAAGCAGTTAAGTATTTTACCACGCACCGCCATAACCGCCTGAAAATCGGGGTCACGCGCGAGTTTACAAGAACCTAACGCCGAATCACCCTCCACTATGAAAAGTTCGCGTTGCAAAGTATCTCTGCTTCTGCAATCTACAAACTTTGGTATGCGGTTAAGTGGGTCGTCGCCCTTTTGCAAGGTATTTTTAAGATTTAGGCGCTCCTTTTCGCTCTTTTCACGGCTACGCTTATTAATAAGCACCTGCTCGGCAATTTTGTCTGCCTCTGCTTTGTTTTCAATAAAGAAAATTTCAAGATTTCTGCGGAAGAAATCGGTCATAGCCTCTTGAATGAACTTATTGGTAATTGCCTTTTTGGTTTGGTTTTCGTAAGAGGTTCGGGTAGAGAAAGATGAAACAACCAAAACCAAACATTCTTCAATATCCGAGAAGGAAATTTTGCTTTCATTCTTCTGATATTTGTTGTTTTGCTTAATGTAATTATCAATCTGCGAAACGAACGCGCTACGCACCGCCTTTTCGGGTGCGCCGCCGTATTCAAGCCAACTAGAGTTATGATAATACTCTTTTAACTGCTTTTTATTAGAAAAACTTAAAGCCGCATTTATCTTTACGCGGTAAGGCTTTTTATCCTCGCGGTCACGTCCCTTGCTTTCGGTCTGCCAGAACTGAACGGACGAAAGCCCGTCGCTTTCAATGTACTCGTTAAGGTAATCCTTAATACCCTCTTTGTAGCAAAATTCTTCGGTGTGGAAGCGTGCGCCCTCTTGGGTTTTAAGTTGGAAAACAACGCCGTCGTTTACAACCGCTTGTCTGCGAAGAATGTCTATAAAATAACTTGTGGGTATGTTAATGTCGGTAAACACCTTTAGGTCAGGGCGCCACTTGATTTTAGTACCAGTATCCTTTTTGTCGTATGGCTCTTTTTTAAGACCGCCAACGTTTTCACCGTGCTCAAAATGTAGTGTGTAAAGGTATCCGTCACGCTTGATTTCAACGTCCATATATTCCGAGGCATATTGGGTGGAACATAGACCCAAGCCGTTTAGGCCAAGTGAAAACTCGTAACTACCGCCATCGTTGGTTTGATACTTACCACCTGCATACATTTCGCAGAAAACAAGTTCCCAGTTAAAACGTTGCTCATTTTCGTTATAATCAACAGGAATGCCTCGACCAAAGTCTTGCACCTCGATAGAATTATCTGAATAATAGGTTATTAAAATCTTTTTACCATAACCCTCACGCGCTTCGTCGATAGAGTTAGAAATAATTTCAAAAACAGAATGTTCGCAACCATCAATACCGTCCGAACCGAATATAACCGCAGGGCGTTTACGCACACGGTCGGCACCTTTTAGCGAGGAAATACTGTCATTAGTATAGTCATTCTTTTTAACTGCCATATTGCACTCCTAAATAAAAATTATATAAATATAAACATACATATATAATTATACTATATATGGGAATTTTGTCAAGTAAAAACCGCCATATATTGCATAAAATATCCCATATATTGCGGTTAATATTCATGCCCTTGCACCTATCTTTTGCAAAAAGAATTTATTTTATTAAAAAACACTTGCAATTTTTAAAAAGTTATACTATAATGGGTAAGTCAATTAAGGCAATCGCCTTAGTACGCGCCGGTGTGTTGGAATTGGCAGACGAGGTGGACTCAAAATCCATTGATGGCGACATCGTGCGGGTTCAAGTCCCGCCACCGGCACCAAATATACGGGTTGGTTATTTGACCGACCCGTATATTTTTTTATAAACTAGGTTGGCGGGACTTGAAGCCTAAGAGGGTTGCGGCGTTAATAAAACAGTCCGATGGACTGTTTTTAGCCGCAAGGTGTGCAGGCGGGTACCGAACGCGTATGCGTTGGGTCGCCAAGCAAGGCGGATTGCTTTGCAATACGCTGTCCCGCCACCGGCACCAAATATACGGGTTGGTTATTTGACCAATCCGTATATTTTTTTGCAAACTAGGAGGCGGGACTTGAAGCCTAAGAGGGTTTTGCGTTAATAAAACAGTCCGGTGGACTGTTTTTAGCAAAAAGGTGTGCAGGCGGGTACCGAATGCGAAGCGTTGGGTCGCCAAGCAGAGCGGATTGCTTTGCAATACGCTGTCCCGCCACCGATAAAACAAACACAAAATTTAATGACAATAACACAACCCCCAAACACTTTTAGTGCTTGGGGGTTTATAATTCTTCGGGGTTTATTATTATGATTTTTCGTTCTTTTTTTTCGGCATATTTTATGGTGCTTGACGTACCGCTTCCCTTGCCGTTCCACACCGCTATTATGTACTTTGAATTATCTACCATATAGCGATTGCGAACGTGCATACAAGCCTTTGTGTATTCTGCCGACAGCACAACGCTTTCATCAGCAGAATTTAAAATTGTTTCGTATCTTTTACGCCAACTAGTGCTCCAACCGTCCGTTTGATTTTGGCAAGGGATTGCACAGATTAAACGAATATTCTCAAAACGTTTTTTTAAAGCAAGGACCTCTTCTGCTGCAAATATATCTACGCCCATTGCCATACCGGTTATAAAGTTTGTAACCTCGTTCTCGGTTATAAGGCGGGTTATACTAAAGCGCAGCCTGTTTTTGAGGTCGATACAACGTGGGTCTTGCTCGTTATATTTAAAGGGTAGACCCGCAGGTCTATGCCCTGTAAAGCAACAAGTGTTTTTCATATAAACTCCTTTTATGTTTTCTAGCCATATTTTAACACGAAAACACACCAATTGCAAGAAAACTCGGTCGACAAAATTCGCCTTTAATCGCTTGTTTTAAAATTAGAAATAGCGCTAACCAACTTTTCTTTTTTGTTTAGTTTTGGGTCTTCTAACACAATAAGGAGCAGTTTTCTCTGCACTGCACCAATATCGCTACCCGAAAAGCCGAGAGCCTTTATTTCGTTACCGCTAATATCGAGCATTTCAATAGAATATGGCTCGTTATTCTCTGCGGCGAGCTGTATTTTATTGGCATTGTCCTTTACATCAATGTTATTCAAAACACCGTAAGCCTCTACCGCAATTAAAAGGTTGTTATACCCTACGCTTTTGGCGAAGGGTTTTAGATTTTTTGGGGTTAATTCTTTTAAATCAAGAATTTCAAAATAGCCTAAAAGTTCGGTCTTTTGCTTGTTGCTAAAACGTAATTTTGATTGAATATCGTTTATATCGCAATCGCACATTTTAACTAGTGCCGCAAGCCTTAAAAGGCTATTTTTAGGCAACCTATCAAGCGTCGACCAATCTGCTTTTCCGCTAATGCCGAATGCGGATAGTCCATCTGATTCAACAAGCACACCTAGAGTAGATGGTTTATTGCCCGCAAGCGCTTTCAAAAGTTCAACCGTAACACGCTCGCTTGCGATGTTTTCCAAAAGGTTAGCATGTGTTTTTATAGCATTTAAAGTATCGCCTTCTATACTAAACTCAAGCACCGACGAAAACCTTATAGCACGAATTATTCTTAAAGCGTCCTCTAAAAATCTTTCGGTTGGATTGCCGACTGCACGGATTATCTTTTTTTCTATATCTGCCTTACCGCCATAGAGATCGCAAATGCCACGTTTTTCGTTATATCCCATAGCGTTCACAGTAAAATCACGACGGGATAAATCAAGCGAAAAATCCGCGGTAAAATTAACGTTTTCGGGATGGCGATTATCGTTATACTCGCCATCTACCCTATACCTCGTAACCTCGTAAGGCTCCGAGTCAAGCATTACTGTTACAGTGCCGTGCTTAATGCCGGTGGGTATAGTTTTAAGGAAGAGTCTTTGTATCTCCTCGCAGGGTGCAGAGGAGGCAATATCATAGTCGCTTGGTGTTTTGCCCATAAGCATATCACGAACACAACCGCCAACACACCACGCGGTATAGCCTGCGCCCTCAATGGTGTCAATTATTTTTACTACGTTTTGGGGTAACTTAAACACCTATTAACCCCCTTACGATTTCGCCTGCCATCATAAGCCCCGCCACAGACGGAACGTATGCAACACTACCTGGTGTTGAGGGCTTTTCTGCCATAAATTTAGGTTTTACGGGTTCTTCTTTTGAATAAACTATCTTTAGTTTTTTCACTCCGTGGTCGCGCATTTCTTTGCGCATAACACGCGCTAGCGGACAACCGCTTGTTTTGTGAATATCTGTTACCTCTAACTTGGTGGGGTCTAGTTTATTACCAGTACCCATAGCAGAAATTATTGGCAAACCTAACCTGTTTGCCCTTACTGCAAGTTCTATTTTGGCAGAAACTGTATCAATAGCGTCTGCAATATAATCATAGTTTTTAAGGTCTATGCTATCGGCATTTTCGGGCAGATAAAACATATTGAAGGTTTCAACTTTGGCGTTTGGATTTATATCTAAAATCCTCTCTTTCATAACCTCGGTTTTATACCTACCTACTGTGCTATGCAGTGCAATTATCTGACGATTGATATTAGAAACGCTAACCTTATCGTTATCAACAAGCGCAATGCGACCTACACCCATACGAGCAAGTGCCTCGGCAACATAGCCACCAACACCGCCAACACCAAAAACTATAACAGATGCGTTTTTTAATTTTTCCATAGATTCGCTACCGATTAGCATTTCACTACGAATATTACTTTGCATTTTTGCACCACCTTTAACTATTAACTACGCCTATTATATACCATTCCACGCTTAAAATAAACCACTATTTTACAATTTTTTGTATTATTTTTAAAACTTTTGCATATTTGTTGCATTAAATATAGTAATTTGTTATAATTATATATATTATTTATACTAGGAATTTCGAAAGGAGTTATTACCTTATGCAAAATAAGAAAGAATTTGCCCTTATAAAAGGTAAAATTCGCGGTGGTATTCACCCCAAACACTACAAAAACACCGCAGACTGCGAAACCATTATTATGCCGCAAAAGGATACTGTCTTAATACCTATGCAGCAACATATTGGCGTTCCTTGTACACCTACAGTTTCGGTTGGCGATACTGTTTTTGTAGGTACCAAAATCGGTGAATGTGAAAAATACATTTCCTCCCCTATACATTCGAGCGTATCGGGCACTGTTACCGCAATAAAAACTGCAACCCTTACAAACGGTGTTGTAGTTGACGCTATCGAGATAGAATCCGACGGCAAGGCTACCCCCGACCCAGAATTAAAACCGCACCCCGTTAATACTCCAGAAGAACTAGCCGCTGCGGTTCGCGAAATGGGTCTTGTTGGTCTTGGTGGTGCAGGCTTTCCAACCCACGTAAAACTAACTCCTACCCCGGACAAGCCACTTAAAACCTTAATTATAAACGGTGCAGAATGCGAGCCGTACATAACCGCCGACTATCGCGAGTGTATGGAAAACTCAAAAGACGTTATAGATGGCATCTACACCCTTTTGAAAATTCTAAAATTTGAAGAAGTAATAATAGGAATTGAAGATAACAAGCCAAAAGCCTTGAATGTTCTTTATGAAATCGCCGCTTCTAGCGAAGATACCGAAAATCGCGTAAAACTTCTAAAACTTCCAAGCCACTATCCTCAGGGTGCAGAAAAGGTACTTATCTACTCTGCAACGGGTAAAAAGTTACCTCTTGGTCGCCTTCCAGCCGATATAGGTTGCGTTGTTATGAACATAACCAGCGTTGCCGCTATTGCTAAATACATCAGAACAGGTATGCCACTTGTTGCAAAGCGCTTAACAGTAGACGGCGATGCTATTAAAAACCCATGTAACGTTTTAGTTCCTCTCGGCACACCTATTTCAAAGGTTATTGAGTTTTGCGGTGGTTTCACAAAACCTTGCAAAAAGGTTGTCGTTGGTGGTCCTATGATGGGCTTCTCTATTGAAAACACCGACATCCCCGTTCTAAAGCAAAACAACGCTATTCTTTGCTTTAGCGATGAAACGGCCGCTATGCCACCTATTGAACCTTGCATACGTTGTGGCAAATGTGCCGACGCTTGCCCAATGGGTCTTACACCATTCCACATAGCCGGCGCTTTGAAATGCGATGACTTGGAAAAGGTAGAAAAACTTGGCGCTAACTACTGTATGGAATGCGGCAGTTGCGCGTACTCTTGCCCTGCTAAGCGTCCGATAGTTCAGGCTATGCGCACAGCAAAAACAAAACTTAGAAAGAGGGGTTAAAATGGATACTAAATTAGTTAATCACTCACCGCACATACTCGCTAAAAACACCACAAGCAGTATTATGCTTGACGTTTTAATTGCACTTACCCCCGCAACCCTTGCAGGCTTTGTGATTTTTGGCCCGCGTGCAATTCTTATCGTTGCGGTTAGCGTAATCTCTGCAATACTTTCAGAATATGTATGTTGCAAAATTATGAAAAGGCCTGTTTCTATTCGCGACCTTTCTGCCGCAGTTACAGGTTTACTCCTAGCGTTAAATCTACCCTCTACTTTGCCTATTTGGATGGCGGCTTTGGGTAGTGCAGTAGCAATAATTATTGTTAAAATGTTCTTTGGCGGTCTCGGTTGCAATTTTGCTAATCCTGCTATGGTTGGTAGAATTGTACTAATGACCTCATACGCTAAATATATGACCGAATGGGTCAAGCCTTTCTCTTGGTTCACAAACGTTGATGCAGTTACTACTGCTACCCCCCTTGCAGCAGATGCAGGTAGTTACACCTACAAACAACTATTACTCGGTTTGCACGGCGGTTGTATCGGCGAAGTAAGCAGTATACTCTTACTACTTGGCGGACTTTATTTAATATTCAGAAAGGTTATTAAGCCTTACATTCCGTTAAGTTTTATCTTAACCGTTGCGCTCTTTAGTCTGGCTTTGGGTCTTGACCCGATTTATGCTATACTTTCGGGCGGTTTGATGCTTGGTGCTATTTTTATGGCAACCGATTACGTTACAAGTCCAAGTGGCACTTTAGGTGGCATTATATTTGGTATCGGTTGCGGTATTTTAACCGTTGTAATCCGTCAGTTTGGCGCATTACCTGAAGGTGTTTCCTACTCGATACTTACAATGAACCTACTTACACCTCATATAGAAAATCTTACAAGGCGCAAGCCTTTTGGATGGGAGGCACGCAAAAATGGCTAAACCTAATGCAAAAAACGTTTTAGTGCCTGCTGCTATCCTTACAGCAATTTGTATTGTTATTTCGGGTCTATTGGCGCTCACAAACGATATAACTTACGAAAAGATTGCCGAGGAGGCAAAAAAAGAATCAGTAGCCGCTATGAGTTTAATATATAGCGAAACAGGAACAGGTTTCCAAGACCTTACCGCTACAGATAGCGAAGGTAACGAATTTAGTTATTCAAAGGCTATTCTCGACGGCAAAACGCTTGGTTACATTTTTACCACCGCTAAAAACGGATATGGTGGTGAGGTAAAGGTTATGACCGGTATTAACGATGACGGTAGCATAAAATCCGTTCAAATATTAAGCGTTGCTGACGAAACTCCCGGCCTTGGTCAAAACGCAAAAAGCGAAGATTTTACAAAACAATTTGTTGGCAAACAAAACGAAATCTCAAAAGAAAAGAACAAAGAAATAAATGCTATAACAGGCGCCACAATTACAACAAACGCGGTAATTGATGATGTTAACCATGCTAGAGAATTGTTCAATATAGTAAAGGGGGCGAAGTAATGGCTAGCAACATTAACGTATTTAAAAACGGCATTATTAAAGAAAACCCCGTTCTTCGCCTTATGCTTGGCACCTGCCCTACCCTCGCGGTTACAACATCTGCGCTTAACGGTATTGGTATGGGTGTTGCGGCAACTATGGTTCTTGTTTGCTCAAACATAACCATTTCTTTACTTAGAAAAATCATTCCCGACCGCGTTAGAATACCTGCTTTTATTACAATTATTGCAGGATTTGTTACCATAGTTCAAATGTTAGTTAAGGCATTTGCGCCCGCGCTTGATAAATCCCTTGGCGTGTTCTTGCCACTAATAGTTGTTAACTGTATTATTTTGGCGCGTGCCGAAATGTTTGCAAGCAAAAACACCGTTACAGCATCTATTTTTGATGGACTCGGTATGGGTATTGGGTTTACGCTTGCGCTATTCTTAATGGGATTTATCAGAGAACTCATTGGCGGCGGAACAGTGCTTGCAGGAACACCACTTGCTTTTACAGTAACCGATACACCAATGCTTGTTATGCTACTACCACCCGGTGGATTTTTCGTTTTCGGTGTGTTAGTTGCACTGTCTAACAAATTGAGCGTTAGAATGGGCAAAAAAGCCGTTACAAAACTTGGTTGTGATAACTGCCCGATGAGTTGTAATGGTTGCGATAAAACTTGTAAGGAGGCAGAATAATGGATATTAAAAATATTATTATAATTCTTCTTGCAGGTATTATGACCGAGAATATGGTGCTTTCAAAATTTATGGGTATCTGCCCGTTTTTGGGAGTTTCCAAATCGGTTAAAACTGCGTTTTCAATGAGCCTTGCGGTTATATTTGTTATGGTTATGGCTACCGCCGTTACCTACCCTATATACACCGCGTTACTTGTTCCAAACGGATTAGAATATTTGCAAACTGTTACCTTTATTCTTATAATTGCCGCTTTGGTTCAACTTGTAGAAATCGTGCTTAAAAGATTTATCCCACCGCTATACAACGCGCTAGGTATTTACCTACCACTTATTACCACTAACTGTGCAGTGCTTGGTATTACCTTACTTAACTTTACAAGCACACGAGTACACAGTTACGGAGAAGCGCTTGTAAACTCGGTTGGTGCAGGTCTTGGATTTTTGGTTGCTATGCTCATATTCGCCGGTGTTAGAGGCAGATTACAGTCTAGCGATATTCCAAAAAGTTTACAAGGATTACCTAGCACACTTATTGCCGCGGCGATTGTTTCACTCTCGTTTTTGGGCTTTGCAGGAATAGTATAGGAGGTTGACCGAATGAATATGATAGTAATTGCAATTATTATAGTTGCCGCTATTGGTCTTATAGCAGGTGTTGGCCTTTCCTTTGCATCGGTTGCTCTAGAGGTTCCTCAGGACGAGCGCGTAGAAAAAGCACGCGAATTGCTCCCGGGTGCTAACTGCGGTGGCTGTGGTTTTTCGGGTTGCGACGCTTATGCCGATGCAGTTATTAACGGACTTGCAGACTCTACCCTTTGCGCACCCGGTGGTGCAGAGGTATCACGCGGTCTTGCAGAAATACTAGGTGTTGAAGCAGGCGACTTTCAGGAAAAAATCGCCCTAGTTAAATGCGGCGGCGGTTGCGAAAATACACAGAAGAAGTTTGAATATCGCGGCATTAAAAGTTGTGCCGCCGTTACCACTCTTTTTTCGGGCGATAACAGTTGTAACTTTGGTTGTCTAGGTCTTGGCGACTGTGTAAACGTTTGCCCCAACTCTTGCATTAAAATAAATGCAAATGGTATTGCAGAAATCGACCTACTACAATGCACAGGTTGTGGTGCTTGCGCTAACGCTTGCCCAAAAAGTGTTATTGAAATTGTACCAAAGGCAAAAAGTTACAAGGTTACTTGCAACAACAAAGACAAGGGTGCTACCTCAAAAAATGTTTGCAAGGTTTCTTGTATTGGTTGTGGCATTTGCAAAAAGCAATGCGAATTCGACGCCATTACAATAGATAACAACCTTGCATCTATCAACCCAACACTTTGCACCGCTTGTGGTAAGTGTGCTGAAAAATGCCCACGAAAATGTATTAGTTAGGGCGTAATTATATGATAAAACGATTCTTAAAATATTATAAACCGCACAAAAAGTTATTCATAATGGATATGGGCGCTTCCCTCTTGGTTTCGCTAATCGCTATACTATACCCAGTGATAACAAGGCTTATGCTTAATGACTTGATTCCTAACAAGCGTTACCGCGATATTGTTATTTTTGGTATAGGATTGCTTATACTGTACCTAATTAGAATGGGGCTTAACTTCTTCATTCAATACAAAGGTCATATTATGGGTATTAGAATGCAAGCCCAGATGCGTAGCGACCTATTTTCCCACCTACAAAAACTACCTTTTAGTTTTTATGACAATCACGAAACCGGCAAAATAATGTCGCGTATGACCAGCGATTTATTCGAGGTTAGCGAACTTGCACATCACGGACCTGAAACAATTATAATCTCCTCTATCTCGGTTATAATTTCGTTCTGGTATCTTACAACCATAAGTCTGCCGCTTACCCTTATAGTTTTCGCTTGTGTGCCGCTACTGGTATTGGTTTCGGCAACACTCAGAAAAAGAATGCGCGACGCTTTTAAAAAGAGCAGACAAGCGGTGGCTACAATAAACGCCGCCCTTGAAAGCAGTATTTCAGGAATTCGCGTTACCAAAGCATTTACCAACTCTAAGAAAGAAACCGAAAAGTTTGAAAGCGGTAACGCCGACTTTAAAGAAGCAAGCCGCGATGCTTACAAGAATATGGGTTTGTTCCATTCTTCTACAACCTTTATAACCGACGTGTTTAACGTGGTTATACTAATTGCAGGCGGACTTTTCCTTTACAGCAGAGAAATAAACTTTGCCGACTACTCGGCTTTTATAGTTTCAATTAACCTGTTTTTAGCACCTATTAACACGCTTATTAGGTTTATGGAGCAGTTCCAAAACGGTTTTGCAGGCTTCGAGAGATTTTTAGAGGTTATAGATACCGAACCTGAACTTGATTTATCCACCGCCAAAAACGTAGAACGTCTTGATGGTCATATTGAAATTAAAGATGTTACCTACGGTTACGATGGCGAACGCGATGTTTTAAAGGGTGTTAGCCTTAATATAGAAAAAGGTAAAACCTTTGCTCTTGTAGGTCCAAGCGGTGGCGGTAAAACCACTATATGCCACCTTATTCCTAAATTCTATGGCATAGAAAAGGGTTCAATTTTAATTGACGGCAAGGATATAAAGGATATAACAATGGAGTCTTTGCGACGCAATATTGGTATTGTTCAGCAAGACGTTTATCTATTTAACGCAAGCATTAAAGAAAATATTTTATATGGCAGACCCGATGCTAGCGAAGAAGATATTATTGAAGCCGCCAAGCGTGCTAATATTCACGACTATATTACCTCTCTCCCCGACGGATATGATACGATAATCGGTGAGCGTGGTGTTAGACTTTCGGGCGGTCAAAAGCAAAGACTTTGTATTGCCCGCGTATTCCTTAAAAACCCACCGATACTAATATTAGACGAGGCAACAAGCGCTTTGGATAACACTACCGAGATACTCATTCAACAAGCGTTAGACGAACTTTGCCACGGTAGAACTACCCTTGTAGTAGCCCACAGGCTTTCAACCGTAAAAAATGCTGATGAAATTGCAGTAATTTCGGGCGGCGAAATTACCGAACAAGGTAATCACGACGACCTGATAGAACTCGGCGGAACATACAAAGAACTTTACAGTTTGCAGTTCAGAGCCAATAATGAATAAAAAAGACGACTCAATTGAGTCGTCTTTTTTTCTGTGTTATCTTACTTTAACTATTACAACAGCTGAGGCTTTTGGATTTTTGATGCTATATGCTTTAATGGCGCACATATCGGATTTTTTTGCCTTTTCCCCTACGCAAATTCGCTTGCCTACTAACGAGAAGGCTTTGCTTGTACTTTGCACTAATTTGTATGCAATTTCACCCTCGCCGTCTATCATTTCGGCAGACAGTACGTAACTCTCGCCTTTCTTAATATAAAGTTCATTAGCACAAAGGGCTACTTGCGGCACAGGAGGTATTGTAGTGTAAACTATCTCCATATATTCGCCGTTGACTGTTTCCGCAATTTTATCCCCCACCTCAATTTCTGCTACGCAGGGGGGCAAAATCGCATTACCGTTTCTAAGAACAGGTCTGCGATAAACGTGTTTATAGAATTTCTTGTTTATAACTTTATCAAACTTAATTTCTATATCTTTTTCGCAACCATTTCCTTTAAGTTCTACTACTACCGTATAGTCTTTATCCGTCTTGAATGCCGCAATTCTAGCATCATCAGAACCGCTCACAACCGCCGATTTAACGGCTTTACAATGGTTTGGTACATAGTGAGAAAGCATTGCCCACTCGTAATACACATCGCGTACGTTATCTATACCATTTGATACTTGTAATGCATCCCACATATGAAATGAGTCTCGCATAAGGAAATTGCTAGGGTCGCTCAGATAAATACCATTTAAAACCCAAATCAAAAAGCCCGATGCACCAAACCCTACCATATCGCAGAAAAACTGTACGTGGCTTTTGTTCCAAGTATATCCCTCTCCTGAGCATTGTCCGCACTCGGTTATTATAATTGGTTTTATTGCCGAGGCTTCCTTTATATAATTTTCATAAGATGCGTGAAGTTTGCTTATATGAGAATATTTGTGAGAGGTATAACAATCGAGTTCTTTAACATCTTTGAAATAATCAACCCAATCTTGCTGGGTCTCAACCATACCCGACTGCTCACAACCCCACATCTTTATATGCTCTAAGCCAAGTTTATTCATAGCTTCACGGCAACTTAGCAACATCATTTTCCAATAGTCTTTCCTGTCGAATCCTTCAACACAAAAGTCACCAAATGTTGGAGAATTCAAACCATAGTCAGGCTCGTTATAGAATGTTAGATATTTAATATTATCATAACCACGATTATTTATAAGTTCATATAGCGTTTCCGCACAACACTTTGAAAACAAATCCAATTCACGAGGTGCGGAAGCACGTCTGCTTACGCCAGGGAAAGAAAACCATTCTTGTGCATAAGAGGCAACCTTCCAACCGAAGTTGAACTCAATTTCAGTACCTGCCTCTTTTAAAGCGTCAAACCACTTGTAAACCGACTGCATTTTTTGGCACTCAAAATCATAATTTCCGTTTTTGTAATCATCGTAATTATAAACTACCCAGTCGGGTTGAAACCAAACCCTAACAACATTCGGTTTTGCCTTTATTATTCTCTCTCGTTCAAGAGCCCAATAAACTTCATTATATCCGCTTTCTAAACTTTCAGGCATAAAACTTGTTGGGATAACATTTGCGCCTATTCCATAAAAGTCATCACATATAACATCGTTTGTTTTTACACTGAATTTAAAGTTTTTAGAATTAACGCCTATTCCATCAACAAATCCGTTTCCTTTAAAAGTTACATTTAAATTTTCAACTTCTTTTTTAGATAAACAAACAAAATTGTGCTGTTTTCTGCCGTAAGGTAATTCCTCGGTTGAGTCTAGTTTAAAGCCTTTAGCCTTTACATTAACACTGCCGACTGTTACAACCCAAAGATTTGATAGTTGACGTGACTCATCAAGCGGGAATTTGAATGATTTTGAGCCATTTATTTCATACATCAGTTCGTCTACAAAAAGATTGCCGTCGGTAATGCAGGTTGGCTCTACGTTATGTATTAGGCTTTCTCCAAAATTATTCAGAACGTACTCTTTTTTCTCGGTGTACTCTTTATTATATAAGCCTATATAACAAAGTCTTATTATATCATCCGTTGGATTTGGATTTAATATTTTAATTCCAAAGTATCTAAAAGCACCATTAACGTCATATACCCAATCGGCATTATTTCTATTTCCTGGAACCAAATTATCCACACTGCATTCGTGTGCTATTTCATTATTGTCATCAAAGAGTTCTGCTTTGGTATTTGCCGCATAAAGTTTAAACTCACCTATTGTGTAATTAACGTTTGGATTTCTACTAAAATATGCGCGCAATACTATAGTTTCAATCTTTGCTTCATAACCTAAGTCGTATATAATATCTGCTTTTTCTGCAAGTATATCAATATGTCTATCTATATCTAACCTATCTGTGCAGTTCAGTAAAGCATCTTCATTAGGTTCAAAATACAATTTTGTCTGGGGTTTGTTTCCGGTCTGGTCAACTATTTCACCCATACAATTATCTATTATGCTATATCCTAGAGCCTTTATGTAATCGGCATCTATACTCTCGATATTGCGTTTTTTGCATTCTACACAACCCATTGTAGTTTCCTCCCCGATAACGATAACTCGCTATAAATCTTGACCATATTATATACTATTATTTGATGATGGCGCAATACTTTAAATGATACAAATTTATCCCAAAAGATATTAATTTTATAATAAAAAATAAGCAAATAGATAATTTTAACCACATCCTTGCTATATCTTATAGAACCTTTACAATTACTAAACTACGTAAATATATTTTTCACAATACTTCCCCACAAAAAAACAAAAAGCAGACAGATTTTTTCTGCCTGCTTTTATAATTTATCTAGCCTTTGCGATAATTATGTTGTATGCCTCCGGGTCTTCTACGCTGTATGCTTTAATTGCACACATATCGCCCTTAGAGAATCCCTCTTTAAGCATTACCAAATTATCGAGTTTGTTAAGGGTGAACGAATCACCTACCTGCTTTGTTATTTCATAAGCAATTTCTCCCTTGCCGTCAACCATCTCTGCATTCAAATAATAAGGGCAGTTAGGCTCTAAGAACAACTCACTAGCGAATACCCTTACCTGTGCTACGGGCGGAATGGTGGTATAAACAATGGCTTGATACTCGTTAGATGCGATATCACGAATTGTATCTCCAACCTCAATTTCTGCAACACAAGGTGGCATTATAGCGCTACCATTTTTGCAGTTAGGTCTGCGATAAATGTGTTTATACATTTTTTTGTTGATACCATTTTTAAGTTTAATTTCAATTTCCTTTGGTGAATCGCCTTTTTTAAGTTCAACCAAAATAGTTGTATCGTCACCCTTTGTGAATGCGCATATACGAGCATCGTCGGTACCTTCTAAAACCGCAGAGCGTACACTCTTTGAATGGTTAGGAATATAGCGGCTAAGCATAGCCCACTCATAGAAAACCTCGCGCACATTATCAATGCCACCAGGCACTTGCACGGCATCCCACATATGAAAATGGTCGCGCATTAAAAAGTTGCATGGGTCAGAAATATACACGCTATTCAAAGTCCAAAGCAAGAAGCCCGAAACGCCTATATTTGTCAGGTCGGTAAAGAATGCTATGTTGCTATGATTCCACATGTATTCCGACATACTCATACACTGTCCGCACTCTGACACTACAACAGGTTTGGATTTTAATGCATGCCTTAGGAAATTATCATAGTAACTTGTTTGACCCTTATTGCATTTATAAACGTAACGATGCACTGAATATTTATCAATTTCCGGTACGTCACTAAAGAAATCTATCCACTCGGTTTGTTCTTTGGCTACGCGGCAGGTTTCAGGACCCCAAATTTTTATGTAGCCTAGACCTAGTTCGTTAAGTTTTTCGTGGCAAGCAAGCATCATTCTCTTCCAATATTCCTTGCGCTCTACACCACTACCAATTACACAGAAATCTGCAATTTCTTCTTCGTAGGGTTGTGCATCGGGCTCGTTATAAAAACTTAGGTATTTAATATTGTCATACCCGCGATTATTTATAAGTTCAGTTAATACACCGCCCAAGCAGTTAGCAAATAAGTCCAACTCGCGCGGAGCTGAGTTTCTGCGGTTATTATTATCAAGCGAATACCACTCCCATGCGTAAGAGGAAACCTTCCAACCGAAGTTAAACTTTATTTCGGTGCCTGCCTCTTTTAGAACGTCGAACCACTTGTAAACCGACTGCATTTTTTGGCACTCGAAATCGTAATTTCCGTTTTTATAATCATCGTAGTTATAGGCTACCCAGTCGGGTTGGAACCAAACTCTAACAACTTTTGGGCGTACTTTTAAAATTCTAGCACGCTCTAACTCCCAATAGACCTCGTTATAACCCGAGTTAAGACTTTCTTGCATAAAATGCATCGGCAAAACATTAGCGCCAATGCTTAAAAAGTCAGGTGCAATTACGTCATCTGAATCAACCGAGAACAAGAAAGCGCCTGTACTAGCGCCAATGCCGTCTACAAAGCATTTGCCTTTTACCATAATCTTCAAAATGTCTACCGAAGTACATTTTACATACTCTAGATTGTGCATTTTCCTATCGTAAGGTAAATCCTCTTGGCTTGTCTCTTTAAAGCCTTTTACACTTATTTTAGCGTCGCCTTTAGTTACAACCCAAAGTTTTTTAACCTTACGCGCCTCTGCTAGTTTAAAAACAAACTCTTTTTTGCCGTTAACTTCAACCATTCTGTCGTCGTCAAAAAGTTCGCCTCTGGTAATATATTTAGGCTCTGCACCAAAAATCAGACTTTCGTTAAAGCAAGCAGGGGCAAGTTCTTTCTTCTCTGTAAAATCTTTGCTATAAACGCCTATGTAACTTAAACGAATCAAATCGTCGGTTGGGTTAGAAATAAGTACCTCTATACCGAAATAACGAAGGCTACCCTTAACGTCATACACCCAGTCAGCATTATTTCTCTCACCGGGAACTAGATTATCCATTGGGCGCTCGTGTGCAAGTTCTTTTTCGCTGTCGAAAAGATTATCTCTATCATCCGAAGCATAAACCTTAAACTCACCAACGGTGTAGTTCTTTTCATAAGGAGCAAAGTAAAATCTTAAAAGCAAGGTTTCAACGTTGGTAACCGTGCTTAAATCATACACAATTTTAGCAGTTTTTGAGAAAATATCAATGTGGTCGTTAATACGAGTGTTGTCTGTACAAGCACACATAGCCTCAGCAAATGGCGCACCATCTAGATGCATTTCGGGAAGGTCGCCGTTATCCCCTGTAATTTCTCCGAGGATACCGTCTATAATGCTACATCCCATATTTTTAACTTCGGTTTCATTAAGATTTTTAATGTCTCTTCTTTTGCATTCTAAGATTGGCATACTACTACTCCTTAACGGATTTTATATTTCAATTATACCCCACCGCAAAAACCCATGTCAATCAATATTATTATTTTAAACTCTACTTATAATAGAGTTTGAGTTTTAACATAATTTGTGCTATACTTTATTTAGTTAAAAATAAAGGCGTGTTATTATGGAATTTAATGAAAAATTACAAAACTTAAGAAAACAAAAAGGTCTTACGCAAGAAGAACTTGCAGAAGCCCTTTTCGTTTCGCGCACCGTTATTTCAAAATGGGAATCCGGTGTATCATACCCTGATATTACTTTGATTTCTGACATTTGCCGCATTCTCAACGTAAGCGAACACGAACTTATTACCGCATCGACAGATGCCGAAACTAGAAAACTTCAGCACGAAGCCAAATCCTTTCGCAATATTCGTGGCGCTTGGTTTTGGATTCCTACAATATCCTATTCTGTTGCACTGCTAACCTGCTTTATTTGCAATCTTGCAGTAAGCGGTACACTTTCATGGTTTTTTATAGTACTGTCCGCACTTGTTTGCGCCTACACATTTATACCAACAGTAACATTCTTTTTTAAAAAGCAAAAACTACTTGCTTTTACGGTTACATCCTTTGTTTCGGTTTGTTTGCTTTTGCTAACCTGCGCGATATATACAGGCGGTATGTTTTGGCTATTAACTGCTTGCATTGGTGTTTTGATGGGGTACATACAAATATTTGTGCCTATCCTACTAGCCAAAACCAAACTATCCCGTTATAAATTTATAATCTCGTTTGCCTCTACCTTTGTTTTAACGGTTTTGCTATTGCTTAATATTTACACAAGACACCCCTTTATGCTAGACTCTGCAATATTGATAACCTGCTATGCTTATATTCCCGCTTTACTATGCACAATTATCTGCGCACTGCGTTTTGATGCTTTTCTTAAAACAGGTATATGTTTGAGCCTTAGCTCTATTATTTATTTTTTCTTAGGACATTTTGTAAACATATTATTTAACACAAACGAAAACTACTACCAAGTGAATTTTAGCGACTGGGCACATTACACACAAGGAAATATCAACTTTATCACATTAACTTCACTACTTTTTATAAGTGCTATATTTATAATAATTGGCATATTAAGAGTATGCAAAAAGAAATAACAATTAATCACTTAACACCCTATGACTTTACAGTCGTAGGGTGTTTTTACATAAAAAAACAGACCCTGCAAAATGCAGAGTCTGTAATAAGCGATAAACAAATTATCTCTTTGAGAACTGTGGTGCACGACGTGCGCCTTTGAGACCGTACTTCTTTCTTTCCTTCATTCTTGGGTCACGAGTTAAGAGACCTGCTTTTTTGAGGGTAGGACGAAGATTCTCATCGAACTGAAGAAGTGCACGGGAAATACCGTGACGGATAGCACCTGCTTGACCGGTAACACCGCCGCCTGCAACACGACATACGATGTCGAATTTCTCTGCAGTATCGGTTAATGCTAGGGGTTGACGTGCGATAAGTTTTAAAGTTTCAAGACCGAAATAATCGTCGATATCGCGGTCGTTAATTGTGATTTTACCTGTACCGTTGTAAACACGTACACGGGCAACCGAGCTCTTTCTTCTGCCGGTGCCATAGAAATATGGTTTTCCTTCAAACATTACCTAATACCTCCCGATTAAAATTCGTAAACTTCGGGCTTTTGTGCTGCATGTGCATGCTCGCTACCTGCGTATACGCGTAGACGAGTGAGAGCAGCGCGGCCGATAGTTGTGTCGGGTACCATACCCTTAACGGCGTACTCCATAGCAAGTTCTGGCTTATCCGCCATTAACTTCTTGTACTGTACTTCTTTAAGACCGCCGATATAACCAGAGTGTGTACGATGGTATTTCTGCTCTAATTTCTTACCTGTTAGAACAGCTTTATCGGCATTGATGATGATTACATGATCGCCACAGTCTACATGAGGAGTAAACTCGGGCTTAATTTTACCACGAAGAATGTCTGCGGCAACAACAGCAACTCTACCCAAAGGTTTGTTAGCTGCATCAACGATGTACCATTTGCGCTGCATATCCTGTGCTTTTGCCATAAAAGTGGACATGATTCATACCTCCAAATATTTTTTCAACGTTTGTTATGATACCATAATAAAACTATGGTGTCAACACTTTTTTAAAACTTTTTTAATTTAGAAATTACTTTCTCGTGTTTTCTTGTGTTTTCTCTTGCTTTCTCCGTTTTTCTAAATATCGATTTTTGAAAAAATTCATATGTTTATACCCGATGCTACTGCTAACATCGGGTAACTTTTAATTATGCCAACCGTTTATCTCGCCGTTTTGCAAGGCGGTTAGTGTTTTTTTGCGAAGATTTACGTAATCATTTTCAAGGGTAGCCAACAATTCCTTAATCTTTTGCCTTTCGGTATTGCCGTCTGCTTTACAACCACTTTTGCAGATAGGCAGGTTCCAAGAATTAACCGCCCTTTGCACATCCTTTTCAAATGCGTAAATCATTGGGCGAATCATTGTTATATCCTTGCGCGAAAGATAGGTTACGGGGCTAAAGCAATTAACCGCGCCACCTTGCAAAAGATTCATATAAAAGGTTTCAACCGCATCGTCTAAGTGATGACCGAGTGCGATTTTATTGCAACCTAATTCTTTTGTAGCATCGTGCAAAGCCCCACGTCGCATTCTTGAACATAGCGAGCAAGGATTTGCCTCTTTACGAACGTCGAATATAATCTCGCCAATTCTTGTATCCTTAACCATGTAAGGAACATTTATGCGGCGGCAAAGTTCGGCAATTTCCGAAAAATCGGTCGCAACACCATCAAAATTCATATTTAAAGATAGCGCATATAGTTCGTATTTTTTTTGCAAAAAGCGGCGCATTTCAGAGAGCGCAACCAAAAGCGCAACCGAATCTTTACCGCCCGAAACACCAACACAAATTTTATCGCCATCTTCAATCATATCATAGCGCTCAATAGCCGAGCGCATACAACTAATTAGCCTTTGCATATCTTAAAACTTTTCCAACGATTTTGAAAAGAATGCGGCAGTTTTTGGGCTTTTTGGATTATCAAAAACCCCGTCGGGTGTGCCCATCTCCTCAATAACACCATCTGCCATAAATATAACCTTATCCGAAACGTTTCTTGCAAACTCCATTTCGTGAGTTACGATAATCATTGTGGTATTAAGAGTTTTAAGTTCTTTGATAACACGCAAAACCTCTCCCGTAAGTTCGGGGTCAAGAGCGCTTGTAGGCTCATCAAAACAAAGAATATCGGGTTTTAATGCCAACGCCCTTGCTATTGCTACACGCTGTTGCTGACCGCCTGAAAGTTGGCAAGGATAGTTATCAACCTTTTCTGAAAGTCCAACGCGGTCTAGTATTTCCCTAGCGTGTGCTTCAATTTCTTCGGGTGTTCCTTTTTTCTGCAAGGTTGGTGCTAGCATTACGTTTTTGAGCACCGAATATTGCGGAAAAAGATTGAAAGACTGAAACACTAGCCCAAAGTGCAAGCGGTTTTGTCTGATTTCTTCATCTGTATATTTTTTATGCATAGATGCATCTAAAATGCACTTATCGTTTACGTGAATTTCGCCAATTTCGGGCGTTTCCAAAAAGTTAAGGCAACGAAGCAAGGTGGTTTTACCACTACCTGACGAGCCAATTATCGAAATAACCTCGCCCGCGTCTAGTGAAAAACTAATGCCCTTTAACACGTCTACCTTGCCGAAGCTTTTTACAATATTTTTAACCTCTAATACAGGCACTGTTCTTCCCCCTAACCTTTATAATAATCCAATTTTTTCTCTATATATCCAAACAAAACTGTTAAAAGTCCGCAGAATATCAGATAGAATGCGCCCGAATAGAATAGTGGCCAAATTAAAGCTTTAACCGAAACAAACTCGAAAGCCTGACCAAGTATTTCTTTATACTGCACGCCTGCAAAAACAAGCGCACCTACTATACGAACAAGCGAAGTATCTTTTACAAGTGTAATTATTTCGTTACCCATTGGTGGTATTATTCTTTTAATAACCTGTGGCAACACTATATGGAAAAATATTTGCGATTTTTTTATACCAAGCACGTAGCCTGCTTCATACTGTCCTACCGAAATTGATTCGATACCACCGCGGTAGATTTCCGAAAAATAGCAAGCGTAATTGATAATAAATGCTATCATAACGCCCACATAGTTTTCATAAAGTTGCACGCCAAAAATCAGTCCCGGCCCATAAACCAGCACTAGTATTTGCAGTAATAGCGGTGTGCCGCGAATAACCCAAACAAACACCCTTACGAGTATTGCCAAGGGCTTAAAGCGGCTTGTTGAACCAAAGGTTACTACTAATCCCAAGGGAATTGCCGCAACCAAGGTTATTGCGAACACCAAAAAGGTGGTATAAAATCCTTCTAGAAGATGAAGGGTAACGCCTAAAAGCGAGGAATCCATTTTAATTTCCTTTCATAACACTCCAAAAGGCAGGCGCAAAAAGCGTCTGCCTAATCTTAGAGCAAATAATTGTGGTTTTTAATTATTTAATAAGAATTGCATCTAGTTCGTATTTCTTTGCAATGTTCTCTAAAGTACCGTCTGCGATAAGCTCTTTAGTTGCTTTGTTTACCATTTCGGTAATATCAGAACCGGTTCTAAAACCGATACCATACTCTTCAACTGAAAGTTCCACACCCTCAACGATTGCAAGGTCTTTGTAATCGCCGGTGCCAACCATAGCAGAAGCAACGGTGTAGTCAACAACGCAAGCGTCAGATGTTAGAGCCTTAACTGCCATTAGAGCAGATGTTTGAACGTCAGACTCTACGTATGTAGCATTCTTTAGATTCTCATCGTCTTTAATTGCACCCTCACCTGTTGATGCTTTTTCAGCGGTAAGTTTAGCAGCCTTTAGGTCTGCAGTTGACTTATATTTGTCAGCATCAGCCTTGCGGATAACGATAACCTGTCTGTTTTTTATGTAAGGGGCTGTGAAGTCTAACTGTTCCTCACGCTCAGGTGTGATTGTGAAACCATTCCATACGCAGTCCATTTTCTTTGCTGCTAGGTCTACTTCTTTGGTATCCCAGTTGATTTCTACGAATTTTGGTGTAATGTCAAGTTTTTCGCAAACAGCTTTTGCATACTCGGTATCAAAGCCTACGAACTCGCCATTCTCTTCATAGTTCATTGGAGCGTATACGGTGTAGCCAATAACCAGCTCACCCTTTTCTTTTACATACTCCCAATCGGATGCGTTCTCTTTTTTACCGCAGCCAACAAATGCGGTAGCAGTCATTAAAACTGCAAGTGCTAAAGCAAAAATCTTTTTCATAATAATTTCCTCCATTTATTCGTGGCAAGCGCCACATAATTCTTTGTTGTGTTAACATATTAGCACTTTAGCACGCTAAAGTCAAGTCTTTTTTTAAAAATTTTTTAAATTTTTTATTTTTTGTGTGTTTTTGCCGTGTTTTCTGCAATTTTTCATACATATGTATATATAATATAAATAAATATTATAATTATAGTTTAAATGGTCTTTTCTTTTTGGAAAAAGTTTGATATAATAACAGAATAGATATTTTATTTTTGTGAAATGGGAGTTTATATGTTCACTGAAATTGATGGATTACGTATAAATTATTTAGACGAAGGTAACGGCTCGCCCGTACTTTTAATACACGGTTGGGGTTCTTCCATTAAACCTTGGACACCTATTTTAAAAGGTTTTGATGGTTATAGAGTAATAGCGCTTGACCTGCCCGGTTGCGGAGAAAGTGATATTTTAAAAACCGACTGGGGTATTGATGACTACTGCGATTTTATTTTAAAGTTTATGAAATCGGTTGGCATAGAAAATCCAATTATGGTTGGCCACTCTCACGGCGGCAGAATTTGTCTTAAAATGGCGGCAGACGGTATGATAGAACCCCATAAAATGATTTTATTCGGTAGTGCCGGCATCCCCGCTAAAAAGACTCTTAAAAAACGTATTCGTATTTATTCTTTTAAATTCATCAAAACAATGCTTACACTCCCTTTAATTAAAAATTACACCGAAGGTCTATTACAAGCGGCAAGAGAACATTTTGGTTCTGCCGACTACAAAAGTGCTCCCGAAGTTATGCGCAAAACTATGGTACGAGTTATCGGGGTTGACCTTCGCGATATAATGCACAAAATTGCCTGCCCTACCCTACTTATTTGGGGCGACAAGGATACCGAAACTCCACTTAGCAATGCAAAGTTTATGGAAAAAGAAATTAAAGACTGCGGACTTTGTGTAATTGAAGGTGGTAGTCACTTTGCTTTTATCGAACAACCATACAAAGTTGTTGCAATACTTAAAGCTTTCTTGAAATGAGGTAAATAAAATGCAATTACTTTTATATATAGCAATTGTTTTATTCGCTTTGGGCGGAGTTTTCTCTACCACAAGGCAAATGCAAATGCTACAACAAAATTCCTACTTCCCCTCAAGATATTTTAAGTGGCTAAGGTGTGCATTTTCTTACAAAGTAGTCTTCTCGGCTATATTTTTGATTATTGCTTGCCTGTTTTTATTATTAGATTGGAATATCACTCTAGTTCTATTAGGTTTACTTACTGCAATTATCAAGATTAACAATGCAAACAAGGGTCAAAAGAAATCTATTAAGCCGCTAGTTTTTACTGCACGTGTAAAAAGGCTTTATGTTACCTGTGTTATTATCTTTGGTGCTTTATCGGCAGTTGGTTTTTTTGTATACACACCAATTTTACTTTTAGTTTTGGTTCTCTGTTACTGCCCGCCTATAACAGTTCTTTTGGCAAGAACCATAAACGCGCCAATGGAAAATACTCTAGGCGCTATGTATATAGGTGATGCCAAGCGCAAACTTAAATCACACGCTAACTTAAAGGTTATCGGCATTACAGGTAGTTACGGCAAAACAAGTACCAAGTACATTTTAGCTAGTTTTCTAGAACAGAAATATAACGTGTTGTTTACGCCTGCAAGTTTTAACACACCATTCGGCATAGTTAGAACGGTACGCGAGGGTCTTCGCCCCGATACACAGATTTTTATTGCAGAAATGGGCGCTAAAAACGTTGGCGATATTAAAGAAGTTTGCGCTATTGCAAACCCAACCGAATGTATTATAACCTCGGTTGGCCCACAGCACCTCGACACCTTTAAAAGCATAGAAAACGTTACTAAAACAAAGTTTGAACTTGCAGATTGGGTGGCAAAACGCGGTGGCAGAATTTTCCTTAACACCGACAATGAATATATAAAAACGAAATCGGGCGAATATAATCATCACTCATTCGGCAAGGTTGGCGACACAAGATACGAAAACGTCTGCTACACCGAAAACGGCGCAGAGTTTGATATAATAAGTGGCGACAAAAACTTTCATATTAAAACTAAACTGCTAGGCAACCACAACGTTGTTAATATAACCGCCGCCGCAGGCTTGGCACTATCTTTGGGTGTTAGCGAGCGCGATATTGCTTTCGCCGCCGCAAAACTTAAACCCGTTGAGCATAGATTAGAGATGAAAACCTTTATAAACGGTTCTATTCTTTTAGACGATGCTTATAATGCAAACCCCGTGGGCTGTATCGAAGCAGTAAATGTTTTGGGCGCATTCGAGGGCAGAAAAAAGGTTATAGTAACCCCGGGTCTTATCGAACTCGGTGACAAAGAGTACGAATGCAATTATAACCTTGGTAAAGCCGCGGCATCTGTTTGTGATACAATTATCCTAGTTGGCAAGCAACGTGCGATACCTATGCAAAAAGCGGCAGAAGACGCTAACTTTAGTGGCACGCTAATAGTAGTTTCTAGTTTTAGCGAGGCTATGGATTATTTAAGAAGCAACACAAAAAACGATTGGGTAGTTCTTTTTGAAAACGACCTACCCGATAACTATACAAAGTAAGGGGCAATAAATTATGAAAATCAATATGGGCGTATTTTTCGGTGGCTCGTCTGTTGAGCACGAGGTTGCAATAATCTCTGCAGTTCAGGCTATGAGTTATATCAACCGCGATAAATACAACGTTATTCCCGTTTACATTACTAAAAGCGGCGAAATGTACTTTAGTGATAGTCTTACCAATATGGAAAACTTTAAGAATATACCCGAACTGCTTAAAAACTGCACCAAAGTAGCAGTTACGGCAAAAGACGGCGAGTGTGTTATTACTCCCGTTAAAAAAGGTCTATTCAAGAAAGCCAAGGATATTACTATACAAATCGCATTCCCTATCGTTCACGGTACAAACTGTGAAGATGGCTCTTTACAAGGCTTTTTTGAAACCATGCGCGTGCCTTACATTGGTTGCGATGTTGTTTCTAGTGCGGTTGGTATGGATAAGGCTATGTTCAAAAGCGTTTGCAAAGATGCAGGTTTGCCCGTGCTACCTTGCAAAAGTTTCCGCGCAAGACGTTGGATAGAGGAAAAGGATAGCATTATAGAAGAACTTGAAAGCGCTATCGGCTACCCAATGATTATAAAACCCGCTAACCTTGGCTCTAGCGTTGGTATTACAAAGGTTGGCGATAAAACCGCCCTTATTGACGCTATTGACCTTGCTTGCTCTTTTGCAGAAAAGATTTTAGCCGAGCACGCTGTTACTTCACTTCGTGAAATTAACTGCTCTGTTTTAGGCGATGCCGATGAAAACGAGGCATCGGTTTGCGAAGAGCCTTTTATGAGCGATGAGATTCTTTCTTATGAAGACAAATATATGAGTAACTCTAAAGGTGGCTCAAAGGGTATGGCTTCTGTTACCCGTAAATGCCCTGCCGAAATCAGTGATGAAAAGACAGAGGAAATCAGAGACCTTTCTAAAAAGGTATTCTCGGCTCTTGGTTGCAGTGGTGTTTCACGTATCGACTATCTGCTAGACACTGCGGATAACGATAAGGTTTACGTAAATGAAATTAACACCATTCCCGGCTCACTTGCTTTCTATTTATGGGAGGCTAGCGGCCTTAAATATACCGATATGATTGACCGCTTGGTTGAAATTGCCTACAAACGCGCAAGAACTAAAAATAGCACTATGTTTACTATTGACACCAACCTGCTTTCAGGTGCGCCATCCTTTGGCGCTAAAGGTGCGAAAGGCGCAAAGGGTTAAGAAATGACGAAACTTTTAATTAGACTTTTTATTAAAGACAGAAACAACGTAGACTCCCCTGCTGTGCGCGATGCGTATGGCAGTTTAGGCAGTTTTACGGGCATTGGTTGTAACCTACTGCTATTTATCATAAAATGCTCTCTTGGCTTAATTTCAGGCTCAATTTCTATTATGGCAGACGCTTTTAACAACCTTTCAGATATCGGCTCGTCTGTTATTACTCTTATTGGTTTTAAAATGGCTAAAAAACCTGCCGACCCTGACCATCCGTTTGGACACGGCAGAATCGAATATATGTCTGCATTTATAGTTTCTATGCTAATACTTCTTGTCGGTATAGAACTGCTGAAAACATCTTTTTCAAAAATATTTGCGCCTACAGACCTCACACTTACATACGTTACAATTATCGGTCTTGTTGCTTCTATTTTAATTAAACTTTGGATGTTTTTATTTAACAGAAAGTTAGCAAAGACCATTAACTCTCTTTCTTTAAAAGCAACCGCACAAGATAGCCTTAACGACTGTGTTTCAACCTTTGCAGTACTTGCATCTCTTATAATTTGCAAGTTTTACGGCATTAACCTTGACGCTTATGTTGGTATTGCGGTAGCACTGTTTATTCTATGGTCGGGCATTAGTGCGGCACGAGATACTTTAGGTCCGCTTTTAGGCGAACCGCCCGAGCCCGAACTTATAAAGGCTATCGAAAGCGAAATACTTAAAAATGACGATTTTTACGGTATACACGACCTTATAGTACATAACTACGGCCCAGGTCGTTGCTTTGCTTCGGTTCATGTTGAAGTACCCGAAGATATTAACATTAACCTTTGCCACGAGCAGATAGATGCTTGCGAATTGGAAATAAAAGAAAAAATCGGCATTGAAATTGTTATACATATGGACCCGATTTCTGTTAACGATAGTTTTACTTCTGAATTAAGGGGCAAGGTTTCAGAGCAGGTGCAGAAAATTGACAAGGTTTTCTCAATTCACGACTTTAGAATTGTACCCGGCGAAAAACGAACTAATCTTGTTTTCGACGTTGTAGTTCCGCATAACTACGCTAAAAAGCCTGCGGAATTAAAAGAAGAAATAGGCAAACTAGTTAAAGAAATAGACCATAAATATCGTTGTGTTATCAATATAGATTACGATTATACAGGCTAATAAAGGTAGGTGAAACTTGTGCAAAATGTTGGAATTATCGGTGGTGGCGCTTCAGGACTTTTAGCGGCAGTTGTGCTTAAAGCTGGCTCCCCTAAAACCAATGTTACCGTTTACGAAAGACTAGAGCGCGTTGGCAAAAAAATTGCGCTTACAGGTAACGGCAGATGCAATATATCTAATAGAAATGTAATCCTTTCTAAATACCACGGTAACGACCCACAGTTTGCAGAGTTTGCACTAAAAGCCTTTGACACTACCAAAACAGAGGAGTTTTTCTATTCTCTTGGCATAATTTTTAAAGAGGAAAATGGCGGTAAGTTATATCCTTACTCCTTGCAAGCCTCATCGGTTACCGATGCTTTGCGTTTTGCTGCAGCAAGGCTCGGAGTAGAAATCATAACCGACGAAACTATTGAAAGAATAAAAAAAGAAGGCACTAAATATAAACTTTTTGGGGAAGGCACCTACACCTGTGATGCGGTTATTATGGCTTGCGGTGGTGTTGCGGGCGGTAAAATTGGCACCGACCTAGGCTACAAACTAGCCGAAACACTTTCGCACAAAAGAACAAAACTTTTACCCGCTATTGTTCAGGTTAAAACCGAAAATCAATACACGCGCCCGCTAAAGGGTGTTAAGGCTTATGCCAACGTTACTACGACTAACAAAGGCAAATCACACACCGATTTTGGCGAAGTGCTTTTCTGTGATTACGGACTTTCAGGCCCACCTATTATGCAACTTTCAAGATATATGCAAGAAGGCTCGGTTATAAGTCTTGATATTATGCCTGATATTTCAAAAGATGAACTTACAGGTCTACTTGCAAGCCGTAGCGGTATATTCCCTACCTGTGCGGAATATTTTTGCGGTATGCTTCAATCAAGACTTGGACAAACCATTCTTAAAATGTGCGGTTTTTCTATAAATGACGAGCCTAACTTTAGCGATGCCGATATAGAGAAAATTGCCAGCACTATTAAATGTATGCAGTTTAAGTTTTTAGATAAAATGGGATTTGCCGCCGCCCAAGTTACAAACGGTGGTCTTGAGACAAAAGATTTTTATAGTGATACACTTATGTCTAAACGCCATAAAGGACTTTTCGCTTGCGGCGAACTATTAGACATTGACGGCGACTGTGGCGGTTATAATCTACAATGGGCTTGGTCAAGCGGCTATACTGCAGCATTAGGTTGTAAGGCCTATTTGGAGGGTAAATAGATGCTACAAATAAGCAATTTATTTTTACCGCCCGACTTTGATTTTGATAATATAAAAGAATATTGCGCTAGTTACCTTAAAACTGATATAAACAAACTTAATAAGGTTTGGATACACAGGCGCTCTATTGACGCTAGAAACAAGCATAATGTGCAGTTTTGTTGCACATTAAGATTAGAAGCCCATAACGAAGAACAGTTTTTGAATATTAAAAATGTAACGTCGGTTAGCAATAAAACCTATCAAATTAAAAAAGGCGTAGCGAAAAAAAGCAACGTTGTTATTGTAGGTTTTGGGCCTGCAGGTCTTTTTGCCGCACTGACTTTAAGCCATATGGGGATTAACCCCATCGTTATTGAACGTGGGCAAAGTGTTGATAACAGAATTAAAGACGTCGAAACCCTTAACCTTACGGGTAAATTAAACACGAAAAGCAATATTCAATTTGGCGAGGGTGGCGCAGGAACTTTTTCTGATGGCAAACTTACCACGGGAATAAAAGACCCTAGGTGCAGAGCGGTGCTTGAGGAGTTTACAAAAAACGGCGCTCCCGAATGTATTTTGTACGACGCAAAACCACATATTGGCACCGATATATTGCCAACTGTTATTAAGAATATTCGAGAAGAAATAGTAACTCTAGGTGGTAAGGTTTTATTCGGCACTAAACTTCACGATATTTGCATAAACAACGGCAAGGTTGTGTCTGCTATTATTGAAACCGAGGAAGGCACGGATGAGATACCTTGCGACTACCTACTTCTTTGTATAGGTCATTCTGCAAGAGATACCTTCGAGATGCTAAAAAGCAAGGGTATAAAAATGGAGCAAAAGCCATTTGCTATTGGTGCTAGAATTGAGCACTCACAAGACATTATAAACCATGCGCAGTTTGGTAAGTTTGCGAAATATGAGGCTCTACTTCCCGCCGACTACAAACTTTCTGCACACCTAGAAAACGGCAGAGGTGTTTACACCTTTTGTATGTGCCCGGGAGGTAGTGTTGTTAATGCTTCTAGCGAGGAAAATGCTATTGCAACTAATGGTATGAGCAGATTTGCAAGAGACGGCAAAAACGCAAACAGCGCTCTTTTAGTAGGCGTAACACCCGAAGATTTCGGCTCCAACGACGTGCTTGCGGGTGTATATTTCCAACGTGAAATTGAAAAACGTGCTTTTGAGATTTCGGGAAGTTACAAAGCCCCTGCACAAAGAGTTGGCGATTTTCTAAAAACTCAGCCATCCACTACTTGTGGCAAGATAAAACCCACCTTCTTGCCCGAGGTTGTTTATGGCAGTATTGACGATTGTTTGCCATCATTTATAACAGATTCTATGCGCGAGAGTATCAAGATTTTCGACCGTAAGTTACACGGTTTTGCAGACCCCGATGCAATAATTACCGCACCCGAAACGCGCAGTTCATCTCCTGTTAGGATTTTACGCGATTCAGAGTATGAAGCAAGTGTTAAGGGACTTATTCCTTGCGGCGAAGGTGCAGGATATGCGGGCGGTATTATGTCTGCCGCAGTTGACGGAATACGCTCGGCAGAGGCAATACTAAATAAAATAAATGCATAAGAAACACCCGAAGAACCTTGACTGTTCCTCGGGTGCTTTTTTAAAGTAGTTGATATAATTATA
>JAZNBX010000042.1:0-26390 GCA_045587265.1 Acutalibacteraceae bacterium | reverse complement strand
TGGCAGCAAGAGATTCACCGGTACTAATAACATCATCAACAATGAGTACTCTCTTACCATTCATTATTTCAGCATCATCAGAGCCAATAAATAATTTTTGTTCCTTATTGGTTGTGATTGATTTTACGCTAATGCTAACAGGATTTTCCATATATACTTTCACACCTTTTCGCGCAACAATATATGGTTTACCTGACTGACGAGCCATTTCATACGCTAAAGGTATGCTTTTTGCTTCAGGCGTTAAAATATAGTCAAATTCAGGCACAACTTTCAACAATTCTTTGGCTGCAGCAATAGTAATCTCTACGTCGCCAAACAAAATAAAAGCAGCAATATCAAGTTTATCATTAACAGGGAATTTTTTTAATTCTCTATCAAGACCTGCTATTTTCATTGAAAAAGTATCTCTCATAATTACACCTACCTATAAGTATTTAATCAACCCGGAGGCCAATTCAGGCGACGACCTGCAAGTACGTGAAAATGAATGTGACCAACAGTTTGTCCGCCATCACTACCGCAGTTATTGACAACCCGATAGCCGTTCGAAAGATTGTTTTCTAACGCAATTTTGGCAATAGCCTCAAAAATATTAGAAATATATTGACTATTGATTGCATTGATTTCGTCTGCAGATGCTATATGCATTTTAGGAACAACAACGGCGTGAAATGGTGCTTGAGGGTCGATATCTTTAAAAGCATACACAAATTCATCTTCGTAAACCTTTGTAGATGGAATCTCGCCTGCAATTATTTTACAAAACAAACAATCCATATTTCACACTTCCCTACTTAAGCATATTTTCAACGATAGATTTAGCGGAATCTAACGCTTCTTTAACCTTCGAAGAATCTTTACCGCCTGCCATCGCTGTATCAGGTCTGCCGCCACCATTACCACCGGTAATTTTAGCAACTTCTCTAACAATATTGCCTGCATGTCCGCCGTTTTTTACTGCATCACTTCCGCAACAGCAAGCAAAAGTTACTTTATCGCCATTAACTGCGGCAAAAACTGCAATCGCATTAGCGTATTTAGCCTTAAATGCTTCTGCAAGTTTCTTTAAATTATCAGAGTCGGTGTTCTCAACCTCGCTAACAACCAAACTAATGCCACCGATAGCAATAGCGTTTTTGATATAGTCATCCAACTGCCCCGAAGCAAGTTTTGATTCGAGTGCCGAAACACGCTTTTCAAGAGCCTTAATTTCGTCTAAATTAGATTTAATCTTGTTAGGTAATTCATTAATATTTCCTACCTTTAAAAGTTCGCCAGACTGTTTAATAACTGATGAATATGAATCCATCAATGAAATTGTGTTTTTACCGGTTACTGCCTCAATTCTTCTTACACCTGCTGCAACAGATGACTCAGAAACTATGCGGAAACAACCAATTTTAGCAGAATTATCAATATGTGTACCGCCGCAAAGTTCAATAGATTTATCACTTACCGCAACAACTCTAACCTCGTCGCCATATTTCTCACCGAATAAAGCCATAGCGCCCATTTTCTTTGCTTCATCAATAGGCATAACCTTATTAACAACCTCAACGCCATCAAGTATTACGTTGTTAACAGCATCTTCGATTTTAGCGATTTCATCAGGAGTTAAAGCAGAAAAATGTGTAAAGTCAAATCTAACCGCCTTATCATCTACTAATTGACCCGCCTGCTCTACGTGAGTTCCTAGAAGTTCTCTCAACGCTGCTTGTAATAGATGAGCTGCAGTGTGGTTTCTTCTAATTGCAGTACGTCTTTCTGTGTCAATCTTAAGGGTAACAGTATCTCCAACAGATAGAATTCCGCTTTTTACAACACATTTATGAATAAATACTGACTGTGTGTTCTTAACTGTGTCTAAAATGTTAAGAACAGTGTTATCAGCAACTATTACACCTGTATCACCAACCTGTCCACCGCTTTCAGCGTAGAAACAAGTAGAATCAAAAACCAATAGCCCTTCTTCATCTGCGCTAATACTGTCAACTTTTTCGCCATCTTTAACGATTGCTAAAAGTTTTGCTTCGCATTCATTTTTTTCATAACCAACAAACTCGGTTGCACTAATACCTGCAAATAGGTCAGTCTCGCCTTTCCAAGCGTTAGTATCAGATGATTTTCTAGCATTACGTGCTCTGTCTTTCTGTTCTTTCATAAGTTCGTTAAAACGAACCTCATCAACAGTAAATCCATTTTCCTCAACAATATCTTTTGTCAAGTCTAGTGGGAAACCATAAGTGTCATAAAGTTTAAATGCAGTTTCACCGTCTATCACTTTAGTTTGAGCGTTATCAGTAATATCGCTTAACATTTTGAGGCCTTGGTCAATTGTCTTGCCAAAGTTTTCTTCTTCTATTGTGATAACCTTTTTAATAAAATCTTGTTTTTCAAGAAGTTCAGGATATGCGCCTTTATTTTCTTCAATAACTGTATCGCATAATTCACTTAGGAATAACTTATTGATATTCAAGAGCTTGCCATGCCTTGCTGCTCTACGAAGAAGTCTGCGAAGAACGTAGCCTCTACCCTCATTAGAAGGCATAACACCATCAGCAATCATAAATGTTGTAGAACGAATATGGTCAGTAATAATACGGATTGAAACGTCTTTGTTGGCATCGGTCTTATATTTAACACCTGAAATTCTAGATAGATGCTCCATAATATTCTTTACGGTATCAACCTCAAACAAGTTGTCTACACCTTGGAATATACAAGCAAGACGCTCAAGACCCATACCAGTATCAATGTTTTTAGTTTTAAGTTCGGTATAAGTGCCATCGCCCATATTGTTGAACTGTGAAAATACGTTATTCCATATTTCCATATAACGGTCGCATTCGCAACCAGGTTTACAGTCGGGGCTTCCACAACCGTACTTTTCGCCTCTATCAAAATAAATTTCAGAACAAGGGCCACAAGGACCTGTGCCATGCTCCCAGAAGTTGTCCGCTTTGCCAAGTTTTACAATTCTTTCAGCAGGCACGCCAATAACGTTAAGCCAAATGTTATATGCCTCATCATCTTCTTCATAAACTGATGGCCACAAAAGTTCTGCAGGAATTTCTAAGCAATCGGTCAAAAATTCCCATGCCCATGGAATAGCCTCATCTTTAAAATAATCGCCAAACGAGAAATTACCAAGCATCTCAAAATATGTACCGTGGCGAGCGGTCTTACCAACACACTCAAGGTCAGGGGTACGGATACATTTTTGGCAGGTAGTTACCCTATTTCTTGGTGGTTTTTCTTCACCCGTGAAATACTTTTTCATCGGCGCCATACCAGAGTTGATAAGCAAAAGAGACTTATCGTTTATTGGCACAAGCGGAAAACTAGGCAAACGTAAATGCCCTTTGCTTTCAAAAAAACTTAAATATTTTTCTCTTAATTCGTTTAGTGAAGTCCATTTCATTTTTAATCACCTATTTTTATGTTTTACATAGAGATTATTATATATTTATAAATATATAATGTCAATAGATTTGCCTATAAATTATCTCGAATTGCGTGCGAAACTTTATATATATCGCCGCCACCCATAGTTATAACCAAATCGCCCGCATCAGCAATATCATTAATTGCCTGAATTGCTTCATCAAAACTTCCTACACAAATGCAGTTTTCAATTTTCTCTGCAAGTTGTTCTGAAGTAATTCCATAAGTATTAACTTCTCTTGAGCCCATAATTGGCGTAAGAATTACTTTATCTGCAACTGAAAGCGCCTTAATGAAATCTTCTTTAAGCAAAGCAGTTCTTGAAAAAGTAAATGGTTGAAAAACCGCAATAACATTATTGTACTCTAACTGTTTTGCAGCGGTAAGAGTTGCAAAAATCTCGGTTGGATGGTGCGCGTAATCATCTGCATAAGTTATATCGTTTTTAGAACATAAAAACTCAAATCTTCTACCTGCACCGGTGAACTTTTCTGTAGCATTTTTAATATCTTCAGGATTTACACCTAGTCTATGCGCAACACTAAATGCTGCCAGTGCGTTTAAAACGTTGTGTTTGCCAGGAACCTGCAAACATAATTTACAGAGCACATCGTCCTTATAATTAACATCTAGTTCAAATCCACGCTTACCAGGTCTCAGGTTAGAAGCATAATAGTCGTTAGAAGAATCGAAACCAAAAGTGACTACTTCAATATTTGTATCAGCGACTGCTTGTTTACACAAGTGATCGTCTCCATTGATAAATGCTATTTTACCCATCGTAACGAACTTTCTAAATGACGCGACAAGATTATCCATGGTTTTAAAATATTCCATATGGTCATTATCAATGTTAAGTAATACTGTTACATCGGGAGAAAGTTGTAAAAACGTATCAACATATTCGCAAGCTTCACAAACCATATATTCTGAAGCACCCGCTCTGCCGTTTGCTTTAATTGCAGGCAAAAGTCCGCCAATGACAGCTGTAGGGTCATAGTCATTTAAATATAAAATTTGAGTTATAAGTGAAGTAACAGTTGTTTTACCGTGAGTACCGCAAACACCAATAACATTATCATACTTGCGAGTAATAGCGCCAAAAAGTTCTGAACGTTCCATGATATGAATACCACGTTTTTTAGCCTCAACTAATTCAGGATTGTCTTTAGAAATGGCCGCGGAATACACTAAAAGTTCAGCATCTTTTAGATTATCGGCGCTATGCCCAAGCGTTACCTCTACGCCCATATTTTTCAGGCGCATTAAAGGATCGCCGATGTTATTGTCCGAGCCTGTTATAGTATACCCTTGGCTATGCAAAATTTCTGCTAACGGGCACATTCCTGAGCCACCGATGCCTACCATATGAATCTTTTTAATCTCACTTAAAAATCTTTCATTTTCTTTGATAATTTTCACTAAAGATTACTCCTTTAACTACTATTACTTTCTATTATATTGCTTTTTTAATAAAAAATAAACAATTATTTTTAAATATTTACAAATTTAACAAATAAACCGCAAAAGAATATACTGTACTAAAACTGTATTTAGGATGATTTTTATGGATGAAAGCGCTTTAAAAATTGTAGTTTTAGGCGGTGATAATAGGCAAAAACTATTACACGAATACTTAGTTAATATCGGATATAATTCAAGCCTTGAAGGATTTAACGGGTGCTGTAATTATGATAACGTGATTGATTGTGATATTGTAATTCTTCCCACCGTAGCAACAAAGGATGGTGTGACCTTAAACGCACCCATGTCGGATGAAATTATTTCCCTCGAGCGTATATTAAAAAATATACCTTCAGGAAAGCACATAATTTGCGGAAAATTGCCAAAAACACACCAGGAAAAACTCGCAGACAAAGGCGTTAATTTGTTTCAATATACCGATAATGATATTTTTAAAACAATAAATGCAGTTCCTACCGCAGAGGGTGCGATTGCAATAGCAATATCCGAAACAGAAGATACTATTTGCGGTAGCAAATGCCTTATAATTGGCAATGGCTGTATTGGAAAATCACTAACTAAAATATTAAAGTGTATGGGGGCGCATGTTACTGTTTCTGCAAGGAAAGAAATGGATTTTTCACTACTTTGGGCAGACGGTGTTGAATATATTAACACTAACACGCTGAATGAGCAAGAACTACTTAAATACGACATTATTTTCAATACTGTTCCCGCAAGGTTGATTTCGCATAAAAAAATAGTAGAGCTAACCGACGAGCAACTAATTATAGACCTTGCTTCTCTCCCCTACGGATTTGACCATGAGCGAAAAAATGAACTCAATTGTAAATTATTACTTTCATCCTCACTACCGGGAATTTACGCGCCGAAAACTTCAGCATTCGCAACACAAAAAGTAATAAAAAACTACATAAAAGAGGTGGTAAAAAATGGATAAAATCAAGCTTGGATACTGCTTATGTGGCTCTTTTTGTACTATTCAAAACACATTAGAACAAATGCAAATATTATCAAAAGATTACACCATAATACCAATTGTTTCAGAGGTGGTAGCGAGTTATAATACACGTTTTGGTAAAGCAGAAGAAATACTAAAAACCATTGAAAAAATATGCAATCAACGAGTTATAAAAAATATAGTAGACGCTGAGCCAATCGGCCCTAAAAATATGACCGATATTATGATAATTGCGCCATGCACAGGCAACACAATGGCAAAATTAGCCAACGGAATAGTCGATACTACTGTAACAATGGCAGCAAAATCACACATAAGAAATGCTAGGCCCTTAATAATCGCGCCATCAACTAATGACGCTTTAGGTGCTGCTGCTAAAAATATCGGTACAATATTAAATTATAAAAACTACTATTTCGTGCCGTTTAGGCAAGACGATAAAAACAAAAAGCCTCGCTCGATGGTTGCTGATTTCAGTTTAATACCACAAACTATTGAAGCGGCACTAAACGGAAATCAATTACAACCAATCGTATTTTAGATTTCGATGCATTTTTGCATATAGAATGAATAAATTATCTTTTTTAAAACAGGTTTATTAAATATTTTGCCTAAAGCATCTGCATATAAATTCAGTTGTTTATCGTATCTGTTTTTTAACGCGACTTCATCTTTAATCTTATCGGTTTTAAAGTCAATGATAATGATATCATCTTCGTTTTCAATTATGCAGTCTGCAACACCCTGTACGATAGAATATTCATTATCGTCATTAACATCAGGGCAAATCTCACTTGCCTTAACTTTAGTTAAAAATCTGTACTCTTTATAAGTGTTTTTAGCCTTTAATGCAAGCGCATAAGCATAACTTTCAAAAAATGCTTTAACACTTTCTTTATCAATAATCTCTGCCTCGGCTAAAGAGATGTACTGCCATTCATAAAGTCTTTCAATTTCATCTTCAACGCTTATTGCTGCAGAACCATAATCGCAATATTCCATAAATTTATGGGTTGCGGTACCTTTTTCAACAGATGTATAACCGTTTTCTAGCATAAATTTTGGTTTTTCGGAAAACACAAGTTCTGCAGAAGAACTACTGCCAATAATATCGGTAACAGAGGTTTTGGCAGGCACAGTATTCAGTAATTTGTGTGGATATTCATAGTTGAAATCAGCATCACATTCAAAAGACATATCAAGCGTTTTCATATTACTGGAATTGATTTCGCTCGATTTGACATCATACAAACTGACAGTAAAACCACAATCGTTATTAACAATAGGAACGTACTGTTCTCCTCGCCTTAATTGGTTGCCGTTTTTATGACAAATTAGTGCAGGAAAAATCCAACCTGCGTAACTCAAACTGCTAAATAGAGCGTTTTTATTAAAAGGAAGTTCTTGCTTGGCGTTAACGCTAGCAGTCTCTGTGGCTTTTTCTAAAAACTTCTCAACCTCATTTACAGAAGAAACCAATACAAGTTTTTCACAGGCTCGAGTTAACGCAACATACAGTAATCGTAATTCTTCTTTATAGGTTTTATTAATTATACCTTTTTTTATTGCAAGTTTTGAAATGGGAGCAACTCTTGAACCTAATTCCAGATCATTATAACTAAACGCAACGCCAAGTTTGTCGTCCATTATAATTTCTTTATATGAATCTCTTAGCTCAAACCTGCTATTTAGGCCACACATTATACAAATAGGAAATTGCAAACCTTTGGAATTGTGAATGCTCATAATCTGCACTGATTTATCAGATGTAATGATATTGGCTGATAATGAAGTATTACTATCTGATTCAATAAATTTCACGAATTCTGTTATACCATTATCGGCATAATCATAAGCCTCAGCTTTTTCTATTAAAAGTCTAAGGTTTGCTTTTCGCATCTCGCCACCGCTTAAGGAAGAATAAATCTCCACAAAACCGATGTCAGAGAACAATTTACTTAATAACTTATGAACCGGCAAAACCGCGCTCAATCTTGAAGCGTAAAGCAAAAAGTCATAAGCGCGTTTTTCTTTTTCGTTACCTTCGTTTGCAGAGTTTTTCAAATTAAGATAAAGCGGGACGTTTTTATTCTTAATTCGCATTTTTGCAATTTCTTCTTCATTAAAATTAAATACAGGAGTTTTAAGTAAGGTTAATAAGGACAAGCTATCATTAAAATTATTAATAGATTTTAATAATGACATAGCAGCAATAATCTCACTAGCTTCGCTAAACTTTTGCGAAGGAGTACTAACAGGTATACCTCTGTTCTTAAATACCTCAACATAGTGTTTAATTTTGTTTTTGGGAGAACGCATTAAAATACAAAAATCATCAATTTCTGCTTTTCTTAATCTACCGTCATCTGCTCGCAAGAACGGTTCTTTTTTTAGGGTTGCTTCTATATAATCGGCAATCAGGGTTGCCTCAGCAGTTGAATTGTTTTGGTAATCGTTGGGTTCAGTAAGATAAATTTCAACCGCTTCTTCCCTGTTTTCAGGATATTCGCCAAAAGGAATTAACGCCTCATCTTCGTTATAATCCATATCAGCATCTTCCTTGGTCATATATGCAGTGAATAGATAGTTAACGAAATCGCAAACGCCTTTTCTACTTCTAAAGTTACCACTAAGTAAAACTTTACTATTCTTACTTCCTTCGACATATTCAGGATATGAATCCTTACGTGCTAAAAAGTTATCCGGATTAGCGTTCCTAAAACCATAAATACTCTGTTTAACGTCGCCAACCATAAAAAGTTCACCTTTATTAGCACTAAGTATGTTAAACAATTCGTCTTGTAGATTATTATTATCTTGGTATTCGTCAACCAAAATTGCATCAAAACTTAAGTTAAAATTCTCGGTAACTACTCTTGCGTTTTCAGTTAGAAGTTTTAATGCTAAGTGCTCTATTTGGTCAAATGTGAATACATTTTTTTGCTGAGAGTTATCATAAATTCTCTCTATATATTCCTTAACTATTTCCGAAATATACTCAATTATCGTCGAGAATTTATCCATTGATTTAATCGCAGATTCTTTATCAAACTCAAAGAAATCTTTAAGTAGCCCAACAAGATTTTTTTCAGCATTTTTTGAAGCAACAATAGCATCGGAAATAATGGTATCTTTTGTATAATTTTTCATTATAGAATCAGCAGAATATTCATTTAGTGTATTATAAATCCCATCCCAATCTCTTAATTGCAATGCTTTAACAATAGACTCTGCAAAAGCAACTCTAGCAGATAATTGCGGTTCATATTTAGTAAAGAAACTATCGTCAGATATTGCTTCACTTTTTAGATTTGTTGATTCGCGTAACGCTAGTTTTGCATCAGCAATTAGTGAATTACAGATAATATTAACCCATTGAGAGTTTTCAAAATCATCTACCGCATCCTTATATTGTTGTGTAAGTTGGTCAAGCCATCGGGTTTGATATGGCATGGCACAACTCTTTTTATATAAAGCTCTCACTATCTCTTTTAAATAATAGTCGTCATATCCGTTTTGCAATCTATCTAAGAGATACATAAAATGCTCATCTTGAGAATTATGTTTTTCTTTAAAAATACTTTCAAGAATTTCTTCGTAATCTTCATTAAGTTCCGAAGCGTCAGTTGTCTTAAAATCCGAAGAAATATCGAGCAAATTGAAATATTCTCTTACAAGCGAAATACAAAATGAGTCAATTGTACAAATCTTTGCGCTTTTAATAAGCATACTCTGCCTACGAAGCAAGAAGCTATTTGGTTTTTCCAAAAGCTTTTGTTGTAATTTTGATTCAATTTTCATTTTCAATTCGGCAGCAGCGGCGTTTGTAAATGTAACAATCAACGCTCTGTCTGCCATCAAAGGAGCATATTCGTCACAAAATCTACGCATAACTCGTTCAACCAAAACCGCAGTTTTACCCGAGCCTGCCGCTGCCGATACAAGAACTTTACCGTTAGCATCAACTGCATTTTGTTGCTCAGGCGTTAACTTAAATGCCATCAGAATTGCCCCTTTCTATATTTTCTATAAATTCAGATTTGCTCATACTTTTAACTGTAACAGAATAATCATCGCTAGTTCTACCACAGATTTTTTTATAATCGCACCAAGTGCACGTCAAATGGCTAGAATCAGGATTGCACGGAATTGGAGAAATATCGCCATCAACCATTCTTTTGCACATTTCTGCAAATTTCTTTTTAACATACTTAAACACCATTTTAAACTCGTTTAACTGCAAAGTAGACGAACTTTTACTTAAACTGCCATCCTTGTTAAAAGATACGGGCATATACATACCAGTAGGGTCCATCGCCTTAATAATTTCCGTATCTTCAATAACTACGCCTTTTGTTTTTTCGGCGTTGTTTGATTTTTTATCCGCACCGCTAAAAATTATATGATTAAGGGGTTGATAAATAACTGCGGCAGGATTGTTACCAAGTTTTCCATCTTCACAAATTGCACATAAATAAATAAGCATCTGTAAATTAAGACCAAACAGTATATCTGATAATTTAAAGTTCTTTTCACCTGTTTTATAATCAACTATCCGTATATATGCTTGTCCGTTAATATCGGCAAAGTCAACTCTATCTACAACACCGCCAATTTTTGCTGTAAAATCATCTTCTTTAATAGTAATTGGTGCAATTTCACCGTCCCCACCTACTTTAAGTTCAAATCTTATGGGTTTGAATTTACTTAACTTTAGTTCTTTTACAACATACGGAACCAAATCATAAAGCATAGCCGCAATGCGTTTAAGAAGATAATTACCTTCGCCATCTAATAAATTATTGCCTCCAACTGTCGATGCAATATATTCGTCAATATACGTGTGAATTAAAGCGTTAATTTTGCTTGTATCGTTTTCATCTAGTTGGTCGAAATCATTTAACAGAATCTTTTCAAGAACATAGTGCGCAATAGTTCCGCGTTGCATAAATTTAAAGTCGATTTTATCTCGCTCTGAAATTTTAAGGCCATACTTATACAAATAAGCGTATGGACACTTATAAAATTGTTCTAGTTTGCTTGGCGAAACGCTTAATTCTTTGCCATAAATAGATTTTGCTAGTGATGGGTCAAGTTTAGATAAAGTGCTCGTATCCGCATTCAAAATCTGCGAAATCAGTGCTTTATCATCACTATTTACATCATCACGGTCTAGTAATTTTTCAAGCGACTCAAAATCACCACTACGAACCAAAGCATTTATTGCTTGCAAAGGAGTTTCAATACACAAATAAGGATTATCTCGATTAGGAAAATACTCTTTATTTATATTAAAACATTCTCCCACTTCTTTAAATAACGGAGATTGCTCTTGGTCGCCATTATAGTCGCTACTACAAGAAAGTAAGCATACAGAATGGGTTGCCGAGGTAACTGCTTTATATGCAATGAAATTCTCCTCTATGCAATTGGCAATATAATCATCGTTAAAATTGATATTAAGCCCCTCTAAAAAGCCTTTTTCTCTGCTATTAAACAAACTGTTACTTTTAAATTCAGCAGGAAATTTGCCATAATTAAGGCCTAAAACGAATGTGTGTTTTGTATCTAACGAAACAACCCTATCCGCGCTGATTAAGTTAACCTGGTCTAATCCTTGAGGAATTGCGCTTACTGAAATATTGTTAAAGCAAAGGGTTAAAATATCGTAAAATTCTTTAAAACTTAACTCATCAGTCTTATAACAATCATGTATGTTTTGCAAAGTTTCATTAAGTACTTTCCAGCCTGAAATCAAATATTGTTCAATATTTTCATCGCCAATAGATTTAACAGCATTTACATATTGTGTTAAGTTTTTAGATACATTAACCGCATCCAAAAATACATATATTGCGCGGCAAAATTCCTCTGCACTTGCATTTTTTAATTTGCTCAACGGAATAAGTGGCAAAACAATCCTCTTACGCAGTTCATTCAACTCTGCAAGTTTTAACTCTATATCCTCTTTTTTACGTTCTTGCAATCCATAAGGATTTTTTGTAAAATCTGATAGCCAATCTTTAGAATCAATACCCCAAAGATATACATAGTTATCGATTTTATTGATTTCATCAACAGACAAATCAGTAAGCCCCGATTTTAAATATCTATATATTTCTTTAGTCTTAAAACTTCTAGAGGCTTTGAGGGCAGATTTAATAATTGATGCGATAGGAAGTTCGGAAAAACTAAATTTATCATCAACAAAAAACGGGACGTCTGCATTCTTAAAAATACCGCGTGCAAAATTACTATATTCGCTAATATTTCTGGTAATAACAGCAAAATCACGATACCTTAAGCCTTCAGTTCTAACTCTTTTATGTATATTAGACGCGACATATTCAAGTTCATCATATTTTGTATCAGCAACAACCATAGATATTGCATCACTTTTATTTGGAACAATTTTCTCGCCCGAAAGAAGTTTCTCTAAATCACGCAGTTCTTCGTATATATATTTTGAATTTTCAACCTTTTCAATAGTTGTTTGAACATTGTTATCGCTAGCAATTCTCAATATTTTTTTATAAGTAGAATTAACATTAGCAAAAACCGAAAATTCATTATCGAAATCTCCAGATGTGCATAACGAAAAATACGAATTATCACATTCGCAAATAGCTTGTTTGATTATTTTATATTGCTGACCTGTAAAATTAGAAAAGCCATAAAACAATATATGTTTATTCTTGAAATATCCATTATCTTTTATCTTGTTATATGCAAAAGTTAATTCGTCAACGGGGTCTATATATGTTTCACCTAGCAACGATTCATATGCCATAATTATTTTAGACAAATCAGAAATTTTCATTCCAAGTGCGCTGTCACCCAACGATAGCGAAGCATCAAATAATTGCTTAGAGGTAATAGCTTGTTGCTTTATCTCTAACATTGCATTAGTAATTGCGGTTAGAGCTTTGGAGGAATTGTCTTTTGATTTAAAGAAGCTAAGCTCGTCCGATAAATTTTTAATTGCTTTATGAATAAGCATTATTCTAGTGCTATTATCAATTGTTTTAGCAGTATTTCCACCATATATTCTCTTAATTTCATTGGAAAGGCTAGTAAAATTAAATACAGAAACAAAGGATGTATATTTAGCGTCAACGCGCTCGAGCATTTCTTTTTCTGCTTCAAAAGAAAATTGCTCAGGCACAACTAATAAAACATCCTTTTTATTTGATGCTAGTTCTAAAACAATATTAAAAATTTTATCCTTTTTACCGCTTTTACTTTTGCCCAAATAAAAGGTTAACATAATGCATCCCCCTATCTATATACATTATAGCAGATAGAATGTACGAATAAAAGTACATTAGATAAAAATAAAATTACAAATTAGTAAAAATATTACCCCAGGAACCCCCAATAACGAGCATAATGAAATAGTATATATATTTATTGGGCAATTAAAACCAACTCGAGAGCCGAGAAAATTTAGAGCAACGAGCGATATAACACCTAAAACTGCAGTGTAAATTATGCTTTTGAAAAAACTGCCGCTAGCCTTTGCAAATATTAAATATGCAATCAAATATACTGTCAAAATAACATAAAATAAAGTCATAAAAAAGACCTCCGTTCACTTAAATAACTATGCTTAAGTGAACAGAGGTTATTACTATTTAATTATAGCCATAGCGGTTCTAACAATAATTTTAATATCACTAAATAAACTGAAGTCTTTTAGGTATTTAAGGTTGTACTCCATTTTGTGTGGCAATACAGTGTTAATGTAGACTTCATCAACATTTTCACAGTCTTCTAATAAAGAAGCCTCGTCTTTATATTCTATACTTGCGATAGAGGTAACGCCTGCAGGCAAAAGCAACGTAGCAAACATTTCATCGCTATATGCATCTACATATTTTTGCACCTCAGGTCTTGTTCCAACAAAACTCATACTACCAAAAAGAATATTAAAAATCTGTGGCAATTCATCTAGCCTATACTTTCTCAAAAATCCGCCAATTTTAGTAATTCTATTGTCGTTATGAGTGGTAACCAAACTTCCAATTTTATCGGCATTATTGACCATAGTTCTAAATTTAAAAATCTTAAACTTCATACCGTCTTTGGTTACACGTTCTTGTAAATAAATAATCGGAAAACCTGAATCAATTACCACTAATACCGATATTATTAGCAAAAAAGGCAGCAGAACAGCAATAAAAACCAATGAAAATAAAATATCAAAAATACGCTTAAAAACTAGCTGTATTTGTTTTTTCTTTAAAACATCGTAATATTCTTTAACTACATCGGTTTTAAAGTTATCAGGTAAATTTTCCCACTTTGTTAGCATTGTACTTCCTCCAAAGTTTCAAGAAACGCTTTTATAACATAATCGGCCTGCTCATCTGTCATAGAATTAAACAGAGGCAACGAAATCTCGTTGATATAATTATTGTATGCTACAGGAAAATCTTTTATATCAAAACCAAGCTTTTTATAAGCAGTAAGCATGGGCAAAGGCTTATAATGAACGTTGCAACTAACACCCTTTTCTGCCATTTTACTAATAAATGAGTTTCTATATTCTATATCGTTCTTTTTAAATCTTAAAAGATATAAATGACCACTTGAACAAAACGCATCGGTTGAATGAGTATGAGCAACAACGCCTTTATCAACAAACGATGAATTGAATTTATCAATAATTTCCTGTCTGCGAGAAATATATCCATCATATTTTTCTAGTTGATGTAAGCCTATAGATGCCATAATATCTGTCATATTGCATTTAAATAGCGGCTCAACTACGTCATACTCCCAAGCGCCCTTCTTGGTTTTAGCGAGCGCGTCTTTAGACTGCCCGTGCAAAGATAACAACTGGTATTTTTTGTAAAGTTCTTCACTATCTATATAGTCAAATTTATTCCAAGTAACTGCGCCGCCTTCTCCGGTGGTGAGGTTTTTTACGGCGTGAAACGAAAAGGCGGTAAAATCGGCACATTGGCAAGATTTTTTACCTAAATATTCAGCACCTAGAGAATGTGCAGCATCGGTAATAATAGCAATTCTGCCAAGTTTTTCTTGAATTTCATTACTTGGCGTAAAAATATCTATTTTACTATTTGCAATAGAATTCAGCTTGTTATAATCACACGGAACGCCTGCAATATCTATCGGTATAATCGCCTTAGTTTTAGATGTAATTGCATCATTTACGGCATCATAATCAATAAGATAATCTGACTCTCTACAATCAACTAAAACAATTTTTGCACCCGTGTGATGAATAGCCGCTGCTGTTGCAGTATACGTATATGCAGAAGTAATTACTTCATCGCCCTCACCAATTCCTAAAACGCGTAGGGTTAATTCAAGTGCCGCGGTTGCAGAATTAAGACAAACTGTAGCATCAGTACCACAGTATTCTGTAATCATTTTTTCAAACTTTTTGGTTTTAGGTCCGGTTGTTATCCAACCCGAACGCAAAGTATCTACTACTTCAGCAATTTCATCTTCACAAATCAAAGGTGGTGAAAAAGGTATTTCCATAAATACAACCCCTTATAACATTTAATATGTTTATAAATTGCAAAATTCAATAAAAAGAAAAACCGACAAGTTTAACACTTGTCGGTTTGGAGCGGGTGATGGGAATCGAACCCACGTAACCAGCTTGGAAGGCTGGAATTCTACCATTGAACTACACCCGCAGCTAACGGGGATTATAATAACACAATCCCCTAAAAAAATCAAGTGTTTTTTGAAAATTTTTATTTAACTATTAGATTTTCTTGTTTTACAGACACTTTTACCGTACTTCTGTTCGGATTATCAATCAAAATTTCTACAATCTTATCTTCGATGTTTTTGCGCACAAAGGTTCTCAAATCACGAGCACCACGTTTTCCGCCAAAAGACTTTTCTGCAATATACTTGCAAACATCATCCGTCCACTCAAGCAAAACTTGCTTTTTGGTAAGCGACGATTTAAGTTCTTCAAGTGCGATATTTGCAATTTTAGCAAAATCTTCTTCTCTCAAACTATTGAAAACAGCAATCTCATCAACCCTACCAATAAATTCAGGCCTTAAGAATTTTTCAAGCGCAGCCATAGCCTTTTCCTTATATGCCTCGCCTTGAGTTTTGCCAAATCCCATTGGATTATTAACACCATCGCTACCTGCATTTGAAGTCATAACGATAATAGTATTTTCAAAATTAACGGTTCTTCCTTGTGCATCTGTAACTCTACCATCATCAAGAATTTGTAACAAAATATTGAGAACATCTGGATGTGCCTTTTCGATTTCATCAAACAATATTACCGAGTATGGTTTACGTCTAACCTTTTCAGTAAGTTGTCCTGCATCATCATATCCGACATATCCCGGGGGCGCTCCAATAATTCTTGAAACAGAGTGCTTCTCCATAAATTCAGACATATCAAGTCTAATTAAAGTTTCAGGAGTGTGGAAAAGTTGTTTCGACAAAACCTTTACAAGTTCAGTTTTACCGACACCTGTAGGACCGACAAAAATGAATGAGGCTGGTCTTGGATGAGGTGTTATCTGTACTCTTGACCTTTTCACAGCCGCTACGACACTTGCTATTGCATCGTCCTGACCGATAATGTGATTTTTAAGTTCTTCGTCTAGTCCTGATAGTTTCTGTAAATCAGTTTCCTTAATTTTAGTAGCAGGAATACCCGTCCACAATTCAATAACTTTAGCCAAATCATCGCTATTAACTTTATTATCCGAAGCAGGCTCGTATAACGCTTTCGCTTCTTCTTTGTACTTTGCAAGTTCAGATTTAACAGAAGCTAGTTTTTCATAATCTGGAGTTTCAGTTTCTTGTTCTAATTTTTCGTTTTCGGCAGATAAATCCGCAATACGTTTATTTATTGAATAAAGTTTGTCAATAGCAGTATTTCTAAGACTTGCGCAAGCGCATGCTTCATCCATTAAATCTATTGCTTTATCAGGTAAAAACCTATCGGTAATATATCGCTCCGATAACTCAACAGCGCTTTTAACAATTTCGTCGGAAATTACAACGTTGTGATAACCCTCATAGTAACTTCTAACACCCATCAAAACATCTATTGCTTCATCAATAGAGGGTTCTTCAATAACAACAGGTTGAAATCTTCTTTCAAGAGCAGAATCTTTCTCGATATACTTTCTGTATTCTTTTAATGTTGTTGCGCCTATAACTTGCAACTGTCCTCTGGAAAGCGCAGGCTTTAATATATTACCTGCATTCATAGAGCCTTCTGAATCTCCTGCACCTACAAGGTTGTGAACTTCATCAATAAACAGAATAACGTTACCTGCATCCTTAATATCATCAATTAAGCCTTTTACTCTGCTTTCGAACTGTCCTCTAAACTGAGTGCCAGCAACCAAAGAGGTCATATCTAGTAACTGAATTTCTTTATCAAGAAGTCTTGCGGGAGCATCACCCGTTGCAATTTTAATTGCAAGGCCTTCTGCAATTGCAGTTTTACCAACGCCTGGCTCACCTATTAAACAAGGGTTATTTTTCGTTCTTCTTGAAAGTATTTGAATTGTACGATAAAGTTCGTCTTCCCTACCAATTATATTATCAAGTTCACCATTTTTTGCTCTAGCAGTCAAATTAGTACAGAATTGGTTTAAAAATTTGCCTTTTTTACTGTTTGGCTTTTTCTTTTTATCATCTTTATCAGATTGTTTTTTAGAGTCATCTTTTGACTTCTTTTCATCGCCACCAAAGATATTATTTACAAACGGAAAAGTTGGCGCACCGCCCATTTCAAAACTATCAAGACTGAAATCGCCATCCATAAACTCCATCATTTGCTCGTTTAAGCCTTCAATATCCTCATCGCTTAAATTCATTTTACTTATCATATCGTTTATTGGCTTAATTCCCATCTCTTTCGCACACACAAGGCAGTAGCCCTTCGGGTCTCCCGAAGCGTTAGCCCCCATTTCAGAAACGAAAACGATAGCGGGTCTTTCACCACATTTTGAACACATTTTTAACATACAGGAACTCCTTAAATTATATCAATCCAAACAGAGTGGATAATTTGCTAAACACGATGGTATTATTTATTACCTCGCTATTGAGGAACACATAATCACTTTTAGAAAATGAAACTATGTAAGACACTACTACACAAACAAGAGAAGCAATAACAATACCTTTTAAAACACCCAAAACTAAACCAAGTGCTTTATTTACCTGTTTTAAGACAGGCGCTTTAAATAACTTACAGATTACTTTAGACAATAGTCTGAATAATATTGTTAGAACTATAAATAGAATTATGTTTACAGCAAAAGTAGTTACAGAAATTGCAGTTGGTCTGATAACGTTTTGAGAAAAATTATACGCTATTTCTGCATTATCATTCTCACTTTTTATTATTGTGCCGATACTTTCTGTAGTAATACCGCTATTCTCTGCGGCGTTAGTTAAGAATTTTGGCAAACTGTCCCACACCGAATTAACTGCTTCATTATTCTTTTGGTCGTTTTCATCTAGTTGTTTTACTATTGAATTTTGAACCGGTTTATCTATTATGCTATCGTATATAATTGTTGCAATAGGTTTACTGCAGGCAGAAACAATAACTAGAGTAAGCACTAAACTTACTAAACCAATAATAGATTTAACAAAACCACGCTTCATGGTGATAAATGTAACAATCAAAATAATAATTAAAACTACTGCATCTAGAACAATACTCATTTTATTTCTCCTTAACCGTTATTTTATATTCAAGTATATTCTCGTTGCAAGCAACAAATAATTTATCATTAACCAATATAAATCTTTTTGCATCAACACCACAATCGGTAGAATAAACTTTTTTAGACTCTTTATTGTAGACATAAATAATGCTACCTTTAGATGCGGCTAAATATTTGTCATTGTATTGTACTTTATCAGGATCAGAAACTATATTACAGTCTAAAATAAGTTTTCCGCTTCTATTAAACACCTGCGCATTGCTTGCGTCTAAATTACTGTCTGCGCCGCGTACGATTAATGTACCATTTGAATTAACAAATCTGCTTTGAATAATTTCCGAATCAGTAAAGTTTGTAATTTGAGAATTTTTAGCAGAAACGATATACATTTTATCAGATTCAGTTGCAACAAACTTGCCTCTGCCAAAACTATTTACCGACAAGACAAGCCCCTTAATTTCCGCTTCTGATATTACCTTGTTAGAATTTGATTTAAATGTTTTAATTTTAGAAACAAAATCGCGACCAGACGCGTTAATTCCAACAACTGCGATATATTTACCGCTGTCAGATACAGCAGCCGAACCTAAAAGTTCGCTAGCAGATTTATAAGAGAAAAGTTGTTTATTGTTTTTGTCAAACACAGTTAAACAAGAGGCGCAATCACCCGGTTGAGTAACCACACCAAAAGTGCCGTTTCTTCCGATAAACGCGGATGAAATTTTTCCTTCTATTTCTCTTGAATATAGCAGACCGCTAAAATCAAAAACCGAAACGTTTTGATTGTATTTATCGTACAACAAAATTCTATTAGCACTCACGCATACCTCAGGCGAAGTATGACCGTGTTGTATAGACAAAACTTCTTTACCACTTTCACTATATATTTCAATATACGTGTCAGTGACTACCGAAACAGCGCCATTAATATAATATACATCCTTAACGGTGCTGCCATTTACAGCTTTTGGGAACCCGGTTCCTGCGCCAACAGTAAGTAGTGAGTTTCTAACAAGGTCAGGTATACCGGTTGGTGAAAATACTTGAACTAAAAGTATAGTGCCAATTATTAAAATTGCAGAAACTAATGTTGAAAGACTTCTGATTTTTTTAGAATTCTTATTACCATTCAAAATCTGAATGCCCGAAGAACGATTAAGTTCTGCCGGGGTTTTATTTGAATACACAACCCTTTTTTCAGGTTTTGTTTTATTAAGATATTTTTCCTTTTTCTTCTCAAATCTACGCTCTGCCTTTGCATCTTTAGCAGATTTTACAGAAATTTCTTCATCAATATCCTTGAATGGAGTGATTTTGTAATTATCTGATACGGCACTTTTCTTAGGTTTTACTGCTTTAACTTTTTTTACTTCTCTCTTTTTGTATTCAGCCATATTATCACTCCTTTAATAATAAACTTTGTTTAAGTATAATCCATCGGGTGCGGCAGTAATGCCAGCATTTTCTCTGTTTTGTGAGTTAATTGCAAATAGAATAGAGTCAATTTCGCGTTTACCTTGACCCACCTCTAATAACGTTCCGACAATTATTCTGACCATATTGTATAAAAAACCGTTTGCAGTTATAGAAACAGTAATAATATCATCTACCTTACTTACAGAACAATCTGTAACGTTTCTCACTTTACTGTCTACAGAACTGCCTGCAGAACAAAATGCAGAGAAATCATATTCTCCAATAAATTGTTTCGCTGCTTCATTCATCTTATCAATGTCTAAATGGTATTTATACCAAAGTGCTCTCCCGTTTTCAAATGGATTAGGTTGACGAGAGTTGCAAATGCGATAGATATAGTTTTTGGCTACACAACTGTATCTCGCATGAAAATCATCATCAACAACTTTGCAATCAAAAACAGATATATCATCCGACGTGTTATGATTTATAGCCTCAATTAAGTTCTTTGACGGAATGTTAGTATCAGCGTCAAAATGGCAACAAAACTCATTGGCATGAACGCCTGAATCAGTTCTACTACAACCTGTAACACCAACGTCTTCTCCAAAAATCACTTTTAATGCCTTGCAAAGTTCAGCCTGCACGGTATTACCATTAGGTTGTACCTGCCAACCGCAAAAGTTTGTTCCAATATACGAAAGTTTAAGTAAATACCGCGCCACTAAATTCACCTCACAAAATTTAATAAAACAACTAATGAAAAAACTACTAAAATAACAATTGATGAAACCACGTCAAGTGTTGCAAAGCGTAACTGTTTCATTCTGGTTCTCACACCGTTGCCACTATAGCAACGACTTTCCATCGCCTCCGCCAACTCGCCTGCTCGCCTTACGGATGATATCAGTAGCGGAATCAGAATTGGAATTAACGCTTTAATTCGTTTAAGTATTCCGCCACTTTCAAAATCAGCACCTCTTGCCTTTTGGGCGTTCATAAGTTTATCTGTTTCATCCACAAGCGTTGGAATAAACCTTAACGCAATGGTCATTATCATAGCAATAGTATGAACCGCCGAGCCAAGGCCAATAAACTTCAAAGGAGAAAGTAAACTTTCAAGCGCATCTGTAAGCGCAGTTGGAGTAGTGGTATAAGTAAGCATCGCGCTAGAAATTATCAAAATAATTATTCTAAGCGCCATAAATACCGCTCTGCTTATGCCATCATTTGTAATGGTTATAACCCACCATTTAACCAGCACAGTACCATCAGGTACGTATAACATATTGAGTATTGCAGTTAAAATTATAATCGGCATTATGCTTTTTAGGTTTTTAAAATACATAGAAAAAGGAACTTTTGTTAAACCAATAAAACATAAAGTAAGCAATAGCAAATAACCAAGAGATATGAAATTGCCCGCCAAAAAGATTACAACTATAAAAGCGATAAGCGTAAGCAACTTTAGTCTTGGGTCGAGTTTGTGAATAACCGAATTGCTTGGATAATATTGACCGATAGTAATATCTTTAAGCATCTATAGCACCCCCGTTTTTGAGCGCTAAAATAGCGTCAACTGCACCATCAACGGTTAAAAAATCGCCCTTAATATTAACACCATTTGACTTAAGTCTTGTCATAATTTTTGTAACTTGAGGAACATTTAAGCCAATATTTTCAAGAGCCTCGCTATTACTGAAAACTTTATAAGTTTCATCAAACATAACTAGTTCCCCGTGATTCATAACAAGAACTTTGTCTGAAATTCTAGCAATATCCTCCATACTGTGCGAAACTATGAATATAGTCGCATTTGTAGTATCTCTATATTCAATTATTCTTGAAATCAAAAGTTCTCTGCCTGCAGGGTCTAATCCAGCCGTCGGCTCGTCAAGAACTAAAATTTCAGGGCGCATTGCTATAACACCTGCAATTGCTACTCTACGCATTTCGCCACCTGAAAGTTCTAGTGGAGACTTCCCGTAAAACTCCTCACCAATTCCAACTAACGAAGCAGAATATTTAACTGCATTATCTATTTCTTCTGCGCTTAAATTCATATTGGTTGGACCAAACGCAATGTCTTTATAAACAGTTTCATCAAATAGCTGGTGTTCAGGATACTGAAAAACCATACCAACTCTAAAACGAATTTTACTCATTTCTTTTGGATTTGCCCAAATATCTTTGCCGTCAATTAAAACCTGACCTTCATCAGCCTTCAATAATCCATTAAGATGTTGAATGAGAGTAGATTTGCCACTACCGGTATGACCTATTATACCGATTATCTCTCCCTTTTCGGCAGAAAAAGATACATTATGAACCGCATCGGTTTTAAAGGGCGTACCTTGCCCATAATAATGCGATAAATTTTTAACCTCTAAAAAAGCCAATTACTTTTCCTCCGTAAGTACGCGCTGTAATGCATCAACACAATCATCTACAGTTAAAACCGAGCCAATATCAAGACCAGAGCATTTAAGTTTATAGGCAAGTTCTGCAGTTTGCGGTACGCTTAAACCTGCTTTGCTGATTAAATCGACCTCACAAAAAACAGATTGTGGCACGTCATCTAGAATTATTTGTCCATTATCCATTACTACAATTCTATCGGAAAGCGCCGCTTCCTCCATATAATGAGTAATCAAAACTACTGTTATGCCTTTTTCTCGATTTAATTTCATTAAAGTAGAGATAACCTCTTGTCTGCCAAGTGGGTCTAGCATAGCGGTAGGCTCGTCCAAAACGATACACTGTGGCTCCATAGCAAGTATACCTGCTATAGCAATGCGCTGTTTTTGACCACCCGAAAGTAAATGCGGTGCCTTGTCCTTATATTCATACATATCCACCGACTTTAGCGCTTCATCTACACGTTTTCTAATCTCTTTAGGTTCAATGCTTAGGTTCTCAGGTCCAAATGCAACATCGTCCTCGACAATTGTAGCGATAATTTGATTATCAGGGTTTTGGAATACCAATCCAACCTGCTTTTTAACCTCAAAATCGTTCTGTTCGTCAGATGTGCTTATGCCATTTACGGTAATAGTACCAGAGTTTGGCGAAAGCAAGCCATTAAGCAGTCTTGCAACAGTAGATTTACCCGAACCATTATGTCCAAGAATAGATACAAAACTACCACGTTTTATATTAAGATTAAATTTATTTAGTATAGGACCTTCGTTGTCTCCATAGTCAAAGCAAACGTCCTTAATCTCAATAATATTATCCATTAAATCTCCCTTGATTTCCAAATAGTTGTGCTTCCGCAAGGCAAAACGATGTTTTTATTGGTAACATTCAAACCAATTTCGTCGGTTTCAACCGTGCCATTTCTAGTGCGGTTAAATACAACCTCTGTCATATAATTCATTATTGTTGGCGACATACCGGTTGTATATGAGTTGATTAAAAGTAACAGCGCATTATCACTGAATATTTGCTCTGTTAAAGTAAGTAGTTCAGCAAGTTGATTTTCAAACTTCCAAACTTCGCCATCAGGACCTCTACCATAAGAAGGCGGGTCCATAATGATGATATCATACTTATTGCCTCTGCGAATTTCGCGTCTGACAAATTTCAAGCAATCATCAACAAGCCACCTAACAGGTCTGTCAGCAATTCCGCTAGCGTGCGCATTTTCCTTTGCCCACTGTACCATCCCTTTTGAGGCATCAACATGTGTTACGGAAGCGCCAGCCTCCAAACAAGCAAGGGTTGCACCGCCTGTATAAGCAAATAAATTTAACGCTTTTACAGGTCTACCGGCTTTAATAATAGTATCCCTCAAAAGTTTCCAGTTAACTGCTTGTTCAGGAAAAAGACCCGTATGTTTAAATCCCATCGGCTTTAATCTGAACGTCAAATTATTATAACCTATACTCCAAACATCAGGAACTCTTTTTAGCATCTCCCATTTACCACCGCCTGAATTAGAGCGATGATATATAGCGTCTGCTTCTCCCCATAGTTTAGGATTTCTTTCACCTTGCCAGATTATTTGTGGGTCAGGTCTTATTAAAATCACGTTGCCCCATCTTTCAAGGCGTTCGCCGTTTACGGCATCTATCAATTCGTAATCGTTAAAATCATCAACAAAACGCATATAAATAAACCTTTCAAACTAAAAGAGTGTTGGTTGTTCTTTAGATTTAATACCAAGGTGGTCGTATGCAGCTTTAGTAACGCATCTACCTCTACTAGTTCTTGTTAAGAAGCCAATTTGCATCAAATAAGGCTCGTAAACATCCTCAATTGTTACCGCTTCTTCGCCAAGGGCTGCCGCAAGAGTATCTAAACCAACGGGGCCTCCACTATATTTTTCAATAATCGCACGAAGTAAGTTGCGGTCAAAATAGTCAAGTCCAAGTTCGTCGATTTCGAATCTATCAAGCGCCAAGGATGCAATTCGTGTATCAATTACACCCTCACCAAGAACCTGTGCAACGTCACGCACACGCTTTAATAATCTATTTGCAATACGCGGAGTGCCACGTGAGCGAGATGCAATCTCTAAAGCACCGTCTTTATCGATATCAATGCCAAGAATGCCGGCAGAACGAGTAACAATTTCAGCAAGTTCTTCGGGGGTGTACATTTCAAGTCTTAAAAGCACACCAAATCTATCTCTTAAAGGTGCAGACAGTTGACCCGAACGAGTAGTAGCACCAACTAGAGTGAACCGATTAAGGTCAAGACGGATTGAACGAGCGGAGGGTCCTTGACCGAAGATTATATCAATAACATAATCTTCCATAGCAGGATACAAAACCTCTTCAACACTGCGCGACAAACGATGAATTTCATCAATAAACAAAACATCGCCATCGTTAAGGTTGGTTAATAATGCTGCTAAATCTTTTGGCTTTTCAATTGCAGGGCCACTTGTTACCCTGAAATTAACACCCATTTCGTTTGCAATTATGCCCGCAAGTGTTGTTTTACCAAGACCGGGAGGGCCATATAAAAGTACGTGGTCCAAAGGCTCTTTTCTGCCAACTGCGGCTTTTATATAAATATCAAGATTATCTTTAGCCTTATCTTGTCCAACATACTCACTTAATGTTTTAGGACGAAGTGAAAATTCAACGTCTGCATCGTTTCCACTCTCGTATTCAGGAGAAACTATTCTGTTTTCAAAATCCATATCGTTCATATAGGTAACTCCTTATAAATTTGATATTGATTTAAGCGCTTGCTTAATCATTTCTTCAACCGAAAGATCGGGGTCTAGTCTTGCTACGCATTTTGAAGCATCTGCTTGGGTAAATCCGATAGCAATTAAAGCCTCTATAGCCTCAGCAGCATTACCGCTAGCAGTATTAACATTTGCAACTGCACCAAGGTCAGCAGAACCGCTTAACATACTGCCTGATATTTTATCTTTAAGTTCAAGAACAATTCGTTGTGCAGTTTTGGCACCTACGCCATTCGCCTTGGCAATCGCTTTAGCATCACCGCTTGTTATATATAAAGCAACCTGCTCAGGTGTGAAGTCAGATAGGATTGAAATACCTAATTTTGGTCCAATACCATTAACCGAGATTATCATTTTAAAGAACTCTAACTCGTTTGTATCGAAAAAGCCGTACAGGTCGCAAGCATCTTCTCTTACTGCCATGTATGTATATAACATTACGTTCTCGTTGATTTTTGGTAACTGTGCTAATGTTTTATGAGAAGTAAAGCAACGAAATCCGACACCACTGCATTCTACAACAGCACTTTTTTCGTCGGTATAAATTAGTTTACCATTAAGAGAATTAATCATATAATCACCTCATAAATTTTAACTTCGACATCAATGAGCCAGATGTATGTGCATGACAAATTGCCATCGCTAACGCATCGGCAGTATCGTCAGGCTTTGGAACCTTTTGCAATCCAAGTAACGCTTTAGTCATTTCCATAACTTGTCTTTTTTCTGCTCTACCATATCCTGTTACGGCCTGTTTGACTTGTAATGGAGTATATTCATAAACAGGAATCTTGGCGTGCTGTGCTGTCAGTAAAATTACGCCTCTTGCCTGAGCAACGTCAATGGCGGTAGTTGTGTTGGTGTTGAAAAATAGTTTTTCGATTGAAAGCGCTTCGGGATGAAATTTATTTATTATTTCAGTAAGGTCGTTATAAATCTTTTCTAACCTATCACAAAAAGGTGTGCCAGCCTCAGTAGTAACCGCACCATAACTTATTGTTTTAAAACTATTATTTTTGTATTCAATAATGCCATAACCCACTATTGCATAGCCCGGGTCAATTCCCAAAATAATCATCAACACTACTCCAAATTAAAAGTTCTTGATAATTATATCACATATTATAGAAAATAACAATATACATATAAGAAAATATAGTATTTTTTTCAT
>JAZNBX010000041.1:0-4983 GCA_045587265.1 Acutalibacteraceae bacterium | reverse complement strand
ATATATTTATTTTACTACAAAACTACCTCAAGTTCAATCGTATTTTAACTAAAAAGCAAAATAAAAAATGCGTGTGTTTTTTATGACACACGCTAAATAATAAAATATGTAATTCTACTTAATTTCTTCTTTTTTTATTCCAAAAAACATTCTTAAAATGCCTCTTAATGCCTTTGGACTTTTTACTACAACTATTCTCATAAAACTACCTCCGTTAATATTTAGGACAACACATGCCTAAGATAACAACACAAAGAGCCAATAATATGATTAAAACCTTTGTTGGACAGTAGAAGGCAATTAAAGTACCAACACCGACTGCGGTAATATAACGAACATTACTGCGACCACGAGAAAACATATTACAACCCCCTGCGAAATATCTCTAACACATATTACGCAGAAGGTTGAATTTTTGTTACATTAATTTTGAATAATTACGAGCAAATTACCGTTTTCCACTGATATTTTACCTTGATTATCTATTATTTTATTGCTAACTCCTATTTGAGTGCAACAACTTAAAGTAGCATTATTTAGCGGGTACTCAAATCCTGAAAGCGTAACACCTTTCGCATCAGAACCTAAAGCAAACAAAGAAACGTAGCCTTGAGAATTTACTATTTCGCAACTATCATTAACTATAAATGCTGTAGATTTTTCAGTTATGAGCGTAGCGTTAACTTTTTGAGATTTTATTTCTAAAATTGCAAAAATAGCGCCTAATGAATGGTCGATTCTACCGCCTAATGCACCAAAAACATCAACATTCAACATTTCGTTTTTAGCACAGAACTCAAGCGCTAACATAAAGTCGGTTTTATCCTTTTTAGAAGGAAAAGGATAACGTTCAATTGATTGCGGTATCACACGGGTTGTAGAATCAAAATCCCCAATTGCAATATTAGGAACTATGCCGCAATCGGCTAATCTATCATATCCGCTATCTGCAGCGATAACATAATCATAATTTTGCATTTGTTCTTTAAACCAAGCAAAATCAACTATTTCGCCGCCACAAACTATTGCTACATTTTGTTTTGTTTTTGTATGTTCCATGGTTTTAAATCCTTAACTTCATTATAAAACGCAACGTAACTTTGGTATCTGCTATTATGAATTTCTCCATTATCAACCGCTGCTTTTACACCACAATCACGCTCGCTAATATGAGAACAAGAGGTAAATTTGCAATTATCGACATAACTATCAAATTCCTTAAAGCAAGCAGCAATATCTTCTTTAAAAACGACCTCACAACGCTGAATATCTAAAGAAGAAAAACCTGGTGTATCCGCAACATAACTATTTTCTGCTACACGATAAAGTTCAACTTTTCTCGTAGTGTGTCTACCGCGACCTAGTTTTTCACTTACCTCACCCGTTTCTAACAGAAGGTTCGGAAAAAGTGCATTTAAAATACTTGATTTGCCAACACCGGAATTACCCGTTAATGCAGAAACACCTTCTTGGCAAATGTACTCTTTTAACTTACTTAATGTTTCAGGTTTGTGGGCGGATACAACAAAGGTCTTAATACCTGCAGTATTATAAATATCTTCCCACTCTTTAAAATCACCAAGGTCGGATTTGTTAAATACAACTATTGGCTCAATACCTTTATTAACCGCAATAGCACAAATTCTGTCAATAAGCAATGAATTAGGCGCAGGTGTATTATGAGAAGAAACGATAAACAGTCTATTTATATTGGCAACAGGCGGTCTTACGAGGCTGTTTTCTCTCTTAATAACTTTTTCTAAAACGCCCTTGTCATTATCAAGCAAGGTGATTTCAACATTATCGCCTGCTAACAAGCCATTACCATCTCTGCGCAGATTACCTCTTGGTTTGCACTCATAGACCTTTCCGTCGGCCTCTACATAGCAGAAACCAGAAAGAATTTTAAGTAATATTCCCTTCATCTTAATCTGCCTTTGGGTAGTCGTTATATACTTTAGTGACTTCATAACTCCCCTTTTTGAAGTTAATTTTAACGTTCATAAAGTTGTATTCATTTTTCTTTGATTCGTCTAAAAGTTTGATTTTTACAGTCTCGGTAGAATCGGTTGATTCAATATTAAAAGTATAACTTCCATCAAACGAGAAAATCAGAGCGTCAGATTCAAGTTTTTCACCAGAAGATAACTCTGCTACAAGATAACCGGTATCAAAAGCGCAATCGCTTGGAAGTTCAACCGCTACGTCTATACTGTTAGAAATGGTAGTATTTCCTGCGCTTATCACAAAGTTAACTTTAGTTCCAACCTCTACTTGAGTATCGGCACTAATGCTCTGTGAAATTACATAACCTTTAGGCTGAGTGCTTTCACCTTCGGTAATCTTTCCTACCTCAAGTTTTTCATTTTCCAGCATAGCTTTAGCAGATTCTTCGCTACAACCCAATATATCAGGTACTGTTGTATAGAAAATTTCTCTACCCTTACTAATGTATAGAGTAATAGTTTCGTCAGCAGAAACCAACGATGGACTCAACGGTGCAGTTTTTACAACCTTTCCTTCTTTAACAACGTCATCATAAATTTGCTCGATTATAATGTCAGTAAATCCCGCATTCTTTAATCTTTGGCGTGCAAGGGATTCAGTATCATTAGAAACATCAGGAATTTCTATAAGTTCAGCCGATTGAGCAATTGTAAGTTTAATAGCGTTTTTCTTCTTAATATCTGTGCCAGGTGCTGGGTTTTGACGAATAATTTCACCAACTTTATAATCACTAGTTTCTTCATATATAGTTTCGAAAGTATAATCGTCCATATTATATTTTGCTTTTAACTCATCAACTGTCATGCCAACAAAGTCAGGGCATTTAATTGCTTGAGATGTAGTATTCATTGTGCTAAAAACATTCAAACACAACCACACAACAACAAGCACCGCAATACCCACAACTACACCCGTAACAATAGGCACCCAAGATGTTGATTTTTTAGGTTCTACTGTTTCCTTTTCCTCTTCTTCGTTATCTGTAGAAACAAATTTTGTAGGAGCGTTATCAACAAAATACGAATGCTTAAAAGTAGCAGAGGGGTCTCTGCGGAATGTTTCCAAATCACATAACATTTCTGCCGCAGTCTGATACCTGCGCAATATCTCCTTTTGCATAGCATTCATTGTGATTTGTGAAAGGCCGAGAGGAATTGTTGGGTCAATTTCTCTTAACGGCTTTGCCTCGTTTTGAAGTTGCATCATAGCAACGATTACCGCACTTTCAGCTTCAAACGGCAGTTTGCCTGAAAGCATTTCATACATCATTACACCAACGGAATATATATCGGCTTTCTCGTCGGTAATCTCTCCCCTTGCTTGTTCGGGGCTAATATAATGCACAGAACCGATTGCTTTATCGGTCATTGTCTTATGCTCACTTCTGGCAAATCGCGCAATACCAAAGTCGGTAACTTTAATGCTACCGTCTTTCATTAACATAATATTTTGTGGCTTAACGTCTCTGTGGATAATGCCTTTATCGTGAGCGTGCTGTAAAGCTCTTAATATCTGCATTACAATATTAACTGCAACCTTCCACTCCAAATGTCCGTGGCTTTCAATATACTGTTTAAGCGTAATGCCCTCTATATATTCCATAACAATATACTGAATAAGGTCGCTAAAACTAACGTCATAAACCTTTACGATGTTTGGATGAGAAAGCACGGCAATAGCCTTTGATTCGTTTTTGAATCTGCGTACAAAATCCTCATTAGTAACAAATTCTTGTTTTAATATTTTTATAGCAACAATATGATTTTCGATAGCGTCATACGCCTTATAAACAACCGCCATACCACCTACGCCGATTATCTCACGTATTTCATATCTACCATCTAATCTTTTACCTATATATCTATCCATAATAACCTTCCAATCTAATTACAACTATTGAATTTAATCTGATAAAACAACTATTGTAATGTTGTCGCCGCCGCCTCTATTATTGGCGAGGTCAATAAGTGCCTGAGGATACTCATAAAAATTATTGTCCGAAATAATGCATTCTATATCACTTTCCGATACATAATTTGTAAGTCCATCGGTACATATCAAAATTTTATCGCCCTCATAGAATTCGGTTTCATTATACTCAAAATCAATATTTTCAGTAACACCGAGCGCACGGGTTATTACATTTCTTTTAGGGTGATTTTTAGCCTCTTCTGCAGTTAACTGTCCTTTATCAACCATAGACTGAACAATTGAGTGGTCTTTGGTGATTTGGGTCATTTTATTATCACGGATTAAATAGGCTCTGCTATCGCCCGCGTGGGTAATATGAACCATACCACCGCTAACAATTACCGCAACGACTGTCGTGCCCATTCCTTGAAGTGATTCAATCTTATGCGCCATATCGTAAAGGCGTACATTAGCACCACAAATTGCGGATTGTAATAACGTCTTAATAGAGTTAGAACTCATATTCTCGTGATAGGATGACGAAATATATTCCGAAATTATTTTTACGGCATTTGCACTTGCAACGTTACCGCCGTTAGCACCGCCCATACCATCACAAACAACAGCCCAAGCAGTACCATCCATCAATTCACCCGCAGCATAAGAATCCTGATTACTGTTGCGGACTAATCCCATATCGGTTTTACTTGCAATTTTCAAGTGCAGCACCTCCAATTTTGGTTTCTTCATTATGCTCTCGTCGTAGTTGGCCACAAGAAGCATTTATATCAGCGCCAAGTGTGCGCCTTACAGTCGCGTTTATACCCATCTTTTCTAAAAGATTTTTAAAACGATTAACTGTTTTTATATTAGGTCGTTTAAAATTATTTTCGACTACAGGGTTTGCAGGAATTAAGTTTACGTGGCATATCATACCCTTTAAAAGTTTTGCTAATTGCTCTGCGTGTTTATCAGAGTCATTAACACCTTCAATTAAAGCATACTCAAACGAAATTCTTCTACCCGTTACCTTAATGTAGTATTTGCAACTCTTTATAAGTTCTG
>JAZNBX010000040.1:0-124873 GCA_045587265.1 Acutalibacteraceae bacterium | reverse complement strand
AAACGAATATTAAAAATAAAAAAGCACCCGTTTGGGTGCTTTTTGGTTATTTAATCTTTTTAGTCTTAACGCTACTGTATTTGCCGAATACCTTTTTGCCCGAGAATTTGCGGTATGCGCGTGCTTTAAAGTAATACTTTTTGCCACTAGTCAGTTTCTTTATTGTAGTTTTTAGTTTGCTTTTTGAAACTGTCACGCTTTTTGCATTTTTAAAGCTTTTGGAGGTTGAGTAGGTAATCTCATATCCATCGGCAAGGTTTATGCTTTTAAGGGTAACTGTAGCGTATTTTTTGGTCTTTGATGAGAGAGATTTTATTCCTGCTTTGGCAGGCTTTGTCATTGTAGTAACGTAAGCATATTTTTCAGAAAAATAGTCATTATCTCCCTCTCTTGTAAAGGCGCGAATTCTGTACTTAAACTTTGTCGCAGTGGTAAGACCTGATAATTTCATGTTAGTATTTTGGGTTGTTGCTACATAATCATAGTTGCCGGTTGTACTATTATATTTATAAATTCTGTAATGTGTTGCATTTGTAACAGCGTTCCAACTGAGTTTTACCGAGGTAGAAGAAACGGTTTCTCCTTTGAAATTAGTAACAATATCAGGCCTTATTTTAAAGGTTAATTCTTTAGTGCTTTTGTAGTTGCCTTTAAACTGAACCTTTATATTGTAGTTGCCGATTTCGATTCTTCCTTCGGGGTATGTAACTGTGTAATCTTCATCCTCTTCTAAACTATCGCCATCGGCATCCGCAACAATAACGCGAGGTGTTTTAACCTTTCCGTTGTATGTGTAAAGGGCTTGGGAGAGTTTTAGGGTTGTAACTTTTCTAATTGGGTCGGTTTCAAAAGTCTCATCGCAGTATAGGCAAATCTTTTTAATTTTTCCTTCAGTGGCAGTAGATGCCTTATATACCTTAGAATGTATGTAGTGGCCTGTAGGTGCTATGTTTTCTTGCTTTATTATTTTTTCGCCACAAGCAGAACAAGAAATGCCAACAGTTTTACCGGGCTTTGTGCAGGTAGGCGCTTTACCTTTTTCGGTAACAAGGGTGTGCTCTGAGAAATCTCCACCAGGGACGAATTGCTGTATATCAATCGACTCGTTACAAAGTTTGCAGTAACTGCCAAGAGTAAGGCCACCACCGACACAGGTAGGCTTTACTTCGGGCTGCACGGTTAAAGGGTGCAACCCTTCGGCAATCAAGTATTCATCCATAAGAATTTGCAACCCTAGCATATCCTCGGGCGAGCGAAATATCTTATGGAAATTCGTGGGATGCTCTGGGTCGGTGTAGTGGGATTTTGCAAAGTTGTCTATATTAAAATTCTCGTGAATTGAGGTATCATAGCAAAATTCGTAATTGTTAAGGTAGGCAGAACGATTGGTAAGAGAACTGTATAGCATCTGCGCGGTTATATAGCCTGCAAGTGGATTTTCGTGATTTCTGTCGCCATCTTTTCCGCTAGTTGCACCATGAACTGTACCTTCAATGTTATCAAAGCCTAAATTTTCTTTCATAAAGCTGGTGCGTTTAAATTCCATTGTCGCACCCGGTACCTGTTTTTGCCCTGAATATATATCGTAAACAAGCTTGCCCCAGTCAACTACAAAATATCCTGCTTCACGAAGTTTTTCAACACCTTCTATAAGCCAAGGCTTGTAGAATTTTTCTTCCTTTTCAAACATCATAGGTTGCCTTAGAAATCTAAACTCAACATCCTTGGGGAATATTTCAAGATATTTCTCTACAGTACCTAAAAGGTCATAGTTGTCTTGGTTGCCTTCAGAAAGAACTAGGTAGTCTACATCAAGTTCTTCTTCACTAAGCTTTGAAATATAATCTTTAAAGATATTATCTAATTTTTGACCCGAATAGGTATGGTCAATAACGGTGGCTTCCTCGCCGTTTTGCTTTATTAACTGATATAGGTAACCTTTGTCTTCTTCGCCTTGGTCGCCGTATATTACGCAGTTACCGTAATAAACCATAGAGTTACCAACAACCATAATTTTTTTGCCGTCTAGCGAAACCACGCCCTTGTGCACGGTCTGCTCGCTACTATCTAGCGCGCTACTGCTTATTACTACCGAAGAAAAAATCGTGCAAAGCACCAAAATTACTGAAAATAAGCGTTTCATATAAACTCCTTTTAAAATCCTTGCTTAAATAGTATTGTTCACAAAATATGCAATATAACTAGCAAGTTTTGTTATTTAATTTCAATTTGCACCGCTTTCATCGCGTCCAATGCGGTCTGGTGACTTTCTTTCGTAACGCCTGCCGAGCAGGAAGCGTCAACAGAAATTTTGGTTTCGGGGAATGATGCTTTTAAAACCATCGCATTTGAAATAACACAGATGTCGGTACACAAACCACAAAGTTCAATTTCATCAATCGGTTCGCCAAAACTTTCAATAATTTTTGGAAGTTCTACGCTACCAAAAGTGACTTTATCAACAACAGTTTCTACAAAGGGCTGAAGTTCGTCGCATATCTGCCAACCGTCTGTGTCCTTAATGCAGTGGGGAACAGGCAATTTTGTGCCTTCTTGTGTGCTCAAATAATTTCGGGAATGGGTGTCGCGCGTGAATATAATTTTTCCATCAAAAGTCTTTGTTTTTTCTACTACGTTTTGAACAATAGCCTCGGCATCATGGCTACCCAAAGCACCCGTAATAAAATCCACTTGCATATCAACAACAATCAAGAATTTCATCAAATAAACCCCTTTTTAAGAGAAAGATTTGTACAATTATATCATAAGCACAGAAAAAACGCAATAAACGAATATATATTAAATAAAAACCACCCTTATTGTAAGGGTGGTTTTAAGATTAGTCGCAAATATAGGTTTTAGCGGCTTTGTCTTTGAAAACATTTTTTATTGTTTCTTGGAAGTTATCATCCACTAAAATAATCTCAGGTTCTTTTACTTCATTGCCACCGTATTGACCAATCATGCCGCCTAGATTTTGGATATAAGTATTGCCGTGCATTTCGGGGCAACTTTCGTCCTTTTGGGCCACTAGATGAAGCAAACGGAACGCAGACCTATTGAAAATATTGTTACAAATTTTATAATCAGATGCGGTGTTTATGTAACTCCAACCTTTTATATGCGCAGGCGTGTGTTTGTTGTGGCGTTGTTGACCCCAACCGTAACCACTGTTTTGCAAAATGTTATTACTAAACTCAATGTTTCGCATATAACTTTTGTCGTCACCAAGTGTTTGGTCTAAGAAATACTCGATAGAGTAAACACAAGTATCAACCAAGTTATTTTTATAAACAACGTTTTCTAATCTGTAAAACTTGCCGTTTGTTGTTATTTGGTGGGTAATTCCTGCATCATAGCATTGATATATATAACAGTTTTCAACCACATATCCGTCGCAACCACCATAAACCTCTATGCCGTTGCCATAGCGCGTAACGCTACCGCGAGGACCTTCGGGATAGTTAGGGTCGGTGCCTAGATAGTGCTGAATAGAACCGCCAATCCAACCAATTTCGCAGTTAGAAACGTGCAAGTTTTCTACGTGACCACCTGCGGCAATTCCGTGCTCTGCGAAATAACGAATGCAAATATTATCTATATGCACGTCGTGGTTCGGACCAACTAAGAAACCGTGACGGCGAACAACGGGCTCGATGCTATCAAAAACTTCTGCAGGGTTGCCCTTATCGCATCTTAAATAAAGTGTACCGAAACTAGTAGGAGTAAGGTTAGGGATAGGGCAGTTTTGTCCTCTAGAAGGCACGGTTGTAAGTTCTTTATCATAGTGCCAGAAAATATCAAGGTCATTTTTAAGTTCTTTAGAAACAACAAATGGTTTGCTAACATCATCTCTGCATACAAAAGCACCGTCAATGTAGGAAGGAATGTGCTTGTACGAATGATATTTTCCATCGTTAAATACAATAGTACCAACGTCAAGGATTTCTTCGTTTAGTTTCCAAATATGATTTTCATGATCAATTTCAGTCCACAAAGAAGCCTCGTTAAGAGGTTTGCTAGCACCATAAAGTTTCGGTTTCTCGCCCTCGCCGTATGCACCGTAGGTAATGCCAGATGCAGTTTTAATGTTGCCTCTAAAAACATCTCCTCTACGGAAAAGAACGGCATCGCCTTCTTTTAAAGTGTCTGCCATTGCAGACACTTTCTGCGTGGTTTTCCATGCACTTTCGGGGGATAACCCATCGTTATCATCGTTACCACAGGCACTAACAAAATATTTTGTGCCACTTATAGCGCATTCGTCCTTAGCGGTAAGTATCTCCAACTTTCTTTTCTCAGAAAGCGCCGCAATATCATTTAAAAAATCAGCAGAATATGACATAGATATTACTCCCACTCGATTGTGCCGATAGGCTTCGGTGTAAGGTCGAGAAGTACACGGTTGATGCCGTTTACTTCGTGTGTAATGCGGTAAGTAATGTGATGAAGAATCTCGTAAGGGATTTCCTCGATAGTTGCGGTCATCGCGTCTTTTGTGTTAACGGCGCGGATGATTGCAGGCCAACCTTCGTAACGGCTTTCGTCTTTAACGCCAACGCTCTTAATATCGGGCACGGCAATAAAGTACTGCCAAACCTTTTCTGCAAGGCCGTTTTTATCAAACTCCTCACGTAAAATTGCATCTGCTTCTCTTAAAGCCTCTAGTCTGTCTCTTGTGATAGCGCCAAGGCATCTAACACCAAGACCTGGGCCTGGGAATGGCTGACGATAAACCATAGCGTGTGGTAGACCTAACGCTTCGCCAACAACGCGAACTTCGTCTTTAAATAATAGTTTAATTGGCTCAACCAATTCGAACTGTAAATCCTCAGGCAAACCGCCAACGTTGTGGTGCGATTTAACCGCTTTTTTGCCCTCGGCTTGTTTAATGCTTTCCAAAATATCAGGGTAAATAGTGCCTTGTGCAAGGAAAGAAACATCGTCTAATTTACGTGCTTCGTCGGCAAAAACTTCTATAAATTCTTTACCGATAATTTTTCTCTTGCTTTCAGGGTCGCTAACGCCTGCAAGTAGATTTAAGAATCTATCAGTAGCGTCAACATAAATAAGGTTAGCGTCTAACTCGCCTTCAAAAAGTTTAATAACATTTTCAGACTCGTTTTTACGCATAAGACCGTGGTTAACGTGAACGCAAACAAGTTGCTTGCCGATAGCCTTAATTAAAAGCGCAGCAACAACCGATGAGTCAACACCGCCTGAAAGGGCGAGAAGAACTTTTTTATCGCCAACCTGTGCGCGAACAGCCTCAACCTGTTCTGCAATAAATTTATCTGCTAACTCTTTAGTGGTTATACGAGCCATAGTTTCGGGACGAACGTTTGTATCCATTATCATTACCTCCGTAAATTAGTTAGTGTAGTTATCAAAATAACCTTGAACTAAAACAACGGGGGTACCTTTGTCGCCCGAGCCGCTAGTTAGGTCACAAAGTGAACCGATAAGGTCGGTAAGTTGACGAGGTGTAGTACCTTGAGCCGCCATATTACCAACAAGGCTACCGTCTTTTGCACGGATGCTATCTGAAATAGCCTTTTTAAGTTCCTCACCACTTAAATCTTTATAATCGTTATCGGCAAGATACTTAAGTTTCAATTCGTTAGGTGTACCGATAAGACCGTCGGTAAATGCAGGGGAAACAACGGGGTCAGCAAGTTCCCAAATTTTGCCTTTTGGGTCTTTAAATGCGCCGTCGCCGTATACCATAACCTCAACGTGTTTTCCGCAGGCTTCAAAAATCTTTTTCTGAATATCTAAAACCAATGGCTTGCATTCACGTGGGAAAAGTTTAATGGTGGACTCGGTAGATTTATTAGAACCAAGTAGACCATATTTTTCGTTGCAACCGCTGTCGTTTATGGGAGCATTAAGAATGTCATCTAAACCGCAAACAACCTTTGCGCCTGCAGCCTTGAGTAAACGCTTTGTGCGTTCTCTTGTGTGAATGTCGCAGGTTAATACACAGTCGGTGTAATCAAGGATTGCTTTTGGTTGGTTAGCAAAAATAACCTCAACCTCTGCGCCCATTTCTTTGATTAGGTCGGCATAGTATTGAACGTAGTCAACACCTGTAAACTCTAATTTTTGAACGCCGAAAACTTCACGATAGCGCTCAAGGGACAGAACGTCTGAATAAGGGTTGATGCCTGCTTCGTCGATAAGGTCATAGGTAGCAAGTGAGTTACCAACCTCGTCGGAAGGATAACTTAGCATAAGAACGATTTTTTTAGCACCTTTCGCTATACCGCGAAGGCAGATAGCAAAACGGTTACGCGAAAGGATAGGGAATATAACACCAATGGTGCCGCCACCAAGTTTTTCTTTTACATCGGCAGCAATATCGTCAACCGAAGCATAGTTGCCTTGTGCTCTTGCAACAATGGATTCTGTAAGTGCAATAACATCGCGGTCGCGCAACGAAAATCCTTCGATTTCGGCGGCCTCTAAAACGCTATTTGCAACGATAGAAGCAAGGTCGTCTCCTTCTCTGATAATAGGGCAACGAATACCTCTGGATATTGTGCCTACTCTGCGTTCTTTGTTTTCCATAAAATTTTGAATCCTTTCTGTCGGATGGCTGAAAACAGTCTAATCCTTTTACATCTAAATATTATACATAAAAACTCGATGTTTTTCAAGGTTTTACGCTTACTTTTTGCAGAAAATTTAAATATTATACACATTATATAAAAATTTTTTATTGCTAGTGTTTTTTGTTTTATAAATTTTCCAAAAGCAAAACGCATAGCAGGGTAAGTGCTATGCGTTAAACTTATCTTCTTTCGGATAGGGCATATTGTTAGGTAGACCTAATATATAATCGGCAGATACATTATACAGTTTACAAAACGAACACAATGTGTCGGGGTCTATTTTAAGTTTTTCGTTTTCATATTTTGAAATAGTTGCATGAGTAGTGTTTAATTTTTCTGCAACATAATTAAGTGTATAGTTATTTTTCTTTCTCAAATAACGCAAGCGACTGCCGTACATATGCCTCACCTCTTTCTATGTTCCATTTTAGTACATTTTTACAAAAAATAACTTTCTAATTTGGAACATTGCGCAATTGTTCTAAATCGGAACGTATGCTATAATATTTTCAAGAAAGGGGGGAGTTATTCGTGATAGAGATAAATTTTGACCAGTTAGATAAGGTCTACGAGATATCATCAAAATTAAACATATCTTCATACATCATTAGATGTCTTAGATATGCAGAAATCAATTATGGAATAGAGGATGAGGAAAAAGGTATTCATTCGTCAGCGAAGGTGTTTTTGGAGGAAATCCAAGAGGAAGCCATTAAAGAATTAAATGATTTAATATATAGCGAAGATCTTGTTGCAAAATAAAACCGCCCGTGAGGGCGGCTTTTTAACGCGTTATTTAAATTTGTCAACTACGCCTACTATGAAGATTAAAACGATAACAACGGGTAGAATGTATGTTAGATATGGGCGTAACCAACGGCCAAGTTTTGCGCCTTTACCTGTGTTTGCTTCTTCGGTAAAGTTATCCCAACCCCAACCTTTTTTGCTAACACAGAATAGAAGATATACAAGCGCACCAAGTGGAAGTATAACGTTTGAAACAATGAAATCTTCAAGGTCCATTAGATTTGAACCCTCGCCGAAAGGCATAACACCTGCTAGTAGATTGAAACCTAGTACGCAAGGTAGCGATAATATAATCATAGCAACCGTCATAATAATACAGGTTTTAATTCTTGACCAGTTGGTAAGGTCGCAAACACAGGAAATAATGTTTTCGAAAACCGCAATAACGGTTGACATAGCGGCAAAAGCCATAAATACAAAGAACAAACTACCCCAAATTCTGCCACCGGGCATATTGCTGAAAATGTTAGGTAGGGTCTCGAAAATAAGGCTAGGACCAGCGCCTGCATCAACACCATAAGCCGAGCAAGCGGGGAATATAATAAGACCTGCAGTAAATGCAACGAATGTATCAAGCGCGGCAATTCTTATAGATTCGCCTGTAAGTGCACGTTCTTTGCCGATATAACTACCAAAGATAGCCATAGAGCCAATACCGATACTGAGTGTAAAGAATGCTTGGTTCATAGCGGCAACAAGTACGGTGCCAAGACCGTGCTCTGCGATTTTAGAGGGGTCGGGGATAAGATAGAACTTAAGACCTTCCGAAGCGCCGTCAATCATAACACTATTAACGGCTAACACAACGATTAAGCCGAGAAGCGCTAACATCATAAACTTTGTAATACGCTCAACGCCGTTTTTAACACCGATAGCACAAATGGCAAAACCAACTATAATAACGCCCACGGTGTAAAGCCCCATAGTAACGGGGTCTGAAACCATACCGCCAAAAGTTTCTTTAACAGATTCTGCGGTTGCATTTGCAAGTTGACCCGATGCGGTTAGGTAGAAATAATAAATCATCCAACCTGTAACTGCGGTGTAGAACATCATTAAAAGGGTGTTACCTGCAAGTGCAGAATAACCGTGCAAATGCCATTTTTGTTTAGGTTTTTCTAAAACCTTAAAAGATAGCGCAACACTTTTGCGGCTTGCTCTACCAACCGAAAATTCGGCAACCATAAGGGGTATACCCATGGCTATTAAGAAGAAAAGGTAGATAAGCACGAAAATAGCGCCACCATATTGACCGGTTATGTAAGGGAATTTCCATACGTTACCGATACCTATCGCGCATCCTGCCGATAAAAGTATAAAGCCTAAACGCGAGCCTAAAGATTCTCTTTCCATATTTATCCTCCGAAAAAATTATTTTTCACTTGACTGATTTCTATATACAACAAATTTGTAGAATAAGAACTCTAACATGAAGTTGCTGAGCATAGTTAAAATAAGTATAACGTAGTCGTTTACTCCCGCACCTTCTGCTAAATGGCCAAGATAGGTTGAAACGGGTGTGAACACAAGATAAAAACCAAAAACTTTCATCATAGCAAGTGGAACGTTTACCGCCTCTTTAAAGGTGAATTTGCGGTTAAAGGTAAAGTTCCAAACTATTGAAAGTATAAGCGATGTAAGGTATGCAGGCCAATAAGAAATGGTTAAAAGTTCATTTAAAAGGGTAAAGGATAGCGCCTGAATTATGCCTGCTGAAATTGAAAAGAGAGTGAATTTTACCGCTTGAATTAAATCATTCTTTTTCATAAACATCCTCCTCTAAAAAACTTATATTGCCGCTAAAGTTTCTCGAGTTCGTCTGCGCACTCTGCCATATAATCTTGGTAGAAACGCTCAAATTTGCCGCTATCTGCTAGTTCTGCTAGTTCTGCATCCATTGGGACTTTTGCAAGCAGTTTAAGACCTAGTTCGTCTGCAATACTCTGGGAGTTGCCTTTGAATATCCTAATTTCCTTTTTGCAGTCAGGGCAGATGATATAACTCATATTTTCAACAATACCGATAACCTTAATTTTCATAAGTTCTGCCATATTGTATGCCTTTTTAACAATTAAAGAAACAAGGTCTTGCGGAGAGGTTACAATCTCGATGCCATCAACGGGGATGGATTGGAAAACGGTCAAAGGAACGTCGCCTGTGCCCGGAGGCATATCAATAAATAGATAATCAAGGTCGCCCCAAACAACGTCTGTCCAGAATTGTTTTACCGCGCCTGCGATAACGGGACCGCGCCAAACAACAGGCGAGTCGGGTTTTTCCAATAAAAGATTTATAGACATAATCTTAATGCCGTTGGTGGTTTCCGCGGGGATTATGCCAAGTTCGTTTTGGCGAGCGCGGCTGGTTATGCCAAACATTTTAGGGATTGAAGGGCCTGTAATATCGGCATCTAATATACCAACTTTATAACCCCTTCTAGACATCATAACAGCACTCATAGCGGTAGCAAGGGATTTGCCAACGCCACCTTTACCGCTAACAACTGCAATAACCTTTTTAATACTGCTAAATTGGTTTAGCGGTTCGAGTAGACTTTGTGGTTCTTTATGTGCAGAGCATGTGCTGCAATTACCTGTGCAACCCTGCTCTTTTCCACTGCAAGTTTTTTCGTCTGCCATAAAAATAACTTCCTTTAAAAATAAACTATGGGTTAGCGTTCTCTGCTAACCCATAAATTATACTATAAATTTGCGCGTTTTTCAAGTGGTGCAACCCCACAAAAATCTGTTTCTATAATTCTGTCGCAACATTTTGGCGAATAGCGCCAGCGGTCAATGTGCCCGTCTTCAATGAAATAGTTGGATTTTATCTCGCACTCCTCGTCAAAGGTGTCGATAATAATAAGTTTAACCTTCATCTTTTCGGGGTTAAGACTTTTTATGTAAACGCTTGCGGTTTGACCTACCTTGACCCCGTCGCGAAGTTCGGCAAGCCCTGCAAGATTTGGTGCGAGTTCTATAAATATTCCGTAATTTTCAACCGACCTAACCTTACCCGATACGGTTTGCCCTTGCGAAAATAGGCTTGCATTTTCCTCCCAAGTCCCAAAAAGTTCTTTCGAGGATAGTGTAATTCTGCCCTTGTCGTCTATGCTTCTGACAACTGCTTTTATATCATCGCCGGCAGAAAATCTATCACCGGGGTGGGAGATTCTTGAAACCGAGATAGAGTCAATCGGCAGTAGTGCGATTACACCGCACCCTATATCACAAAAAGCGCCAAATGGCTCAAGATGAGTGATTTTGGCGCCTATAATATCGCCCGTTCGCAGATTTTCTATATATTCGCGTGTGCATTTTTCTTGTGCGCGGCGGCGCGAAAGTTTCGCCTGCAAGCGCCCGTTTTCATCGGGACAAACCGAATCCACAATAAAACTTACGGGCTTGCCCACGCGTGATATAAGCGCAATATCTTTTACCTTGCCTTCGGCAATTCCGATAGTGCCCTCCGCCCTTGGTATTATACCCTTCATACAACCCAAGTTTACAATTAGGTTGTGCTCGTAGTCACACATAATGGCGCGAGCCTCTAAAATATCGCCTCTGTTCATAGCCTCGTATACGGTAGAGGGAGAGGAAATCATATATTGGTTTTCGGTAGTGTCGATTTTCCACCCTTCTGGTTGGTAGCCTTTCATTCCTTTGTCCTGCCTTTCCTTAACTTTTTTATAAAGTATATGAAAAAAGGCTACCGTTATATTACTAAAAAAATATCCCACCGAACTCTCTTTCAGTGGGATAGATGAATTATTTTGTACCGAAAATGCGGTCGCCTGCATCTCCCAAGCCTGGTAAAATGTAAGCGTGGTCGTTAAGTTGACGGTCGCGGGCGGCACAGTAAACCTCGACGTCGGGGTGTGCTTTTGTAAATGCCTCGATTCCCTCGGGTGCTGCAATTATGCACATAAACTTAATGCTTTTTGGGTTGTGCTTTTTAATAGAAGCAACTGCATCAATAGCAGAGCCACCTGTTGCAAGCATTGGGTCAAGCACGAAAACGTCACGTTGGTCGAGTTCTGCAGGAAGTTTGCAGTAATAATCAACAGGCTCGTGTGTTTCGGGGTCGCGGTACATACCGATATGGCCAACTTTAGCAGTAGGGATAAGGTTAAGAATACCATCAACCATACCAAGACCTGCGCGAAGAATAGGAACGATAGCAATATCGTGACCTGTTAGCGCTTTAAAAGTAGCGGTTTCCATAGGTGTTGTAACCTCTACATCGCCCAACTGCAAATCGCGGGTTGCTTCGTAACACATAAACATAGCAATTTCGCTAACTAGTTCGCGGAATTGTTTGGTGCTTGTCTTTTCATCTCTTAAAATTGATAATTTGTGCTGAATAAGTGGGTGGTCAAAAACCAATACTTTGCTCATAATATGTAACTCCTTTGTTTTATTTACAATTTTTATTTTCGATAGTAGTAATCATATCAACACGAACTTGGTGGCGACCGCCCTCAAACTCGGTGTCTATAAATAGGTCAACCATTTGGTTGGCAACGCCGGGGCCAATAACTCTACCGCCAAGGCAAAGCACGTTAGCATCGTTATGGCGTCTTGTAAATTCTGCAGAAAAGGTTTCGCTACAAGCGGCGGCGCGAATGCCTTTCACCTTGTTTGCCGCCATAGACATACCAATTCCGCTTCCGCAACAAAGTATGCCAAGGGTACATTCTTTCACTACAATGCTTTCGCAAAGCGCTTCGGCAATATCGGGGTAGTTAACCGCCTCGCCGTTATAGCATCCAAAATCTTTAACCTCGATGCCGCGGTCTTTTAAATGCTCAATTATGGCAAGTTTAAGGGTATATCCGCCGTGGTCGCAACCAATAGCAATCATTTCTTCTCCTCCAATTTTTTCTTAAGTTCACGCTCTGCTTGTGGCAAGCGTAAATATATAGGCTGTAAATCTTTGTGGCTAATCGTTTCGCCACTTTCAAAGCGGGGCATAGCCGCCGCGGCAACAAAACGAGCCGATTGATAACGGCAACCACCGCTTGCGAGCAGTGTGTTTTGCAGTTCGCTTCCAAAATTACTCATAAATAGTGCCGCACCATCGCCAACTGCTATAGTGGGTAGTTGTTTTTCTTTAGAAGTTTCTTTTATTTTATCACAAAATTCTTCCATAGACAATGCCAAATCGTCCGAAAGTCTGGTAATTTTTTGATTTTCGCATAAAAACAGGGCACAGTAGCATTGGTTGCAACGCGCATCCATAATAGCGGCTACTATTCCGTTATAATCTTTAAAGCCGTAAGCCATAGCCTCTAAAGTAGAAACTGCAACGCAAGGTTTATCAAGCGGTGCGGCAAGACCTTTAAGCGTGCTAATGCCAATGCGAACACCCGTAAAAGAACCGGGACCTGCCGAAATGCAAAGTCCATCAATATCGTCTACTGTAAGATTGGTTGCATTTAACACCGATTCCACCATAGGCATAAGTGTTTGCGAATGGGTAAGACCAATATTGCAGTAAAACTCCGAGAGAAGTTTGTCCCCCTCGACAATAGCAACAGAGGAGGGTACTGCAGAACATTCAAGCGCTAATATTTTCATATTTCATCTACCCCTTCTATTTCTATTTTTCGTGAGTTTTCGTCAATTACTGTAATTGTAATTCTAATGGTATCTTGAGGCAAAGCGGCTTCTATGTTTTCACTCCACTCAACAGCGAGTAGACCGCCCATATCCAAGTAGTCAAAAAAACCTGTTGAGTAAAGGTCTTCCCAACCTGTTACTCTATACATATCAAAGTGGTAAAGCGGAACCCTACCGCCAACGTATTCATTTATAAGTGAAAATGTAGGGGAGTAGGTTTCGCCCGTAAATCCAAGTCCTTTTGCAAGACCCGAAACAAAGTGGGTTTTGCCTGCACCCAAATCTCCGTAAAAGGCGATAACTCCGCCACTTTTAATGCTACTACCAAGACGCATACCGATATTTATAGTGTCTTCGGTGCAACTAGAAACAAAAGTCAACTTAAACCCACCTCCTGTTTTTACTAGTATAACACACTAATAATATTTTTTAAAGGGTTATTTGAAGATTTTGCTTGCGGAAAATGTAATAATATAATATACTTAGTATGATGTAAAGAATTTAAAGCGAGGTGAGATAAATTGAATAGACTTTTTGGTGCAATAGCAGACTATATTCGTGAAAGCGATAAGATAGTCTTTTCACTTACGTCGGTAGCAACACTTTTTGGTTGCTTGGCGGTGCTTTCTGCGGGCTCTGTTAGGCAGTTTTTGGTTCAATTTATATCATTCCTTTTGGGCCTTGCAATAGCAATAGTTATCTCTAAAATTGACTATGGCGCATATAAAAAACTCTGGCCGCTTGCGGTAATTGTTGGTTTGGTGCCGGTTATATTAACCTTTTTTATCGGCTTTGCACCGAACGGTACCGACGATAAGGCTTGGCTTATGCTACCCGGTAATGTAACCTTTCAGCCGTCAGAACTTCTAAAAATTGCATTTATAATAACATTCTCGTTGCATTTGTCCGCAGTTAAAGAAAAGATAAATAAATTTTACAATATAATACTTTTGTGCATACACGGCGCATTCCCTGTTGTTTTGATACATCTGCAGGGCGACGATGGTACGGCAATAGTTTTCTTTGTAATATTTGCTTGTATGATGTTTACGGCCGGCATAAAACTCAGATATTTTATAATGGCTTTTGTAGCGGCGGCGGTTGCCGTTCCGCTAGGCTACTTTTACGTTTTAACCGAGGACCAAAAGGCGCGTATACTTTCTCTATTTGACTTGGAGGCGGACCTTTTAGGTACAGGTTGGCAACAGTGGCAGGGCAGAATTGCCCTTGCAAACGGCGGCGTTTTCGGTAAAGGCTTATTTAATGGCGACCTAGTGCAGTCGGACAGTATACCTGAAGCCTATAATGACTTTATTTTCACCGCCATTGGCGAAGAACTAGGACTTATTGGTTGCCTTTTAGTGTTTATTTTGCTTGGCGCGCTTTGTATAAGAATCGTTGCGGTAGCCCACGCGGCACGCGACGATATGGGTAACTATATATGTATGGGCGTATTCGGTATGATACTAGCGCAGTTAATTATAAATATAGGTATGTGCACGTCACTATTACCCGTTATCGGCGTTACGTTGCCATTCTTCTCGGCAGGTGGTACAAGCCTTTGTTGTCTTTTCTCGGGCGTCGGTTTGCTATTAAGTGTGCATCTGCACAAAACCTCACGAACACTTTATTTACACGATAATTTCTAATAAAAAAGCGGCCATAAATAAATTTGGTATAAAAAAGACTGCCTTACTTTTTAGTAAGACAGTCTTTTGCTTATTTATCTTCTTGGTCTAAATTTTCAAGTGCATATTTGCAACACTGTAGTACCAGAGTGTTAAAAGAAACATCATTGTCGGATGCTATTTTGTTTAGTTCCTCGAACAAAGGCTCGGTAAATCTCACAGTACGTGCAACATTTGCGCTTTTAAGCGAAGGGTCAATTTTAAACATATTTATCACCAAATTTATATTATGCCAAATATGGTTATAATTATATAACCAAAAGTGGTTGCAATTTTCTTTGTTATGTAATATACTAGGTGTTGGTGATAAATATGAGATGCGAAAATGAACTGTGCATTTACGAAAAAGATGGGTTATGTTCGTTAAAAGAAGTAGAGTTAGATATTGTAGGTCTGTGTAAAAATTGCATTTATATCGAACTAAGCAAAGATTATTTAGATTGTAAAAAGAAAGCCATTATAGAAAGGCTAAAGAAAAACGGCTAACCGAAGTTAGCCGTTTTTACTTTTTACGATTGTAAAGCGTATTTTTGTTTGCATTCCTCGTAGAATTCTTGGAAGTGGCCTGCGCCCTCTTTGTATTCTGATAGGTATTTGTGGGTTTCAAAGTTACCCTGTTTAGTTTCGATAATCGCAACCGCTATATTAGAGCAGTGGTCGGAAATACGCTTGAAGTTATTGATTACGTCGGAATGTATAAAGCCCATTTCGATTGTGCACTTGCCATCTTTAAGTCTTGCAATGTGATTGTCGCGAATTTTAGCGGCAAGTCCGTCAATAACCTGTTCGAGTGGTTCAACCCTTAAAGCAAGTTTTACGTCGTTGGTTTCGTAAGCCTGCATCGTAAGAGATAAAATATCCTCAATAGCAGATTTTAAAACGTTAAGTTCTGCTGCAGCTGATTTAGAGAAAGCAACGCCTTTGGTGTGCATTTCTTTTGCATTCTTCATAAGGCCAACCGCGTGGTCGCCCAAGCGCTCGAAATCGCCTATGGCGTGTAGCATTTTAGAAATACTGTTACTATCGTTTAGACTTAATTCACGAGAAGAAAGTTGAACCAAGTAACTACCAAGTCCGTCCTCGTATTTATCAAGTTTGTCCTCGTTCTCCTCAATTTCCACTACGCTTTCTTCTATAAAGTTATCGTAAAGAGCGATAGAAGAAAGTAAGGTTTCGTGCGAGATTTTGAACATCTTAACAGAGTGAACCATACATTCATTGACTGCAACGGCAGGGGATTGTAAAAGACGTTCGTCAAGATTAAAGTCGATTTCTTGTGCCTTTTTCTTGTCGTCTTTAACGGCGACCTCGGCAATTCGAATTATCATTTTAGATAGAGGTCCAAGTATAATTGTAATTGCTATATTAAATACAGTGTGAATAATTGCAATACCTACAACCGAAACCTGCCACTCTAAAAATGTAAAGTTCAAAAGTGCATCAAGACCACTATAAAGAGCAAGCAAAATTGCAGAGCCGATAACGTTTATAGAAAGGTGCATTGCCGCAACGCGTTTTGCATTTGCATTGGCGCCGATACAAGAGATAATTGCAGTAATACAAGTACCGATATTTTGACCCATAACAATAGGAATAGCCATAGCGTAAGTGATAGGAGTTTTCATAGCCAGAGCCTGCAAAATACCAACCGATGCCGCAGAACTCTGGATAGCAGCAGTAATAATTGTACCCATAACAAGACCAAAAACTGGGTTATTGAATTGCACCATAAGGTCGGTAAACCAAGGTTGCTCACTTAATGGCTCAACCGCCATTTTCATAAGTTCCATGCCGTACATTAAAACGGCAAAACCTACGAAAATAGTACCAATACTCTTTCTGCTATCTTTCTTGCTAATCATATTCATCATAATGCCGATGAAGGCAAGTACTGCCGAGAAGTTCTCAGGCTTTAGCATAGAAAGAAGTAGGTTTTCGCCCTCAATACCCGAAAGGCTTAAAATCCAAGGGGTGAGGGTAGTACCAATGTTTGCGCCGAAAATTACGTGCAAGGTTTGGGTAAAGTTCATAATACCCGAGTTTACAAGACCGACAAGCATAACGGTTGTAGCCGAAGAACTTTGTATGGCTATTGTAATACCTGCACCGAGAAGTAGGCTTTTTACAGGATTAGAGGTGGCTTTTTTAAGCATAAGTTCTAGTTTACCACCAGACATTTTCTCCAAGTTGGCGGACATAACCTCCATACCAAAAAGGAAGAAAACAAGGCCCAATGCTAGTTTTAACACTGCAAAAACAATATCACTCATATTTAATCTCCTTTGTTTGCGTATTCGTCAATTCTATATGTAAATAAAGTGGTTTGAAAAAACTATAAAAATCAAAATTTCTAATTACCCTACTATAAAAAATTTTACACGAAAGTCAATACAATATCAAGCATTTTTTGCAAAAGTTGGCGATAAATGTAAAAATTTGTTATCAATAACTAAAAGAGTAAAATTAGAATGAATATAAAGTGTAAAAAATAAATATTAAAAAACCTCTGCAACAACTGTTATTGCAGAGGTTTTATTTAACAAAGTCTTTGGTCGTTAATAATAAGTTTAAACACAAGGTCTAGCCTTGCCGCCGCCTTTTTGCAAAGAAGCATACGCGCCATAAAGATTTCAAAGTATTCCATAACGCTGCCAAGTTCCAGGTCGATTTTTATATCAAGCGTAATGCTTTTCTTTTCGGTATCGACCGTAAGGTTTGCGCTTTCTACCGAGTAGTTAACCCTATCGTGAATATCAAAAGAACTAACTTCGGTGTGCCTTACTCGGTTGCGGCGAACGTCTGATTTATCTGCTAAAATAAGCGCCGCAGAAATAGCATCAACCGGTACTCCCGTGCCTTCGTCGTGGTTGCCAATGGCGGTTACAACCGTGGCAATACTTTTTGGGTCCATTCCCATATTGTCAAGCAAACGGAATGCAATAACCGCACCGCTTTGCGCGTGGTCAATTCGGTTGATGAGATTACCAATATCGTGCAAATAAGCTGCAATTTTGGCAAGTTCTATTTCCTCGAGGGAATAGCCTAGCGAACTTAATATATATTCCACCTTTTTAGCCGCAACCGTTACGTGTGAGTAACTGTGTTCGGTAAATCCAAGCACGTCCAGCGCCTTATCGGCGGCATTGATATAGGTCTTAACCGCCTCGTTTTTTACTACGTCTTTAAAGGTTATCATAATTTCCACTCCTTTAGCACACCCTCAAACTTTAGTCCGTAACTGTGGTAGGGGTGGTCTTTGTCTGTTTCTCTTATTGCTAGGTCGCAAAAATCTGCCGCTAAAAGCACCGCTTTTTCCATATCTCCGCAACATAGAAGTTCTCCGCAGAGCGCAGAGGTAAATACGTCGCCGCATCCGTGCAACTGTCTATCAATATAGGGTTTGCAAATAGAAATCTCTTTACCGCCTATATTGCCGATACAACCAATAGTATCGCCACTTTTTACACCCGTAATTACTGCGTTTTTAACCGCTAGATTTTCTAGCAAGACGTGTGGGTCCGTGTCAACATTAAGATGGGTTAAAAGCGCCGCTTCGGTAATGTTTGGCGTAATAATATCGGCAAGTGAGCAAAGTTTTTGCATACCGCTAATAAAACTCTCGTCAAGACCGGTGTATAGAGCGCCGTTATCACCCATAACGGGGTCTACGATTAGTAGAGTTTTAGGGGTTTTAAAGCGTTTAATAACCTTAAGCGCAATATCTATTTGGTTTGGGTCGCTGAAATAACCTGTATAAATACAGTCAAAATTTAGGTCAAGAGCCGCCCATTTATCCATAATGCTTTGCATAGCGCCGCCGAGTTCCAGACAGTAATAGTCCCGAAACCCGCCCGTATGGTTAGAAAGGAGTGCAGTAGGTAGCGGCACTACCTCAACGCCAAAGTGCGATATTATAGGTATAGATACCGTAAGCGAACACTTGCCAAAGCAGGACAAGTCATTTATTGCCAAGACCCTTTTTATGTTGTTTCCGTTAAGATTTTCCATATAAATTCACTCTAATTATTATAGTCTATAGGTAGTGTTGCTGTAGCGTTTAGTGACATATCAGAAATATTTCCGTTTTGATATTCGTAATAAGCCTGAACACCAACCATAGCGGCATTATCACCGCAGTATTTAAGTTCGGGTAAATATAGTTTTATGCCTCGTTTTTCACATTCTTCAGTAAGCATTCTGCGCAAAAGACTATTAGCAGAAACACCACCCGCAACCACCAAGGTTTTAATTCCTGTATCATTAAGTGCAAGCATTGTGTTCGCAGTAGCAATTTCACAAACCCTGCGCCTTACCGCCGCCGCCATATCGGGAATATTTATTTCCTCGCCCTTTTGGCTCGCGTTATGAATTATATTTATAACCGCAGTTTTAAGGCCCGAAAAACTAAAATCATAAGGTGCGCCGTCGACCTTTGGGTATGGCAGGGGATAAGTGTCGGGGTTGCCTTCCTCTGCAACTTTATCAAGTTTTACGCCACCGGGGTAGGGTAGCCCTAATGCACGCGCAGTTTTGTCAAAACATTCGCCCGCGGCATCGTCGCGAGTTCTGCCTATTACGTTAAATTTGCAGTAGTCCAGGACCTTTATTATGTGGCTATTACCGCCTGAAACTAAAAGGCACAAAAACTCTGGCTCTAATTCTTTATGTGTTATGTAGTTAGCCGCAATATGTGAGCGCAAGTGATGAACGGGTATAAGAGGTATGTTAAGACTTTTAGCAAGTCCTTTTGCAAAGTTCACACCAACGAGCAGAGCACCGATAAGACCGGGCGCAAAGGTTACTGCAATAGCGCCTAGGTCTTTGTACCAAATGCCAGCCTCGGTTAATGCTTTCTCGCACACTTCGGAGATAGACTCACAGTGTCTACGAGAGGCAATTTCAGGCACAACACCGCCATAAAGCGCATGCTCGGCAATCTGGGTTGCCACTATGTTTGAGCGAACTTCACGCTCACGGCAAACCGCAACCGAGGTTTCGTCACAAGATGATTCTATTGATAGAATGTACATACAATTCACCTAACTAAAAATACTTTGTCATAATAACGGCATCCTCTTTTGGAGCCGTATAAAAATTTTTGCGAACGCCAACATCTTTAAAGCCTAACTTTTTATAAAGCGATATAGCGGGGATGTTGCTTTTACGCACCTCAAGGCTAATAAAGTTCATTTGGGTTTTTGTGGCATATTCGAAAAGTGCCGACAAAAGTGCGGTAGCAACACCAAAATTGCGAAAGTTTTTGGTTACCGCAACATTTGTAATATAGCCGTCACCCATAGCGTTTTGCATACCAAGGTAGCCAACAGTCTTACTGTCGCTCTTGGCAACGTAAAAAACGGTGGCGCTGTTTAGCGACTCGATTATATTTTCCTTAGTCCAAGGCACCGAAAAGCACTCGTTTTCTAATAAACTAATATCGTAAGCGTCATCGTGAGAGGCTTTTAAAATCTTTATTTCCATATTTTATCCCTTTGCATCGTACCAAGTTTTACCAATACTTGTATCGGCTATAAGCGGCACGGAAAGTTTGCAAGCATTTTCCATTTCTTGGGAAAGAAGCGTAGCAACGTATTCTGCAATATCTTCTTTTGCTTCAATTATAAGTTCGTCGTGCACCTGCATAATAATTCTAGCGTCAAGGTTTTCCTTTAGTAATCTTTCGTGCGCCTTAACCATAGCAATTTTAATAATGTCTGCGGCAGTACCTTGTATTGGCATATTTCTAGCCACTCGCTCGCCAAAAGCACGAAGCATACCGTTAGAGGAGTTAAGTTCGGGTAAATATCTACGCCTGCCAAAAAGTGTTACAACGTAGCCGTTTTCTTTAGCGTCGGCAACTACCTTATCCATATATTCCGCAACACCGCTAAAGTTTTGCATATAGCCTTTAATGTAGTCGGAAGCCTCTTTTCTTGTTACTCCAATATCTTTAGCCAAAGAAAATGCACCGATGCCGTAAACAATACCAAAGTTAACCGCTTTAGCACGGCTTCGCATAATAGGTGTTACCATATTTTGCGGCAAACCAAATACACTTGCGGCGGTGCTAAGGTGTATATCTGCGCCACTTAAAAATGCTTCTTTCATTATCTCGTCGTCGGCAATATGCGCGAGCACGCGAAGTTCAATTTGGCTATAGTCGGCATCTATTAAAGTGTATCCTTCGGCTGCTTTAAAGAAACGGCGAAGCTCTTTACCCTCGCGTGTTCTAACGGGAATATTTTGTAGGTTTGGCTCAAGTGAACTAATTCTTCCCGTTCTTGTTTCGGTTTGGTTTAAAGTAGAGCGAATTCTACCGTCATTGCCAACAAATGTAATGAGCCCGTCGCAGTAGGTGGATTTAAGTTTACCTAACTTGCGGTACTCTAAAATGAATTCTATAACAGGGTGCTCGTCAATCAAAGATTCAAGCACCTCTGCGTTGGTGGAATACCCGCTTTTTGTTTTCTTTTTGCAAGGAAGTAATAACTTTTCAAAAAGCACCTCGCCTAGTTGTTTTGGCGAGTTAATGTTAAACTCGAAACCTGCGACTTCATAAATTTGACTCTCTAAATTTTTAAGGGTTTCGCCGAGAGTTTCGCCCATTTTTTTTATGCCTTCTGTGTCAACCAAAAAACCAACATTTTCCATAGCGGCTAAAACTTTAGAAAGAGGTAGTTCAATATCATTTAAAAGTGCAGTAAAATCTTTGTCCTTTACCTCTTTTAGTAGTTTGTTTGCAACCTCGCAAGCAGTAGCGGCGGTAAAGAGTATAGGATTATCGTCGCCAACCACTGTCGGTGTGGCGGCACTATATTCTGCGGCTAGTCTTGAGAGTTCATAACTTTTTGCAGAAGGACTGCAAAGGTAACCTGCAAGCATACTGTCAAATGCGACGTTTTTAGTGTCGGGAAATAGTTTATATACCTCTTTGCAGTTATATATATCCTTTTTGCAGCCGCTTTCTAGAAAATCTTTAACCTTCTCGTTTGGTACTAGCGCTACTTTGCCATTATACGCAACGGCAAACTGACCATTTTCGCAAACTACGTGGCAAAGGTCATTTGTTTCTAAAGTATTAAAATCAGTAACGATATAATCTGTCGATTTTTCTTCCTGAGTTTCCTCGGGTGCGGTGGCGGTAATACCCATTTTTTCCATAAGGCTGAAAAATTCGAGTTTGGTCATAAATTTTGCTAACTCTTTGTCGTTACGCTCTTTGGGTAAATAATCCGAAAGATTGCGAGAGATTGGCACATCACGGCGGATTTTACCTAAAGTGTAACTTAAAAATGCATTGTCTTTAGATGCTAGTAACTTTGCTTTAAGTGTTGCCTTTATGTCAATGGTTTCAATATTATCATAAATGTTTTTAATACTGCCAAACTCTGCAATAAGAGAGCCTGCTGTTTTTTCGCCAACACCCGCAACACCGGGAATGTTATCCGAAGCGTCGCCTTGCAATGCTTTAATATCAAGCATTTGTTTAGGCTGGACGCCATATTTTTCAATTATAGCGGCGGTATCGTATCTAATAATTTCGGGGTGTCCACCCTTTGTAACGGTGTTAAGAACAGTTACATTATCGGAAACAAGTTGTAAAGAGTCGCGGTCTCCCGTAGCGATAAAGCAACTATTACCGCTTTCTTCCGAAAGACTTGCAAGTGTACCTAAAATATCATCTGCTTCAAAGCCTTCTACCTCTAAAACAGAATAGCCCATAAGTGTTAGCCATTCTTTTAAAAGGGGCATTTGAGAGGCAAGTTCATCAGGCATACCTTTTCTGCCTGCTTTATATTCTTTATATAATTCGTGGCGAAAGGTTGGCTTTCTAAGGTCAAAAGCAACCGCAACGCCATCGGGTTTCTCCATTTCTATAATGCGGTTAAGCATGGTTATAAATCCGTAAACGCCGTTGGTAAACACACCCTCTTTTGTGGTAAGAAGGCGAATGCCATAAAAGGCGCGGTTTATAAGACTGTTACCGTCAACTGCAAGAAGTTTCATTAAAACTTATCTCCTAACTGTATCAAACTAAGGTATAAGGCTTAGTTTTATAATGCTTGGCAAAACTTGTCCGTTTTCAATATCAAGCGCAGCATAACTGTTACCGCCCTCACGTGATTTGGAACAAGAGCCGGGGTTTATAATATAAAGTCCGTCAGAATATGTTTTTTCTGCTATGTGGGTGTGACCATACAGAACAACGTCGGCACTAATTTTTCTAGCGGCATCTTCTAGTGTTTTTGTTGTATATCTAACATTAAAATTATGCCCGTGTGTAAACAAAATACGTATGCCGCCTATTGTTACTAAATCGGTTTCAAGTACCTCGGGGTCAAAATCACAGTTTCCTTTAACTGCTAAAAACTTAATGTGGGGGTAACTTTGCATCAGGTTTTGCACTTCACGAAGCCCGTCGCCTAAAAACATAAGATAATCGGCAGAGGCGGTATCTAAAACCTTGCGTATGTTGTAATTACTGCCGTGGCTATCCGAAAAGACCAAAACGCGCATTTTTTGTTAACTCCAATCATATTATATAAGGGGTGGTAAATATGGATAATTTTTCTAATATAGATAAATCTAAATTACAGGCTATGTTAAAAAAAGCGGCAAGTAGTAGCGGTATAGATGCCGATAAACTGTCTGGCGCCATAAATAGCGGTAACCTTGACTCTGCACTTAATTCGCTAGGCGGTAATAAGGCCAACAATATGAAAAAAATATTAAGTAACAAGCAGGCGCTAGAGAGTATTTTGAACTCGCCTGAGGCGCAAAAACTTATACGCGACCTATCAAAATAAAGGGGGAATTAAAATGGAAGATATTGCCTCCAAAATAACCGAGATGCTACAAAACCCCGAAAGCGTTGGGCAGATAAAGGCAATGGCGGAATCGCTTTTAAAAGGAAACGAACAAGAAACGCCACCGCCTGCCGATAGCGGACTAGGGGATATAGACATCGGTTCTATGATGAAGGTTGCAAGCCTTTTAAAAAATAGCGCTTGCGATAATAGGTCTAACCTGCTATTAGCATTAAAACCGCATTTAAGCGATGAGAGGCAACCCAGAGTGGATAAGGCAATAAAAATATTAAAACTAGTAAGCCTTATACCCGTGTTTCGCGAGCAGGGAATTTTGAATTTTTAATTAAAGTGGGGTGGTATAGGTGGATAATTTTAATTTAGAGAACAGAAAGCAAACTGCAAAAGAAGAACTTTTTAGAATGCAAGGACGCTCTAATTTTCCACACGTACCTCCCTTTGTAAAAATGCCCGAGGGAAATCCACCGCCACCAAAAGAAGAACCGCAAGAAAGTGGACCAAAGGTTATAGAACCACCTAAAAAAAGCGGACTTTTGGGCAGTGATATTTTAAAGTTTTTAGATTTCAAAAATTTCAAAATGGATTCCGATAGAATGCTATTACTTTTAATGGTGCTAATTCTTTCGGGCGAAAACAGCGATGAAATACTAATGTTTGCGCTAGCATATATAATGCTTTAATTAAAACCTAACTTTTTATAAGTGTCTAAAGATTTCGGCTTGCCTACAACGCATAAGGCAAGCTTTTCTTTATTCCAAATTTCATTGTGAACTGCAAAAATATCGTCTAGCGTTAAGGCGTTAATTTTTTCTATAACCTCAGGGATGGGTGTGTACCTGCCCTTAAAAAGAATTTCTCTGCCAATGGTAGCGGAAAGGGCCGAAACACTTTCGTTTCCAAGCACGCTCGTTGCCCTGTATTGCGATTTAACACGCGCCAATTCTTCTTCGGTAATGTTATCACAAACGTTGTCGGTTATTTTCAAAATTTCCTCGATAACCTTTAAGTGATTTTTGTGCGAAGTACCTGCCGTTATTAAAAACGTGCCCATAGGGGTGTAAGAAACGGGGTAACTGTAAACCGAATAGGCAAGACCTAATTTTTCTCTTATGTGCATATTAAGGTGGGAAGAGGAGTTGCCGCCAACTATTGCGGAATAAACCGATGTCGCGTATCTTTTAGGGTCGCCCAAAGCGCACGAAGGCGCGGCAACCACTATCTGCGACTGCTCAAAATCCTTTTCTTTCAGGATAATCCCTTGCGAAAAATCCGCCTTTTCTTTGGTTATTTCAAATCCCGTGTTTTTTAAAGGCGCGAGATATTGCTCGATAAGTTTCTCTGCCAAATCTTCTTGGAAATTACCACAAATGGATAGCACCATTCTTTCGGGCGCATAGAATTTTTTGTGGTGTGATTTAAGGCTTTCTACCTCAAAATAATTTACGGTTTCGGGAATGCCCAGAATTTTATGGCGAAGCCCACAGTTTTTAAAAATAACCTCGCTTATAGCGTCTGCGGCGCAATCCTCGGGCGAGTCCTCGTACATATTTATTTCTTCTAAAACAACGCCTCTCTCGGTTTCGAACTCGCACTTTTCAATTTTTGGCGCGGTTGCCATTTCTAAAACTATGTGTAGTGCTTCAGAAAAATCATAGGTGGTTACGTTACAAAAAATACATGTGTATTCTTTGGTGGTGTACGCGTTAAACTGACCGCCAAGTTTGTCCATCTTTTCCGATAGTTCACGATTGTTAAAAGTTTCGGTGCCTTTAAAAAGCATATGCTCTAAAAAGTGGGCAGAACCTTGAGTTCCGTCGGTTTCGTTTATACTGCCACAACCGATAAATAGATTTATCGCTACCGAATGAACGGTAGGATTTTGCAAAAATGCAACCTTTAGTCCGTTAGGAAGTGTTTTTAAAAACAAAAAAATTCACCTTAATTATTTTAGTAGTTTTAGGTTAAACTAATACTGAAACTTTAAAAGGGAGGTATTAGTTATGAATAATAAAAATTCCGATTTTATAAAGGGAGTAGGCGCAGGTGTTATTACAGGTATTGTTGCTACAACTGTCGGTAAAGTAATGCTTTCGGGTAATAGAAAAAGCATCACGAAAACCGCAGGCAAAACCATGCGCGCCGTTGGAAATATAGCCGAAAGCATCAACTATATGTTAAAGTAGTGTTATTTTAAAATCACACGATATGCCAAGGTTGCATATCGTGTGTTTTTTTATTAGTCTTGATTTTTACCGCAGCAGCGTTTGTATTTTAGTCCGCTTCCGCAAGGGCAGAGTGCATTTTTACCAACTGCGCCTTTACCGCGAACTGTGCGGCTAACAGTTTTGTCGCCACCGGTAGAACTTTCTTCGGCAACCTTTTCACGCTTAACGCCTTCATCGCGGCGAACCTTAACAGTAAGCACGCGCTTAACGGTTTCTTCGCGGATAGATTCGGTCATATTATTAAACATATCATAACCTTCGTTGCGGTATTCAACAACGGGGTCGTGTTGACCATAGGCGCGCATACCGATACCATCACGAAGCGAGTCCATATTGTCGATATGGTCCATCCAATGCTCGTCAACGGTGCGAAGTAGCATAACGCGTTCAATTTCGCGCATAAGTTCTTCGCCAAATTCTTTTTCGCGACGCTCGTAGATTTCTTCGAGTCTGGTTTTTAAGAACTCTGCAATATCTGCTTTATCAAGTGTGTTGAGTTCTTCGGTGTTATATTTAAGTTCATTAGGACCACAAAGCCAGCCTACAAAGTAGGTGTGTAATCCTTCAAGATTCCATTCCTCTGCCATATCCGAACCTGAACAGTATAGGTCAACCATACCGTCAATAAGTTCGTGAGCCATACCCATAACGGTTGCTTTAAGGTCTTCGCCGTCAAGCACTCTACCACGTTGGGTGTAAATGATGTTACGTTGTGTGTTCATAACATCGTCAAACTCTAGCACGCTTTTACGTATTGCAAAGTTCTGTGATTCTTTCTTTCTTTGTGCAGATTCGATGGATTTTGTAAGCATCTTCATTTCAAGAGGCATATCCTCGTCAACGCGTAAAGTTTCCATCATATTGTAAAGCCTTTCGCCACCGAACAAGCGCATAAGGTCGTCTTCTAAAGAAATATAGAACTTGGTGTTACCGGGGTCGCCCTGACGGCCTGCACGACCGCGCAACTGATTGTCGATACGGCGTGATTCGTGGCGCTCTGTACCGATAATGCAAAGACCGCCCGCTTGGCGAACTTTTTCGGCCTCGGGTGCAATTTCTGCTTTGTATTTAGCAAGGAGTTCGCCGTATTTTTTGCGCGCATCTAAAATCTCTTGGTTATCGGTTTCGGCATAACCTGTTGCCTCGGCAATAATTTCTTCCGAGCAACCGTCGGCTTTTAGTGAAGATTTAGCCAAGTATTCTGCATTACCGCCAAGCATAATATCGGTACCACGACCTGCCATATTGGTAGCAATAGTAACTGCACCGAATTTACCTGCTTGGGCAATAATTTCTGCTTCTTTTTCGTGGTGCTTCGCGTTAAGAACGTTGTGCTTAATGCCGCGTCTGCGAAGCATACCGCTCAATTTTTCAGATTTATCAATGGTAATAGTACCAACCAAAACGGGTTGACCTTTTTGGTTGCGCTCAACAATTTCATCAATTACCGCGTTGAATTTAGCGTTCTCTGATTTATAAACAACGTCGTTAAGGTCCTCACGCGCCAAAGGCTTGTTGGTAGGAATTTCAACAACGTCAAGTCTGTATATCTCGCGGAATTCCATTTCCTCTGTCATAGCAGTACCTGTCATACCCGAAAGTTTTGTGTAAAGACGGAAGAAGTTTTGGAAGGTTATTGTAGCCAAGGTTTTGGACTCATTTTGGATAGAAACGCCCTCTTTGGCTTCAATCGCCTGATGCAAGCCTTCGTTATAGCGTCTGCCGTACATAATACGACCTGTGAACTCGTCAACGATAAGCACCTCGCCGTCTTTAACAACGTAGTCAACGTCGCGTGCCATAATGCCGTGTGCGCGAATTGCTTGGTTAATGTGGTGTAGGTAGGTAATGTTTTCGGCATCGTTAAGATTTTCAATGCCAAAATATTTTTCTGCAAGTTTTACACCGCTTGCAGTAAGGGTGCAGGATTTTGCTTTTTCATCAACAACGTAATCACCGTCAAGTTGTTGCTCCTCATCGGTCTGTTTGTCGTTAGTCTGGCGTACCTTAACGCATTTTAAGGTTCTTGCAAAACTGTCTGCACGTTTGTAAAGGTCGGTAGATTTAGAACCCTGACCCGAAATGATAAGGGGAGTACGTGCTTCGTCGATAAGGATAGAGTCAACCTCGTCAACAATCGCAAAGTTGTGGCCGCGTTGCACCTGCTTTTCTTTGTAGATAACCATGTTGTCGCGAAGATAGTCAAATCCTAATTCGTTGTTGGTACAGTAGGTGATGTCTGCATTGTAAGCCTCACGCTTTTGGTCGCTATCCATACCGCTGATAATAAGACCAACCTTAAGACCTAAGAAGCGGAAAACCTTACCCATCCATTCAGAGTCACGACGAGCGAGGTAATCGTTAACCGTAACAATATGAACACCAAGACCACTTAAAGCGTTAAGGTAGGCAGGCAAAGTAGCAACTAAAGTTTTACCTTCACCTGTTTTCATTTCACTAATTCTGCCTTGGTGCAATACTATACCACCGAGAATCTGAACGGGGAAGTGGCGCATACCCAAAATTCTTGAGGAAGCCTCGCGGCAAACTGCAAAGGCATCGGTCAAAATATCGTCAAGCGTTTCGCCATTTTCTAAACGTCCTTTTAGCACGTCGGTCTGCTGACGTAATTCGTCGTCGCTTAACGCTTTGTATTTCTCCTCTAAATTAAGAACCGCCTCTAAAATAGGCTTAATTCTTTTAATTTCTTTTTCGCTGTAATTACCGGTAAATAAACTCAATAAACCCATTTATAAACTCCTTCATACGCGCGACGCGCGTTTATATATAATTATACATTGTTAATTATATCACACAAGACACCATTAAACAAGTGTTTTCCTAATAAAAATAATACCCTTTTGCAAAAAAATCTCTTTTGTTTTTATAAATGTTTTATGTGGAAATAAAAACTTGATATTTGTACTTTATTGTGATATAATCTCAATATCAAGCAAAAAATCACTAAATTTTTATATTTTCTTACTGTTTGGAGGCTTCTATGAGGGTACTTTACTATGGCATAGACTATCCACACGAAATGGGCGAATGGTCAGAGAGGAATATGTTTGATTATTATTGTGTATGTTGCTTTTCAACTCCTTTCCTTTATGAAAAGGGAGGCAAACTCGAAGAAGGTAACGTGGGCGATATATTAGTCATGGAACCCGGAGAGATTGTTTATCACGGACCGCGCCACAACAGTTCTGAAGGTTTCGTAAACGATTGGATGTATATTTACGGCTTTGAGTTTGAAGAACTTTTATCTCGTTATCCAATACCTTTAAACACTGCCTTTTCGGTTGGTAGGCCAACTTTTTTAAGAAAATACATAGAACGAATAAAAAAAGAGCAAACCTTGCGTGCGGTAGGTTTTGAAGAAAAGTGCGATTGTGTGCTTTCAGAAATGGTGATAGACCTTTGTAGAAATTATAGGAAAAACATTACGTTTCAAAGTCCTTATGATAGGGTAGAGGCATTGAGGGAGGAAATAATACAGACCCCCCAAAAGCAATGGTCATTGGAAGAAATGGCGAGAATCAGTGGCTATTCTCCGAGTAGATTTTCTGCGATTTATAAAGAAAAATACGGACTTTCGCCAAAGCACGATATAATAAATATGCGAATTGAGAAGGCTACACAGATGTTAAAATATTCAAACTGCTCGGTTGGCGAAATAGCAGAAGTTTGTGGGTTCGGAACGATTTATTATTTTTCTAAATATTTTAAGCAAGCAAAAGGTGTTACACCAACAGAGTTTGCAGAAAAATGCAAAAATAAAACAGAACAATAAAAAATCTCCTTGTGGCAAGTGCCGCAAGGAGATTTTGATTATTTTGTGGTAATGCAAATAATATTACTGTATTTCGTCGTTGTACTGATTGAAAATCTAGAACTACGGTAAGTTACGTATGCTCTAGCGTATCTTGTGCGGTTTTTGCCAACGCCTTTGAGGGTGCAAGAGAAATGGTTACCTTCAGGATTTGTTGCCACAATTTTTTGTGCTGAATTGGCTATTGTAAAATTACTATCGGTTGCCAAATCAGGTGTATCGCCAAGATAAATAACTCCGCACTCTACAAGGACGTTGCTACTTGATAAATTAAGTTTTGTAAAAGCAGTAAAGTTTCCACTTTGCAGGGTTGGCGAATTTTTGCCGCTTGGGTCGTAAAGAGAAATTACTTTATCACTGGAACTGCCTTCTGTGATGACCATATCACCCGCAACGTAGGTATCTGTAGGCTGAGAAACGCTCTTTTGCCAGATTACGTTGTTTACATACCAGTTTTTTGATGCCGACAGTGTAATCTTTGTATCAAAAGGAACGGGGTTGGTTTCACTCGATACAGTGTAGGTCTCATCACTTACCTTGTAAAGAGGAGATACTGTAATATCGGCTTCGGCAGGCACGTTGTAAACGTCGGAACTCCACATCTGCGCGGTTGTGATTCTAGAGCCGATTTTTATGGTTTCTTCTTGTCTTTGATAACCTGCAATATCGGGCACTAGCGCATTTGCGTTTTCGTAATCTTTACGTGCAAGATAATCGCCGAACTCGACTGATGCGGTATATAATACGTTACCATCTTTATCAGTAAAGGTGTAGGCAACCGTATCGTTTACCTCTTTTGTGCCGTAAACAGCGGTTATATTTTTAGGTAAAGTAATATTTTCTAAAGCAAGGCTTTCGCTAATTATTGCACCGTTTTTAGTGTTATCTATCCAATACAAAAATCTGTATAGGTCTCGGTCGTCTCTAACACTGACTTGCGCTTTAACATTAACGGCTGAGTTTTTTGGATATCTGCCGTTAGTGTCGGGGTTTGCAAGATATTCAATAGAGGCGGGTGCATTAACCACCTTATCGTTAAGTGGTGCTATTTTTGAATACTGTGTAAGACTGCCGACGTATTCTTTGTAGGTGCCATATACGCACAATTCAGACATGCGGAGATAGAGTTGATTTTTTTGGTATATAGTTATTGTTTCGGAATCAAATGTAACACCGCAAATAATTCTAAAACCAACGTAAGAACCCATCTTAGCTTTAGTAAACGTTAGTTCGTTTATGTTTGCTGCGGAGTATAAATCCGGCGAATTGTAGGTTGCAGTGTCTTTAAATAAATCATCTTCGCTATTTGCAATAGAAAATTTAAAGTGTGAGGGCGTAAGAAGTGGGCTATGGTGTCCTATAAGTGCGAGTCCCGAAATGTTGGCCGCACCGTCTAACTTGTAGTTAAACTGATAATAAAGTTCGGCTTCATTGTCAATCACTTCATTAAGATAACCGTTCGAACTGCTAGTGCTCTCTCGTGAAAAATAGCCTTTGGATTCATCAGGAGATTTTCCTTTAATTTCCAATGAACTGTCGCAGTTGTTGTCGGTTAGGTAAGTAGCGTTAATTTCGTTTGGATTTAGGAAATAAAAAAGGTTGTATTCAGAGCCTTTGGTGCTGTCGGAAATATTTGTATCTCTGTATAAAAAGGTTTTAGTTGCACGGTCACCTTTAATAAGATTTTTCTTAGATTGCAAGGTGGGGGTATAACTTGATTGTGTGCTTGCAAGTTGGCGTTTGATTGTGAAATCGGTATTAGTTCCAAAAATGTTAAACTCCAAAAGTCTTACATAGCAGTTTGTTTGGTGCTTTGTGGTATTATGAGCTGCAAGGGTTGCAAAATCGTCGGTATCATAAGGGTTATAAACTCTTGCTGCAACGTATCTTAACGATTCAGCGGTGTTAAATGTAATTCTTTGAGATAAAGGAACCTTAGCGCCTTTGCCATTTTTAAACTCGAAAACTTGGTTCTCGCTGTTAAACAGTGTGTCAATGCTATTAGATGCGAAAATAGCGTAATGTCCCATACGGAGTATAGAGCTTTGGCCGTTAAAACTAGCGTTTACAATCAGTATATCTTTAACAGGTACTGAACCTTTTAGGTCATAAATAATATCATAACGGTAGCGTTTATTGCTTGCGTTGTCGCCACAATGGTATTCGGTTATAATTCCGCTTTTACCACTTTCGGCGGTGCCATCGTGAGAAGCCCAACCTTTGAAACCGGAACCTAGCATATCTTTGTCGGTTGCGCCGTCGTAAAGTTGATCGATATAACTAGCCGATGTGGTAATGTAATCGCCCCAAGTGGCACCTTTGTCAAGACTTTCGCTGTATTGTATTTTCGGGTTACCCGCTACAACAGAAGCGCCAAGTCCGTTAAACACCTCGCTACTTTTGGTCGGAAACGTTCCCGAATAGCTAATCTTTGCAGAGTCATATACAGTAGCACCGCTTGCATAATTGCAAGGAAGAATGCTAAATATTGTTATCAATATTGTTATAGAAATTGCAACACAAAGTGATTTTTTAAACGACATAACTTGCCTCCATAATATAAATACATAATAATATTAACATATTTTTAGTAGCAACACAATAGATAAGATGCGGTTTGTAATTTTCCACAAAATAAATGTCAAAAATTTATACATAATGACAAAGACTCCAATCTCAATCGCAGTTGGAGTCTTTAGTTTAAACTAGATTTAATTCGTAAAAAATCTTTACCATATTTATGAACTTCATAACAAGTTTTCCGTCGTGTAAATAGCATCGGTAAATATCCTTGCCGTGCTGAATTTCAAGGTGTTTGCCAGGGCTAAAGGGTAGGGAAGCAAAACTAGCGATTGGTACTGCCAACTCTTTTCTTTCGCCATTTATTTCTCCTTCAATCAAAAAGTGCTTGCTGTCAAGGGTAATGTTTCCCGCACCGACTTTAAAAAACTTGTGTTTTTCTTTGTCAATCATAAAAATATCCGTGCTTGCAGAAAGTGTGTTTTCGGTGTTTCCTTGTATCTTCTCTTTTAAATTTGAGTAAATAAGTCGGCTCCAATCAGAAACGTAGCGAATTTCATTACCAATATCGCCTACTTTATGTAAAAAAGCAAATTCGTCGCTTGAATGTGTAAAACCGCACTTTTGACAGTATATAGTGTTTTTATCTTTAATGTTAATAGAGTACTCGCTAAAACAGTTTGGGCACATATACAAAACGTTCTGTAACCCTTCTATGTTAGCACCGTTTTTGTACCGTACCATAAATTTTTCTTGCTCGCGATAGGCATCAAAAAGAAGTGCTTTTTCTGCTTTTTCTTTGATTTCAGATACCTCAAGTGAGTTTACTTCACCTTTGGAAAAAAGTTTGTAGATATCCAAGTAGGTTTTACCTTTTCGCAAGCCCTTTGCCCATTTCGGCATAGAAAAATAGGTGCCACTTGTTTTGGCAACGTAAATATCGGTATTAAGCCATTTTAAAAATTTGTATGTAGCGGCGGGTATGGGGGTCGAAAGGCCATCTTCGCACATAAGACCTGCAGGATATATAACCAAAATTTCGCCGCTTTCGATAACCGCCTTCATTTTCTTCATATCGCCTGCGGTGGTTTGAAATTGCTGTTTTGGTATAACACCAATTTTATCAAAAAACTTGGTAAGCGGTAAAGAATTATAAAAAGAATTACTTATAACAAATCTCATAGGCTTTTTTGTAACGCCAATAAGGTTAACAAAATCCAAAGCCGCTTCGTGATTAGCAATAACCACAAAAGGTCCGTTTTTATCTTTGATTTCGTTCCTCAAAATTTTTCTTTTAAATATAAAGGTTGCCACAAGAAAAGAGACTAGCCTAGCAATTTTGTAAAGAAAGTTACTTTGTTTGCACATAATCCACCCTCCTAAAAGTAAGAAATTCGCAAAAGAAAGGGGCGAACGGGTATCCGTTCGTCCCTTATTATAACATATTAAACCTAAAATGAAAAGATGTTATTCAATTTCAAGTCTGCCGAACATATCGTTGCCGAGAGCAAAACGTTCAAGTGCTTCTTCGCGGTTGCCACGGAACAGTTCGCCAAATCCAATGAGTGAATTATAGCAAGCCTTCCTTTGTTCTGCCGCGTTTTCACTAAAGGAAATAAAGAATGGTGTTGTTGCAAAGAAACCTGCATCCTCAACAGTCATCGCTTTCTGCCAATCTTTTATTGATAGGTCGATAACTGTTCTTGCCTCTAGGTGTTTGCCAAAATGCTCTAAGCAAAGTGCTTGATAATAGGGAAGTGCTTTTAGATGCATTTCGGTAAAGTAATCCTTTTTGAGTTTTAGAATGTGGGAGAATAATTCCTCTGCACCTGCTAAGTCGCCCTGATTTTCAAGGCAGACCGCAAGATAGTATTGATGCGGAACATACTTAACCTCATTCCAAATACCTGCGCCAAGACTTTGTGGTAGCACGAGTGCTTCTCTGAATTCTTTTTCTGCGGTTTCGTAATCGCCTTTTGCCATAAGTGCTCTGCCTTTAGCGTGGTGTGCAAACATATATTGGTCGGCAATAGCGTGCTCACCACCTTCACAAGCAACAAAGGTGTGTGAAAGCAATACTTCGAGTGCCTTGTCGTACTCGCCTAACTGATTGTAAGCGCGTGCAAGTTCTGTAATAACATCGTCCCTTGTGTGTTTGCCCCTAAGGATAGTGTTAACTGTATACTGTGGGTCGGGGCTTATAATACTGAGTTCGTAAACTAGTTGCTGGTCATCAGGGTTAAGTCTTAATGCCTTTTCTAAAAGTTTTAAAGCATCAAACTTGCGGTCAAGATGACTGTAATATGCAACACTCAAGTTGCGGTATGCGGCATAGAACTCGGGCATAAGTTCGGTTGCGGTAAGGAAATATTCTGCCGCGGCTTTGTATTGACGTTTTGCATAAAGAAGACAACCTAAATAGTAGTTTGCCATTTTGCAACCATTTTCGGTAGCGTTTTTAAGGGCGCGCAATTCTAACATTCTGCTTGGGAAAGCGTCGCCTAGTTTTGCGGTTTCTGCTTCCGAGAAATTACCGAGAATGTAGTTTGCCGAAACGGATTTTGCGGGCAGAATATCAAACACCATTTTGATTTCATCATAAAGACCTGCTACGTCCATATCGCAAACAATGTCGATGATGGTTTCGTTAACATCGCTAAGGCAAGGCTTTAAGAATTCGTCAGCAGTGATTTTGCCAATGATAAGTGCGGTAAGCCTGATAAAATGCTCTAGCGGGTCAATAGAAAGTCTTGCATCAATAAGTTTGGAAGCCTCATTAACTCTGCCAAGCTTGTAAAGTGCGATAATTTTAAATGCAGCGGCTTTGGTATTTCTTCCGTTGTAATCAATAGCAGTGTCAAGGTGGGATAGTGCTAATTCATAGTTGCCATTTGCAATATCCATAGCGCCAATATAGGTCATAGAAACAGAGAGGTAATCCATATTCCAAGAAGATTTGTAGAATAGGTCGTAAGCCAAGTCTTTGTTTCCAAGACCAAGTTCTGCTAAAGCCTGTAAGTAGTAGAGCCTGCCACTCTTTGTGCGCTTGTTAAACTTGGTGAGAGCCGCTTCTGCTTTCTTTAAATAATCCTTGGCTTCCTGTGGCTTTAACTCCTCAATGCAAAGTTCGCCAAGACCTAAAAGACTGTCAATGTGGTTAGGCTGACGCTCGAGTGCCTTTTTCCAGAAATAGTCGGGCTTTCTTGATGGGTCGCGGTACTGTTTTACGTGTAGGCCTTCTAGATAAAGTTCCTCTGCGCCCTCTGCCTCGTCGGCTGTTGGTAGGTCCTCTGTTAGTGGCGGAATATCATATTCGTTTTTGTTAAAGAATGTAAAATCAATAACAGCCTTACCGTTTGCTATAACCTTAATGTTATCATCGGCTTCTGGTAGAATCCCGTCAATTTTAAGCACATCGCCACATTTTACTGAAACAGTTTCTTCGTAAACTTTTTCGCCGTTTTTGGTGAATACAACCGTAGCGTCGGTTAGCGGTTCGGTAAACTGCAAACGTAGACCCTCGGTATCGCTATGTACTGCACCTGATAGGTTAGCAAACTGTGGCACACCAAGTTCACTAATTGGGTACCAGAACTGTGAAAACTCTTTGGTTTCGGATGGCTCTAGCCAAGCGAAGTCGGGTTGATTGTCGGAATAAACGCCTGCCATTAATTCGGCATAAGCACCGTCCTCGTCGGTTAGCGCGTTTTCCCAGGATTGAGATAACTGATTATATGCCCAAGTAAACATCTTTTTACCGGGAGAAATGTGGTGGTCTGCAATATGGATAACACCGCATTTTTTGCCGTGGTCGTAACCGCCAAAGAAGTCATACTTTGATGGTGCTGAGAAATAAGATGTAGGCTGAATAGTGCTCTTGTGCATAGAAATATCGGTAGGCTCTTCATAGCGGATACCGTTGAACACACCAAGCGAATTATCGGCAATAGGGAATGTGGTTACCGAACGTTTATAGTGGAAATTAACATAACTAACGTCGGGTGGAAAGAAAATCTGATAATCTTTGTTAACCGGAACTGCGGTATTTTCCCACCAAAGAAAAGGCTTTGCAGTATCGGTGCGATTATAAAGGCGCGCCCTCGTTTCAAAATAAGCGGCATCCTTTTTAAGAATTACACAAACCATACCTTTCATACGGTCAATAGGGTCGTGCTCTGAAAGGTAAACATAAGCGGTTCCGTCTGAATCTTCTTTAACTACGTAGTCACAAGGCATAAAGGTCGATGCTCTGTGATGGAAAGGCCAGTTAAATTCGCAACCGCCTGAAATCCAAGAACCTAGACAACCGATAAGTGCAGGTTTGATTACGTTGTTTTTGTAAAAGAAATCGTAGCCTGTGCGCTTGTCGTAAGCAGAGTAAATTCTACCGCCAAGTTCGGGCAAAATGCAAAGACGAAGATAATCATTTTCTAAAATAACAGCGGTGTATTCTTTGTCTATTTTTTCTTCTCTGTTAACCTCTAAAACAATCTTTTGAGGATAAGGATTACCGCTTGTTCTTTGATGAACACGGTGTTCAGCAAACATCGGCAAATCCTCTTTTGCGGGCTCGGGATACGTAGGTATAATTATTTTTTCAACTTTTACGGACACGGTTAGACCACCTTTTATAAATTTTACAAATACATTTTAAATGTAAACAAATCTCACCACAAGTCCAAAATCTTTGAAAAAAGTTTAAAAAAGTAAACCTTTTTGCGCCTAAAATTACCCTTTGAAAAAAGCAAAAATTAGTGTATAATATGAATATACGAATGAGAGGTGATACCCGTGGCTTTGTATTACTGTGTTGAAAGCGAGTATAGAGATACTTCGTGGTGCGTAGAAACGTTAGACGGACTTTATGCGGAACTAAAGCGCAAAAAACAAACCGCCGAGGAAGTAGAGGATATAAAGAGTTTACCTGAGGATTTAGAGGAACGCTCGTCGGTTATCATAATCGGCTCCCTAAAAAGTTGGATGTCTGCCCGTATTGCCGAGGTAAGCGGAAAGGGTATGCACCCAATAGTTCTAAACAACTTAGGTGAGGTTTACACCAATAAATCGTATAGTAACGTTTCAAGTGATGTATATAGCGCTTTAAGAACGGCGATACACACCTGTAAATCCTGTGGTAAAGGCAGGATTGCGCTTTACGGCATTAACCCTAACTCTGTTTCGGATACGATACGTAAGAAAGCGTTTTTGAAGGTTGGCGGAAAAGAGAAAGATATTTTTGATAACCGTGGCTCGCTAAGGGGTTGTTTTTATAGTTTCTTCCCGTCTGTTGGGTGTTATGATACAATAATTTGCGCTAACGATTTCGTTGCGGTGTCGCTTGTAACTCGCCTTAAAAAACTTGGTTATAATCTCGACAGGCTTTATATCATCAGTTGTAGCGATGGCTTTATGCTTGAGAAAATTGCGCCGTCGGTAACTGCTTTTTCGCGTAACTTCAAGGCATTTGGCAAGGCGGCACTTTTAGCGCACGAAACTTATGTTAAAAACCCTGATGTTTCCTATACCGATACCCACATTAAGTACGATATGCGTATAAGGGGTACCACAAAAGGCTTGCGCTTGCAAGAGGAACCAGCAAAGATAATTAACCTTGATTCAGAAAATCCGATAAATATTTATTGTGACCAAGAACTTCAAGAGATAATGAAGGTAGAAAATCTAATGCGTAATTGTGATGCGCTAGATATAAAAATTTTAGAAGCGTTTAAGGCAAAACAGACCTACGAAAACGTTGCGGCAGATTTGTTTATATCATTGTCGGCAGTAAAATACCGCAAGAAAAAACTTTGCAATCTAGCTCAGGTTTCAAGTGTAAAAGCTTTGGTAGAACTGCTTAATAAATATTGAAAAAAGACCGCAATTTTGCGGTCTTTTTGGCATTTATTGATACTATTTTTGTAAGTTTTGCATACGGCGCCAGTTGAAGAACCCGTAAAGGTCGTTAAATAAAAACATAATAAAACAGGCTATCATCGGCACAAAGGAAATGTCTTTTATGCTTGCGAGGGTCCAAAGCACAATTAAAACTATATCGTTGGCGGCATAGGCCAGGGCAAAGTAAGGGCTTCTGAGTGCGGTAAGATAAGCTGCAACAAAGCTTGTGGCTATTGAAATAGTGCTGAATACTAGATTTGCGGTGTTGAGATATTTAAGTAAAAAAAAGAATATAACAGTCGTCAAAATGCATAGTAAAAACATAACTGCTATTTGGCTTTTCTTTACCCCACTCACTTCAACTATATCAGAGCTTTTGTAAGGGTGTTTTAGCCATTCAACAGTAGAGATAATCGCCATTGGCATAGTCATAAATAGGTAGGTAATCATTTCGCCATAGTAACCGAATTTGTAAGAAATGATACCATAAAGCAAAGAAAACACAATAGAAAGAGCCTGACCTAAAAGCATACCTTTTGCAAGATAAATAAGTGCGGTAACACCGATAAGTGAAGTGCAAAGGTTAAGAATCCCTTGGCGAGCAAACAGGTAAGAGAGGCTAACAACCGCTATAGAGCATAACCAAAGTGTACGTTCAAATTTAGAAAGTGTGCGAAAATATTTTAAAATTCTCATAGTTCCTCCAAAAAAGAAAAAGCGCCTAAAAGTTACTTCTTCTAAGACCTAACGAAGTAACCTAAGAACGCTTATAGCACGCTACCCGGTGGCAGCCATTTTTAGTTTTTGATATTATAACAAAGTTTAGCACCGATGTCAACTTTTGAAAACTAAAAGTAGAAAATGTAGTGCATTTTTCGATATCGTTTTATTATGCATTGACATATTTATATGTATGTACTATACTTTGGTAAAAGGAGAGATTTACTAAATGCTAACATTTTTAAATTTCGACAGACCGATTATAACCACTATGCTAAAGGGCGATAACCCAAAAACACTTATTAGTGAAATTGAGTCAGCGAAAAAAGAGGGTACAGATGCTTTCTGTTTCGAGATTGAAATTATGGAATCAAAGTATCGAAACGCTAGTGATTTTAAGGATATATTTTCCGTTATGGGAGATAAACCATGCTATATAACCAACTATCGCAGAGGCAATGTTTGCGAGTATGAGCAAAGTGACGAAGAATTGACCGAGGAGATGCTTTTAGCACTCCAATGCGGTGCAACTCTTTTCGACGTTCGTGGAGATTTATATGACCCTTGCCCACTTGAAATTACCTATGATGAAACCGCAGTAAAGCGCCAAATGGAGTTGATCGACACGGTGCATAAAATGGGCAAAGAGGTTATAATGTCAACCCATACATTAAAGTATATGGCCGAAGAAGATGTAATCAAAATTGCAAAAGCGCAGGAGATGCGCGGAGCAGATATTGCTAAGGTTGTAACCGCAGGTGAAACCGCAATTGAAGAACTTGATAACCTCGCTACCACAATTAAACTGGGCAGTGAACTGAAAATTCCGTACTTATTCTTAAGTATCGGCGCTAACTGTAAAAAGCATAGGCTATTAGGCCCAAGCCTTGGCTGTTCACTGTTTTTATCGGTTGCAAAGGGCGTTGATGGTGGTGCACAACCACCAATGGAAAAGGCAAAAGAAATCTTAACTATGTTAGGTTACAATAATTTACCTTAGGGGGAATATATAATGGCTAAAGAGAAAAAAGCATTACTTTTAGGCGGTTCGGGCGCACTAGGTACATATCTTGCGCCGGCTTTGGTAAAAATGGGCTATAAGGTTGACGTTGTGTGTCTAGACGACGTTGTTTCTACAGACCCTAATTTAACCTACATAAAAGCAAATGCTAAAGAACTGGATTTCGTTAACGAAATAATTAAAAACGAGTATAGCGCTATCGTTGACTTTATGCTCTATTTTAGCGAAGAGGAGTTCGCGCAGTACTATAAACTTTATCTTGAAAATTGCGACCATTACGTGTTCCTTTCAAGTTATCGTATATATGCTGATAGCAAAGAACCCATTACCGAAGAGTCCCATAGACTTTTGGACGTTGCAACAGAGCCTGTTTTCTTGAGTTCAGGCGACTATGCGCTTTATAAAGCACAGCAAGAGGATATGTTGCACAACTCGGGACATAAAAACTATACAATACTTCGTCCAAGCATTACCTATTCTAAAAACCGCTTCCAGTTAGTAACTTTGGAGGCCAATACCGTGGTTTACAGAATGCTTCGCGGTAAGACTTTAATACTTCCGGAGTACGCTATGAACATTATGGGTACTTTGAGTTGGGCGGGCGACTTTGGTACAATGGTATCACGTCTTGTAAATAACCCCGACGCTTTTGGCGAGGTTTATACAATAGGTACTTCCGAGCATTACACATGGGGCGAAATTGCCGAAATATATAAAGAACTTGGTGGTTTGAAATACATTACAACCGATACCGAGAGTTACCTAAAACTCTTAAATCCCGAGGTTCCTTTGTATAGCCGTCAGCAGTTGACTTATGACAGATATTTTAACCGCGCTATTGATAATAGCAAAATCCTTAATGCAACAGGTCTAAAGCAAAGCGACCTAATGCCACTACGAGAAGGATTAAAAATGGAACTTGCAGGCGTTCCAAAGGATGCCGAGTGGGAAGATTACGGCATCAACGCCCGCATGGATGAGTTCTTGAAAAATATGTAATGAGTTAAAATATAAAAAGAGCGATTTAGTTTTTTGCTAAATCGCTCTTTCCTTTTGTTTACTTTTCTGCTAAATATGCTTCGGCTATTGTTTCGGCTTTTCTTTCGCCGCCTGCATTAAGAAAATCTTTTATATAATCCAATGCATCAACGCACATATCTAAATAATGCTTAATTTCTTTTTCGCCACTTGCAAAATATCCTAGCGGCGCGTAATCGTGCGCGGTGGCTATGTCATTTATCTTCTCGGATTTGATTTTTTCGATACTGCTTTTATAAACGTCTTCGTTATAAACGTAGGTAACGTACTTTCCAATGCCAAAAAGTTGCAAACTGTCAAAGGTAAGCAAAACACCGCTTCTCGTATCAAGCACACCAAGGCTATCAGGCGAATGACCGGGTAGGTGCAAAATTTTTATAACGTCGTAAAAAACCTCGCCGTCAGCAAGCAGTCTGCCTCTGCCGATTTTCTCGGCAACGCGCATATCAAACATTGCAACGTCAGCTTCGGGGAAATGTGGTACTAAAAAGCCAAGACCACCTGCGTGGTCGCCGTGCTCGTGTGAAATCAAAATTTTTGTTACATTAAATCCTGCATCCTTTATTGCAGGCAATATGTAGTTATTAACGTCGCTTTCGGTTGTGGCAGCATCAATAATAATGCAGTTGCCGTCTACCACAACCGCAAATACGCTTGTTAACACGCTTTCAAACGGAACACTTAACCTATATATATTGGGGTAAAGTTCAACGAATTTTTCCATTTTATCACTTTCCTTGCCTAGATTTATAAATATTGTAGCACCTAAAATGGTGGCGGTCAATTAGGAGAATGATAATTTTTTCAAAAAAAGTAATATTATCGCAAAAATCAGTTCATAATATAGGTGCAATACTTAAATCCTAATAAATGGAGGCAAAAAAATGAAAAACAGAAAAATTATTTCCTTAGTTTTAGCACTGTCTTTAATTGTAGGCATCGGCACTATGTTCACCGCCTGCAATAAAAAAGAAAAGGTTGAGGTGGGCACAGTTCGTTACCTTAACTTCAAACCCGAAAGCACCTCAGTTTATGAGGAATTGGCAAAAGCGTATGAGAAAGAAACAGGCGTAAAGGTAATTATTGAAACCGCCGCAAACAACCAATACGAAACAACATTGGCGTCTAAAATGGCTACAGATTCAGCGCCTACACTTTTTCAAATCAATGGACCTAAGGGTTATGAGAATTGGAAAGACTATTGCGCCGACCTTAGCGAAACCGAACTTTACAAGCACCTGACCGATAAGAGTCTTGCAGTTAAATCTGACGGAAAGGTTTACGGCATTCCTTACGTTGTAGAGGGTTACGGCATTATTTACAACAAGGCTATTACAGATAAGTATTTCAACCTAAAAGACCGCGCAACCGAGTTTAAAAGCATGGACGAAATTAACAACTACACCAAACTCAAAGCGCTTGTAGAGGATATTCAAAAGCATAAAGAGGAACTAGGAATAGACGGCGCATTTGCATCAACCTCATTAAAGTCTGGCGAAGATTGGCGCTGGCAAACACACCTTGCTAACGTACCTATTTCTTACGAGTTTACAAAAAACAAAATCGACCTAACAGGTGATGAAACAGGCAAAATAACCTTCGAGTATGCCGATAATTTTAAAAACATCTTCGATTTGTATCTTAACAATTCGGTTGTTGATAGAAAAACAGTAGGTACAAAAACGGTTGTAGATTCTATGTCGGAATTTGCACTAGAAAAATGTGCATTCGTTCAAAACGGCAACTGGGCTTGGAGCCAAATTTCTGAGGTTTCAGGAAATAAGGTAAAGGCTGAAAACGTTAAGTATCTACCTATATATATGGGTATCGAGGGCGAAGAAAAACAAGGCCTTTGTGTAGGTACTGAAAACTTTTACGCCATAAACTCTACAGCATCAGACGTAGATAAAAAAGCAACCGCCGACTTTATTTATTGGCTATATTCAAGCGATATGGGCAAGGATTACGTTACCAATAAACTAGGTTTTATTGCACCCTTCGATACCTTTAAAGAAACGGAGAAACCGCAAGACCCGCTCGCTCGCGAGATATTAAAATATATGGAAAACGATAATCTTACCACTATTCCTTGGAACTTTACAGTTTTCCCATCACAAAAATTTAAAGATAATCTAGGCGCATCACTTCTAAAATACGCGCAAGGCACAAAAACCTTTGATGAGGTAAAAAAAGATGCAGTTGCCGATTGGGAAAAGGAAACTAACGCCGCAAATCTATAAAAACATTAAATGCTCTGCCCTTATGGGCAGAGCAAAATACTAGAGAGGACTAAAGGCACAATGAAAGACTCATTAAAAAAATACTCCGTAATATTTTTGTTGCCAACACTGCTTGCCTTTGTATTTGCTTTTGTGGTGCCTTTTTTAATGGGCATATATCTTTCTTTTACCAAGTTTACAACGGTAGAGAATGCAACTTTTGTTGGGCTTAGCAACTATATAAGGGCGTTTACCTATGATAGCGAATTTTTAAATGCACTTATATTTACCGCCGCGTTTACGCTGGTTTCGGTAATAACAGTTAACGTATTTGCTTTTCTGCTATCTTTAATGTTAACCCGCTCTATAAGGGGTACAAATCTTTTCCGTTCGGTTTTCTTTATGCCCAACCTTATTGGCGGTATCGTGCTAGGTTATATTTGGAACCTGCTAATTAACGGCGTGCTCGCAAACTTTGGCGTAGATATTACCTATAAAACAGAGTACGGATTTGTAGGTCTAATACTTCTTACAAATTGGCAGTTAATAGGCTATATGATGGTCATATATATCGCGGGTCTTCAAAATATTCCTACAGAGTTAACCGAGGCGGCGGCAATAGATGGCGCATCTCCTTTAAAAACCCTTTTGCGCATTAAAATACCAATGGTAATGCCCTCTATAACTATATGCACATTTTTAACATTAACAAATTCGTTTAAATTGTTCGACCAAAACCTAGCCTTAACCGCAGGCGCACCCGAAAAATCCACCGAGATGCTAGCGCTAAATATTTATAATACCTTTTACGGCAGGGTAGGATGGCAGGGTGTAGGTCAGGCTAAGGCGGTAATTTTCTTTATAATTGTTGCCCTTATAGCCTTTATACAACTTAAATTAACGCGTTCAAGGGAGGTTGAGCACTAATGCAAAAAATAAAAAAGCAAAGAATCGGTGTTTCGTTTTCGTTTTTAAGCCTGCTGGCAGTGCTCTTTTTAGTGCCAATAATTTTGGTGCTTGTAAACTCCTTCAAATCAAGGCTATACATTTCAAGCGAGCCGTTCTCTTTGCCTAATAGCGAAACCTTCGTGGGACTGCAAAACTATATAAACGGACTTAAAAGTTCGGGCTTTTTTGCGGCATTTCTGCGCTCGGTATTTATTACTGTGTTTTCTGTAGCGGCAATAGTGCTTTGTACTTCAATGACGGCGTGGTTTATAGTAAGGGTTAAAAATCTCTTTACAAAAGCGCTGTATTACCTTTTTGTTTTTAGTATGATAGTGCCGTTTCAGATGGTTATGTATACGATGACCTACATTGTAAACAAGGTTAATTTCGATAATATTTTCGGTATAATTCCGGTGTATTTAGGTTTCGGTGCAGGACTTTCTGTTTTTATGTTAAGCGGCTTTGTTAAGGGCATACCATTAGAAATTGAGGAGGCGGCCACTATCGATGGTTGCTCGCCTTTACAGACCTTTTTTATGGTTGTGCTACCAATATTAAAACCCACCGCAATTACGGTTGCCATTTTGAACGCGATGTGGATTTGGAATGACTATTTGCTACCGTATCTGATTTTAGGAACAGACAATAAAACCATACCGGTTGCTATACAAATCGCTATGCAGGGTGCTTATGGTGCTACCGATTACGGTGGCTTTATGGCAATGCTTATGCTAGCAATTGTGCCTATAATTATTTTCTATTTAAGTTGCCAAAAATATATAATCAAGGGCGTTATTGCAGGCGCGGTAAAAGGTTAGGGTGAAAAGACTTGAAACTATTACGGTTCCGCTCGCCGCTTTTTCCTTATTGCTTGCGTTTGTTTTTGCAAGGCACAAAGCCTTACTGCAAATTTCACGCTCCGCCCTATTGAAAAATTCGGCAGAGAGGAAATCTACGACCTGCCAAACAATACTTTTGCTATGAGGGGTAGCGATTAATGCAGAAATGTTTTACTAGTGACGAGGCAAGAAAAAACGAAAAATATTATTTGTCAGGCGTGACAGTTCAAGTCTTGTCACCCTAAAGGAGATATAAATGGCATCAATAACATTCAAAAATATAGTAAAAACATTTGAGGATGGGACTACAGTTGTTCCCGACCTTAATTTAGAAATAAAGGATAAAGAGTTCGTAATTTTGGTAGGTCCGTCGGGTTGCGGTAAATCAACAACGCTTAGAATGATAGCAGGACTTGAGTCGGTAAGTTCAGGCGAACTGTATATAGGCGATAAAATGGTGAACGACGTACCGCCTAAAAACCGCGATATTGCTATGGTTTTTCAAAGTTACGCACTATATCCGCATATGACTGTGTATAAAAATATGGCGTTTGCATTATCGCTTCGCAAGGTAGACAAGGCGGAGATTGACCACAAGGTAAGAGAAGCCGCAAGGATACTTGATATTGAGCAGTATTTGGATAGAAAACCAAGGGCGCTCTCGGGCGGTCAAAGGCAGAGGGTTGCTCTCGGGCGTGCGATGGTACGTGACCCCAAGGTGTTTTTGCTTGACGAACCGCTATCAAATCTAGATGCAAAGTTAAGAGGAGAAATGCGCGCGCAAATTGCAAGACTTCACAAGCGACTTGGCACAACCTTTGTTTACGTTACCCACGACCAAACCGAAGCGATGACAATGGGCGACAGAATAGTTGTAATGAAGGATGGCGTTATAAACCAAGTAGATACGCCTGAAAATCTTTACGAGCATCCAAACAATATGTTTGTTGCAGGTTTTATAGGCACACCGCAGATGAATTTTATTTCGGCTACACTTATAAGGCGCGGTGTGGATTACTATGCAGAATTTTGCGGTCATAGTATACCGCTACCTAAAAGGTTGCAAAACAACGAGGATATAAAAGGGTATATAGGCAAAGAAATCATATATGGCATAAGGCCCGAAGACCTTCACGTAGAGAGTAAGTGGCAAACAAAAAGCGGAGATAATAAACTAGAACTTACCGCAGAACTTGCCGAAATGATGGGCTCCGAAATATATGTATACAGTAACGTTGGAGATAATAAGATAATTGCCAAAATACCCTCTAGCGAAAAAATCAAAACGGGTATGAATGTAACCCTTTATTTTGATATAGAAAAACCGCATATTTTTGATAAAGAAACAGAAAAACTTATATGTGATTAAAAGGGGTGGCTTATTGTGTTTAAGCGAGCGTCGGGGATACTGATGCATATTTCATCATTGCCGGGTGATTATGGCATCGGAACGCTTGGAAAAAGTGCTTACGACTTTGTAGATTTTTTGAAAAATAACGAGCAAAGTTATTGGCAGATTTTGCCCCTTTGTCCAACCTCAAGTATTTCTGGAAATTCGCCATATCAAAGTGAATCAACCTTTGCAGGCAATCCTATTTTTATAGACCCCGAAATGCTTAAAAAAGACGGCTATTTAACCGCAGAGGATTTAGCCGAAGTGCTACAAAAGAACACAAAACGTGTCGATTATACTGCCGTTTACAAAAGCCGTCATAATCTGTTTTTTAAAGCGTACAATGCTTTTGTAAAAAATACACCCCAAGATTTTGTGGATTTTTGCAATGAGCAAGAATATTGGCTCCAAGATTATGCGCTTTTTATGGCAATAAAAACTGAAACCAAAAATAAACCCATAACTAATTGGTTACCGCAAATCCGTGATAGAGAAAAATCGGCATTAAAAGAGTGGCAAACCAAACTAAAGGGCGAAATACTTTATTATAAAATGCTTCAGTATTTCTTTTTTAAGCAGTGGTACGCGCTTAAAAACTATGCTAATAAAAACGGCATAAGCATTATAGGAGATATACCTATATACGTGTCGCTAGAGAGTGCGGATGTATGGGCTAATCCAAAAAACTTTATGCTAAGCAGCAAACTAAAACCAACCTGTGTTGCGGGGTGTCCACCCGATAAGTTTTCGGTTAATGGACAACTTTGGGGCAATCCCGTGTACAATTGGGACTTTTTAAAAAAGGGCGGATACGGTTGGTGGCTTAAAAGAATAGGGCATTGTCTTGAAATGTACGACGCCATAAGAATAGACCATTTCAGAGGGTTTGATAGTTTTTATTGTGTACCCTACAACTCTAAAACTGCAAAGGTAGGCTCTTGGCTAAAAGGTCCTGGAATGGATTTAATAAACAAAATAAAAGAGAACTTTAAGGATGCAAAAATAATTGCCGAGGATTTAGGTTTCTTAACCGATAGCGTTAGGGAAATGCTAAAGGATAGCGGTTACTACGGAATGAAGGTTTTGCAGTTCGCATTTAGCGGTAGCGAGGGAAAGGATTATCTTCCCCACAACTACTCTAAAAATAGCGTTGTATATACAGGGACTCACGATAACGACACTCTGCTTGGCTACATCAAATTTGCAAAGGCAGAGGAGATAAATTATGCAAAGCGGTATCTTCGTACAGAAAATTTAGAAGAAGGAATAATGGCGGCGGCACTTTCAAGCACTCCTAATCTTGCAATAATACCAATGCAGGATATATTAGGGCTTGGGTATACCGCAAGGATGAATATTCCGTCAACCGCAAGCGGCAACTGGGAATGGCGAAGTGAAGAAAATCAACTTTTAGAAGTAACCGATTTTCTTTTAAAAAATACTAGACTTTACGGCAGAGGCAGGGAGTAGAAGATGAAACAACTAAAACGAAATATGGAGGTTTTGTCGCTATCACATTTTGGCAAGTCTTTGGAAAGTCTTGATTTAAATCAGTTGCATTACGTGCTTTCAAAAAGCATACTAGGTAGCGTTGCCAAGACGATGCAAGCCTCAAATGCCCGTAGCGCAAAGGGGCGCCGAGCCTATTATTTTTCTGCCGAATTTTTGGTTGGCAGAGCAATATACAACAATCTTTTGATGGTGGGCGCAACTAAAGAGGCAGAGGAAATTCTCAATGGCATAGGTGCAAATATAAATGAATTTGAAAGAATAGAGGATGCGGCTTTGGGTAACGGCGGACTAGGTAGACTTGCCGCCTGCTTTTTAGACAGCGCCGCAACCTTAAAACTACCGCTTGATGGGTACGGAATACGTTATAAATACGGTCTTTTTAAGCAGAAAATCGACGAGGGATTTCAAACCGAAGAGGTAGATAATTGGCAGAGGTTTTCGGACCCGTGGTCTATAAGGCGCGACGAAGAAACGGTCAAGGTAGACTTTAGTGACTTTTCTGTTTTGGCGGTGCCTTATGATATGGCAATTATCGGTTATGGCGCAAAACACGTTTCAAATTTAAGGCTATGGCAGGCAGAACCCGTAACTCCATTCAGTTTTAAACTTTTTAACGAGCAAAAGTACGATAAGGCAGTGGCTACTAAAAATAGGGTAGAGGATATTTCGCGCGTTCTGTACCCTAACGATTCTAGTAAAGAAGGTAAACTTTTGCGCCTTCGTCAACAGTACTTTTTCTCTAGCGCATCTCTAAAAGATATAATTAAAAGGTATAAGCGCGAGCATGGAAATAATCTTAAAAATCTTTCGGATTTTGTTACTATTCAACTTAACGATACCCATCCCGTGATTTCTATACCTGAACTTATTAGGCTGCTTTCATTAGAAGGTTTAACCTTTGATGAAGCCTTCCTAATCGCCAAGAAAGTGTTCTGCTATACCAACCATACGGTTATGAAAGAGGCGCTAGAATGTTGGGAACTTGCGCTGATAAGAAAAATAAATACCGATGTTGCTAAAATAATTATAAAATTGAACGACAGGTTAAATGCTGAGTTGGATGAAAAAGGTGTAGACGACGAAGTTACAGCAGGTATGCAAATTGTAAGCGGTGGGGTAGTTAATATGGCATATCTAGCCTCATTTTGCTCGGCTCATATTAACGGCGTTGCCAAAATACACACCGAAATATTAAAAGACGACGTACTATCTAATTGGTATAGAGTATATCCCGAAAAATTCTCAAATAAAACCAACGGCATAACCTTCCGCAGATGGCTTGCGCTTTGCAATAAAGGCCTTGCAAGCCTTATAACCGAACTACTTGGAAACGATAAATGGATAACCGACTATGAAAACTTAAAAAAACTTGAGAAATTCTCTTATGACGATGAAGTTTTAAAAAGATTTATTGATATAAGAAAACAAAACAAAGAGAGTTTGAGTAAGTATATTGAAGTACGTGGTGGCAAAGGGTTTGATGCCGATTGGATTTTGGACGTACAGATAAAACGCCTGCATGAATATAAGCGACAACTTTTAAATGCGCTATGCATATTAGAACTTTATTTTGAAATAAAAGAAGGCGCGCTAAAAGATTTTACACCAACTGTGTTCTTGTTTGGCGCAAAGGCGGCGCCTGGTTACTTTAGGGCAAAAGCGATAATAAAACTTATAAACGAAATTGCAAGGATTATAGAAAACGACCCTGAGGTTAGTGGGTATATAAAGGTTATATTCGTAGAAAATTATGACGTGTCGTACGCTGAAAAAATCGTTGCCGCCGCAGATGTTTCAGAACAAATATCACTAGCGGGTACCGAGGCTAGCGGCACGGGTAATATGAAACTTATGCTAAATGGTGCTGTAACTCTAGGCACGTATGACGGTGCAAATATAGAAATTGTTGAAGCGGCAGGCAAGGATAATAACTATATTTTCGGCGCTACTGTTGAAGAAATTGAGGCAATCGGCGATTCTTACGAGCCCAGAGAACTTTATAAGACTGATTATAGAATAAAGCGATGTATGGACGCGCTTATAGATGGCACTTTAAACGACGGTGATACTCTTATGTTCTCCGAACTTTACGATGCTATATTAAACGGCGCATCGTGGCACAAAGCCGACCATTATTTTGTTTTGCACGATTTTGCCGACTGTTTGGATAAAAAGTTAAAGGTAAATAAGGATTACAAAGATAAGTACGCCTTTTTTAGAAAATGCTGGCTAAACATTTCTGCGGCAGGTAGATTTTCTTCGGATAGAACGGTACTCCAATACGCAAAAGATATATGGAAAATCAAATAATGCACTAAACCACCTCGGGTAACGGGGTGGTTTTTTGTGTAATATATGGATTTTGTAAAATAGACTTGAAAAAGAGGGAATAAAGTAATATAATGTATTCTGCAATTAAATATTGTCTATATGATGCTTGTAGGAAAAGTGATTTATCACGCCGAAGGAGTAACACTCTCAGGTTTCCTTTTTTAGGATGAAGACTGTAAGCGGATAGAACTTTGGAGAATCCCACTTAGAGTGGGTGCCGAAGGGGCAAAGTGCAAAGCACCAATCTCTCAGGCAAAAGGACAAAGTGCAACAACTTATAACATTTATGTTAGGGTTGGCGTAGTGTTTTGTCTGAACCGTATTGGTATCAGATTTTTTTATTTTAAGGAGATGTCGAACAATGTTAGACAAAATTGCTGAAATCAACGGCAGTATCAATGGAGTCGTATGGGGCGTATTCGGCCTAGCACTTCTTATTGGTACAGGTATCATCGTTACACTTTGTACAAAAGTGTTTCAGGTGTCACACATCGGTTTGTGGTTTAAAAACACCTTGGGTAGTTTGTTCAAAAAAGATGTTATTAAACACAGAAAAGAAAAAGGTACAATTTCTCCCTTCCAGGCTCTTTGTACGGCGCTTGCTGCAACAGTAGGTACAGGTAACATCGCAGGTGTTGCTGCTGCTATCTGTATCGGTGGTGCAGGCGCAGTTTTCTGGATGTGGGTTGCCGCATTCTTTGGTATGATGACAAACTATGCAGAAAACGTTTTAGGTATCTATTTCCGCCGCAAAAACTCAGAGAACGAGTGGTCCGGTGGCGCTATGTACTATTTGCAAGACGGTCTTGGCAAAAAGAAAGGTTGCAGCCGGATTGGTAAAGCCTTAGCCGTTCTTTTCTGCATTTTCACAATGCTTGCTTCATTCGGTATTGGTAGTATGGGTCAGGTTAACAAAATTGTTGCCAATGTTTCATCTGCCTTTAATGTTGAGGCTCTTTCAAGCATTATTGTTTTTGATGGTGTTTCTTTGTACAATATTATTTTAGGCGTTTTAATTATGATTTTAACCGCCATTATCACTCTTGGCGGTGTTAAGAGAATAGCAAACGTTGCCGAAAAAATTGTTCCTTTTATGGTCGTTCTTTACGTATTAGGCAGTCTTGTAATTATCGGTGTTCATTATGATGCCATTATCCCTGCTTTAAAAGCAATTTTTGTTAATGCCTTTAAACCCGAAGCCTTTGTAGGTGGCGGTATCGGCGGTGTTATTGTTGCTATGACAAATGGCTTTAAACGTGGCGTTTTCTCAAACGAAGCAGGTCTTGGTTCTTCTGTTATGGTGCACTCGAACTCTAGTGTTAAAGAACCTGTTAAACAGGGTATGTGGGGTATTTTCGAGGTATTCGCAGACACAATGGTAGTTTGCACTATGACCGCTTTGGTTGTTTTAACTTCGGGCGGCCTTAATGGCGGTGTTTTCAATGCCCAAACAGGCGAAATTGCCGCAGGCTATACCGATGCTACCTTAGTAGGTGGTGCATTTAACCAAATTTTCAGTTGGGGTAACATAGGTGGCCGTTTTGTAGCTATTGCTATGTTCTTGTTTGCCTTTACAACCGTTCTTGGCTGGTCGCACTACGGTTCTAAAGCTTGGGAATATTTGTTTGGCGCAAAAACAACAGTAGTGTTTAGAATAATTCACGTTTGCACAATCATCTTCGGTGCAGTTCTTACTTCTTCTTTGGCTTGGGATATTTCGGATACCTTTAACGGCCTTATGATGATTCCTAACTTGATAGGTGTTATATTCCTCTGCCCACTAGTAATTAAGATTACTAAAAACTATCTTGACCGCAAGGTAAAGGGCAAGGATGTAGAGCCTGTTTTATCTTATGATGCAGATATTCAAGCAGAACAAGCCGAGGCTGTAAAAAACGGCGAAGAATAAACTTTCTTCGGCAAAAATTAACTAACATACATAAACAACCGCAGGAAAAACGCTTCTTGCGGTTGCTTTTTTTAGACCGAAAAAGTGCATATATAACACCAATTTTGTATATTTTTTGCTTTTATGCATAAAAACTGTATAAAAATGCATAAATAATGTATATTTTTATTGTAATTAGTTATAAAAGTGTATAAATATTCGCATTTACCCTTGACATAAGGTGGGTAAGGGGTTATAATATTACCATCGTTTAAAAACATACGCTAGATGGAGGAAAAATAATGGATAAGAAAGATATTAAAAAGGTAGTTCTTGCCTATTCGGGCGGACTTGATACATCAATAATCATACCTTGGTTAAAAGAGAATTATAACAACTGTGAGGTTGTTGCAGTTTCGGGTAACGTTGGTCAGGCAGACGAACTTGAAGGACTTGAAGAAAAGGCTATAAAAACAGGCGCTTCAAAACTTTACGTACTCGACCAAACCGAAGAATATGTTAATGATTTCATTATTCCTACAATGAAGGCAGGCGCTGTATACGAAGATTATCTTTTAGGTACAAGCCACGCTCGTCCTTGTATTGCAAAAGGTCTTGTAGAAATTGCTATTAAAGAAAACGCCGATGCTATCGTTCACGGTTGCACAGGTAAAGGTAATGACCAGGTTCGTTTCGAACTTGCTATTAAGCACTTTGCACCTAATATGCCAATCATCGCACCTTGGCGTGAGTGGGATATTAAATCTCGTGATGAAGAAATTGAGTATGCAGAGGCACACAATATTCCTCTAAAGATTAACAGAGAAACAAGTTATTCAAAAGATAAAAACCTTTGGCACTTATCACACGAGGGTCTTGATCTTGAGGATACCGGCAACGAGCCTATGTATGAAAAAGAAGGCTTCTTGGAAATGGGCGTTTCACCTATTGCTGCTCCTGACAAGCCTACATACGTAACTTTGGATTTTGAAAAGGGTATCCCTGTAGCGCTTGACGGCGAAAAAATGACCGCTAAAGAAATTATCTTAAAACTTAACGAAATCGGTGGTAAAAACGGTATCGGTATTATCGATATTGTTGAAAACCGTTTGGTTGGTATGAAATGCCGTGGCGTTTATGAAACTCCCGGTGGTACCATTCTTTACAAAGCACACAACGTGCTTGAAACCATATGTCTTGATAAGATGACTATGCACGAAAAGCAAAAGTTATCCATAACCTTTGCAGAGCTTGTTTACAACGGTCAGTGGTTCACACCACTTCGTGAGGCATTAAGCGCATTTGTTGACAAAACTCAGGAAAAGGTTACAGGTAAAGTTAAACTAAAACTTTATAAAGGTAATATGATAAATGCAGGCGTTTGGAGTCCTTATTCACTTTATAGTGAAGAAATCGCTACCTTCGGTGAAAGCGATTATGACCAAAGGGATTCGGCAGGCTTTATCAACCTATATGGTCTACCAATCAAGGTTCAGGCTATTGTAGACGGTAAAAAGTAAAATTAACCGCTCTGTACGGGCAGCTGTACAGAGCGAGTTTGTTGTTTTTAGGAGTAGTAAAAAATGGCTAAAATGTGGGCTGGCAGAACCAGTGGCGAAACAAATAAACTTGCCGACGATTTTAATTCTTCAATCGGTGTAGATAGCAAAATGTACCGCCAGGATATACTTGGCAGTATGGCGCACGCGTCAATGTTGGGCGCTAAAAATATTATAGAAAAAAGTGAAGCCGATGCTATAATTGACGGGCTTGGCGGAATTTTAAATGATATTGATAGTGGCAAACTTGGCTTTGATATGACCTGCGAAGATATACATATGTTCATTGAGCAGGAACTTACCTCGCGCATAGGCGACCTTGGTAAAAAACTGCACACCGCAAGAAGCAGAAATGACCAAGTAGCGCTAGACCTTAGAATGTATTTGCGTGATGAGTCGGCAGAACTTACCGAACTAATTAAAAACTTAATATCCGCCCTTACAGATAAAGCAGAGGAGTATAAGTCTGCAATTATGCCGGGTTATACACATCTGCAACGTGCGCAACCTATCACTTTCGGCCATCATTTAATGGCTTATGCTATGATGCTACTTCGTGACTGCGACCGCATAAAAGACTGCGTAAGAAGAATGAACGTTTCGCCTATTGGCAGTTGCGCACTAGCGGGTACAACTTATGATACCGACCGCAGATATGAAGCAGAAAAATTAGGTTTTGACGATATTTGCCTTAATAGTTTAGATGGTGTTTCAGACCGTGATTTTGCGGTAGAACTTATGTCGGCTATTGCACTACTTATGATGCACCTTTCAAGGCTTTCAGAGGAATTTATACTCTGGTCTAGTTGGGAGTTCAAGTTTGTAACTATTTCGGACGAGTATACAACGGGCTCATCCATAATGCCACAAAAGAAAAATCCCGATATGGCAGAATTAGTAAGGGGCAAAACAGGTAGGGTTTACGGTGACCTAATGTCACTTTTAACCACTCTTAAAGGCCTACCTCTTGCATATAACAAGGATATGCAAGAGGATAAGGAAAGCGTGTTTGACGCAGTTGAAACCGCTAATATGTGCCTAAAGGTTTTTGTAGGTATGGTAGAAACACTAACTGCAAACACCGATAATATGAAAAAGGCGGCGCAAACGGGATTTATCAATGCAACCGACCTCGCAGATTATTTGGTTAAAAAAGGTATGCCGTTTAGAACGGCTTACAAAATCTCGGGTAGCATAGTTGCAAAATGTATTAAGGAAAATAAAGTTCTCGAAACTCTGACTTTAGACGAGTATCGTGAATTTTCAGAGTTAATTGATAGCGACGTTTATGAGGATATTGACCTTAACGTTTGTGTCGAAAAGCGTATTTCCGAGGGCGGTACATCTGTATCCTCGGTAGAAAAACAAATAAATTTTGTGAAAGAGAAACTAGATAATATATGACCAAGGTTTTTATAGATGGCAGTGCGGGCACAACGGGGCTTCGCATTTACGATAGATTAAGTGACAGAAAAGAAATAGAGTTAATAATTTTACCCGATGAGGTAAGAAAAGATATTGCGGCTCGCAAAGAGGCATTAAATGTAGCCGATATAGCGTTTTTATGCCTTCCCGATGCCGCCGCTATTGAGGCGGTAGGCTTGGTAAATAATCCAAATACCGCAATAATCGATACCTCAACCGCACATAGAACTAACGATAGTTTTGTGTATGGTTTCCCCGAACTAAAAGGGCTTCGTGAGAAAATTAAAAATTCAAAACGTATAGCAAATCCGGGTTGCCACGCTAGCGGCTTTATAGCGCTTATAGCACCATTGGTTGAGACGGGTATTATAAAACCCGACGCTATGCTATCTTGCTTTTCTTTAACGGGATATTCGGGCGGCGGTAAAAAAATGATTGCCGAATATGAGAGTGATAATATTGACCCTCTATTTTTAGCGCCCCGTCAGTATGGTCTTTCGGGTGCACATAAGCATCTTCCCGAAATGGCAAAGGTGTGCGGACTTAAAGGTGCGCCATCTTTCCAACCTATAGTTGCTAACTTTTATAGCGGTATGGAGGTAACCGTTCCGCTTTGGGGGTCGCAAATTAAGGGCAGTGTAGAGAATATAAAGGAAGTATATAAAAACTATTATGGGGGCGGATTAGTAAGTTTTGTAGAAAATGCGGACGAGCAGGGATTTTTGTCAGCGGCGGCAATGTCAGGTCGCGATGATATGCAAATTACTGTTTGCGGCTCTAAAGAAAACCCCGTGCTTGTCGCTCGTTTTGATAACCTTGGTAAAGGTGCTTCGGGTGCCGCAATACAGAATATGAACATACTTTTAGGGGTAGAGGAAACCCAAGGCCTTAAGGGAGGAGAATAACCATGAAAACAATTTCGGGCGGCGTGTGTGCCGCTAAAGGTTTTTTGGCTAGTGGAATACATTGTGGTATACGTAAAAATCGCACCAAGCGTGATTTAGCGTTAATATATAGTGAAGTGCCCAGTTCTGCGGCGGCGGTATATACAACTAATCTAGTTAAGGGTGCGCCCCTAACCGTTACAAAAAGTAATATAGAAAACGGCGTGGCTAGGGCAATTATCTGTAATAGTGGTAATGCTAACACCTGCAATGCAAACGGCATAGAAATAGCAACCGAAACCTGTGCACTTTTGGGCGAAAGTTTAGGAATAGATAGCAAAGACGTTGTAGTTGCATCAACGGGTGTTATTGGTCAACCTTTAGATATTACCCCAATTAAAGAGGGTATACCAAAACTCAAAAATACACTTAACGATAATGGCAGTGCCGCAGCGGCAGAGGCTATTATGACTACCGATACTATTTCTAAAGAAGTAGCGGTTGAGTTTACTCTATCGGGTAAAACTTGCAGAATTGGCGGTATTGCAAAGGGTAGCGGTATGATACATCCAAATATGGCAACAATGCTTGTATTTATCACAACCGATGCCGCGATTAGCCCCGAAATGTTGCAAAACGCACTCTCGGGCGATATTAAAAACACATTTAATATGATTAGTATTGACGGAGATACTTCAACTAACGATATGGTTGCGGTATTGGCTAATGGTCTCGCAGGCAACCCCATCATTACAAGTGAAAATGAAGATTTTTACGAGTTTATGAAGGCGCTTAACACAGTAACCGTTGCACTCTGTAGAATGATTGCGGGCGACGGCGAAGGCGCTACAAAACTTCTTGAATGTAAAGTAAGCGGTGCAGATAGTGAAATTACCGCTAAAACAGTTGCTAAAAGCGTAATATGTTCAAGCCTTTTAAACGCGGCTATGTATGGTGCAGACGCTAACTGGGGCAGGGTGCTTTGCGCAATAGGTTATAGTGGCGCAGACGTAGACGTAAACCGTGTTGACGTGTCCTTTAAATCAAACGCCGGCGAAATAGTCGTTTGTAAAAACGGCGCAGGCGTAGAGTTTTCAGAAGAAATTGCAAAAGAGATACTGTTAGAGAAAGAAATAGAAATCATCGTAGGCTTGGGCGACGGCGCATTTTCGGCTACCGCATGGGGATGCGACCTGACCTATGATTATGTAAAAATAAACGGAGATTACCGTACATAAGTGGTGGAAAATATGGAAAACTTTTCAAATGCAGAGCGTGCTGAGGTGCTAACCCAAGCGCTTCCTTATATCAAGCGTTATAACGGCAAAATAGTTGTTGTTAAATACGGCGGAAACGCTATGATTAACGAAAAACTAAAGCAACAGGTTATGGAAGACATTGTTCTTTTATGGCTTATTGGTGTTAAGGTTGTGCTAGTTCACGGCGGTGGCCCTGAAATAAGCGAACTTATGGAGAAACTTGGCAAAAAAGCGCAGTTTGTTGACGGGCTTCGCGTAACCGATAAAGAGACCGTTGATATAGTTCAAATGGTGCTTGCAGGCAAGGTTAATAAAACACTTGTAAACCTTTTGGAAACAAAGGGCGGCAAGGCTATGGGCATTTCGGGTATGGACGGCAGACTAATTGAGGCCGAAATGAAGGACGAAAGACTAGGCTATGTTGGTAAGGTTACAAGGGTAAATATTATGCCGATTACCGACCTACTAGAGCGTGGTTATATTCCTGTAGTTTCTACTATTGGTTGCGATAAAGACGGTAATGCTTATAATATTAACGGCGATACTGCCGCCGCATATATCGCAGGCGCATTAAATGCCGAAAGACTTATTATGATGACCGATATTGCAGGCATTTTGCACGATAAAGACGACCCAAGTACTCTTATTGCCGACGTTACTATTGATGAGGCAGAGCAGTTAAAGAAAGAGGGTGTAGTTTCGGGCGGTATGATACCAAAGGTTGATTGCTGTATTGAGGCTATTCATAAAGGCGTTAAAAACGTAATCATTATGGATGGCAGAGTGCCACACTCAATCTTGATGGAAATCCTCACCGATGAAGGTGCAGGTACAATGGTTATGGGGGAAAGGCATGAAAGAGTTTAAAAGCATAGATAAAGAGTATGTTGCTAGCACTTATAACCGTTTTCCTTTGGAACTTGTAAGCGGAATGGGCTCGGAAGCCTATGACGTAAAAGGCGATAGATATATCGATATGGGTAGCGGAATCGGTGTAACCGCATTCGGCTATGCAGACGTAGTATGGCAAACTGCAGTAGCAGAACAACTTTCAAGACTGCAGCATACATCAAACCTTTATTATACCGAGCCGTGTGCAACATTGGCAAAACTCCTTTGCGAGAAAACAGGCTTTTCTAAGGTGTTTTTTAGCAACTCGGGTACAGAGGCTAACGAGTGCGCAATTAAAGTGGCTAGGAAATATGCCGCTGATAATAAGGGCAGCGACTACTTTAATATAATCACTTTAGAGAACAGTTTTCACGGCAGAACCTTGACCACCCTTTCGGCAACGGGTCAGGACCATTATCACGAACTTTTTAATCCTCTAACCCCTGGCTTTTTGCACGTGCCCGCAGGTGACGTAGCGGCTTTAGAAAAAGCGGTTAAGGAAAATAAAGTGGCCGCAATTATGATAGAGTGTATTCAAGGCGAGGGCGGTGTTAATCTGCTATCAAACGAGTACGTAAATGCAGTGTCAAAAATTGCCGCCGATAACGATATTCTTCTAATTGTTGACGAGGTTCAAACAGGTAACGGCAGAACGGGTAAACTTTATGCTTATATGAATTATGGCATAACACCCGATATAGTTTCTACTGCAAAGGGCCTCGGTGGTGGCTTGCCAATAGGCGCCACAATGCTTTCTAAAAAAGTAGAGAACGTTTTAGGGTTTGGCGACCACGGTTCAACCTTTGGTGGTAATCCCGTGTGTTCGGCAGGTGCTATTAGTATTATCGAACGTCTTACCGACGAGTTTTTAGAAGAAGTTACAGAAAAATCCAACTTTATTAAGTCGGAACTAGAGGGCGCTAATGGCGTAGAATCTGTAAGCGGTCTAGGTTTAATGCTTGGTATTAAGACCACAAAACCCGCGGCTGAAGTAGTAAAACAGTGTATGGAAAAGGGTGTGCTTTGCCTTACCGCAAAGGATAAAGTAAGGCTTTTACCCGCACTTAATATACCAATGGATATTTTAAAAGAAGCAGTAGATATAATTAAATCTTGCTGCTAGGAGGAAATAATATGGATTTACAAGGTAAAAGTTTTCTAAAACTTCTTGACCTAACACCTGACGAAATAATGGGTTTAATCACCTTGGCGGCAGAACTTAAACATAAGAAAAAACAGGGCGAGCCCCACGCTCTTTGCGAGGGTAAAAGCATAGCCCTGATTTTTGAAAAAACAAGCACTAGAACAAGGTGCGCATTTGAAGTTGCCGCTAAAGACCTCGGTATGCATCCTACCTATTTAGACCCATCGGGCTCACAGATAGGCAAAAAGGAAAGCATTGCCGATACCGCTAGAGTTTTGGGCAGAATGTACGATGGTATCGAGTACCGCGGATATGGTCAAGAAATCGTTGAAGAACTAGCAAACTTTGCAGGTGTGCCTGTGTGGAACGGCCTTACAAACGAGTTTCATCCTACCCAAATATTAGCCGACTTTTTAACCATTATCGAGCATTTTGGTACGCTTTCGGGTAAAAAGTTAGTATATATGGGCGATGCTAGATATAATATGGGCAACTCTTTGATGGTAGGCTCGGCTAAGATGGGTATGCACTTTGTTGCTTGCAGTAAGCGTGAATATTTCCCAAATGCAGAACTTGTAAATGAGTGCTTAGAAATAGCAAAAGAAACGGGCGCAGTTCTAGAGTTTATAGAAGACCCGAAAGAAGCAGTAAAAGGCGCAGACGTTATTTATACAGACGTTTGGGTTTCTATGGGCGAGCCCGATGAGGTTTGGGAAAAGCGTATTGCCGACCTAACACCATATAGGGTTACAAAAGAACTTATGGATATAGCAGGCGAGCAGTGTAGATTTATGCACTGTCTACCCGCATTCCACGACCTTAACACCGAAATCGGCAAGCAGATACACGATAAATTCAATATAGACTGTATGGAGGTTACCGACGAAGTGTTCGAGTCGGATGCTTCAATAGTCTTTGACGAGGCAGAAAACCGTATGCACACCATAAAAGCAGTTATGGCAGCAACCCTAACAGACGTAGATATGTAAAAAATAGCCTTGGCGTTTCGCCAAGGCTAAAATTTTTATAATACTAAAATTCCTAATCCTTCTAAAAGGATTTTCACACCTATCAGTATAAGTACAATTCCGCCAAAAAGTTCGGCAATCTTTTTAAATCTTGCACCAAAGAAGTGGCCTATCATAACGCCAACCAAGGAAAGTATAAAGGTGATAATACCGATAAGTCCAACCGAAGTGATAATATTAAGGTCTTCGTAAAGAGCAAGTGTTATGCCAACCGCTAGCGCGTCAATACTTGTGGCAATAGCCAAAACAAAAAGTTCTTTTATGCTAAAGCAGTTGCAGTCTTCCTCTTCGCCACGAATTGCCTCAACAAGCATCTTACCGCCTATGAAGGCTAAAAGGACAAAGGCAACCCAGTGGTCAATAGGCTCAATAAATTTTTTGAATCCGTTTCCTAAAAACCAACCAATAAGAGGCATAAGTCCTTGAAAGCCACCAAAAAAGATAGCAATAAGAGTGGTTTGCTTGTAGTTTATTTTAGGCATCGCAAGTCCCTTGCAAAGGGCAACCGCAAAGGCGTCCATAGCAAGAGCAATAGCAGTCGAAATTAAATCAAAAGTGGTCATTTAACATCCTCCTAAACCGAAGTCATATTCTACCACATAAAAAGATATATGTCAATCATTTAACACTTGCAATTTACATCAATGCTTGGTATACTTAGTATGTATATTTATATATTTTACACTAGCAAAAAGGAGTGTTCTTACATGAAGAAACAAAACATTGAAACCAAATGCGTGCAGGGTGGTTATACCCCGGGTAATGGTGAGCCTCGTCAGGTGCCCATTATTCAAAGCACAACCTTTAAATATAATACCAGCGAGGATATGGGCAAACTCTTTGATTTAGAGGCTTCGGGTTATTTCTATTCCCGTTTGCAAAACCCAACCTGCGATATAATTGCCGCAAAAATTTGCGAACTAGAGGGCGGTACTGCCGCAATGCTAACCTCATCAGGTCAGGCAGCATCATTTTTCAGCATCTTTAATATCGCATCTTGCGGTGACCACGTTGTAGCATCTTCTGCAATTTATGGCGGTACTTACAATCTTTTCGCAGTTACAATGAAACGTATGGGTATTGAGTTTACCTTCGTTTCTCCTGACTGTAGCGATGAGGAATTAGAGGCTGCATTCCGCGATAATACTAAAGCAGTTTTTGGCGAAACAATCGCAAACCCTGCTTTAAGCGTTCTTGATATTGAAAGATTTGCAAATGCCGCACATAAACACGGTGTTCCGCTAATTATTGATAACACATTTGCAACTCCCGTTAACTGCAGACCTATTGAGTGGGGCGCAGACATCGTTACACACTCTACCACAAAGTATATAGACGGCCACGGTGCAACAGTTGGCGGTTGCATTGTTGATAGCGGTAAATTTGATTGGACAAAGTATCCTGATAAATTCCCTGGTCTTTGCACACCTGACGAAAGTTATCACGGCGTAACCTATACCGAGCGTTTCGGTCTAGAGGGCGCATATATAACCAAAGCAACTGCACAGTTAATGCGCGACTTTGGTTCGGTACAGTCTCCACATAATGCCTTTATTTTAAATCTCGGACTTGAGAGTTTGCATCTTCGTATGAAAAAGCATTGCGAAAATGCAAAAGCAGTAGCCGATTATCTTTTAACCGACGACCGTATTGCTTGGGTTCAATATCCCGACCTACCTGGCGATAAGTATTATGAACTTGCTAAAAAGTACTTGCCTAACGGTAGTTGCGGTGTAGTAAGTTTCGGTGTAAAGGGTGGCAGAGCCGCCGCAGAAAAGTTTATGAAGGGCCTCAAAATTGCGGCTATTGAAACACACGTTGCAGATGCTCGTACCTGTTGCTTGCATCCTGCAAATGCAACCCATCGCCAGATGAATGATGAGGAATTATTAGCCGCAGGCGTATTGCCTGATTTGATTCGTTTCTCTTGCGGACTAGAGGGCGCAGAAGACCTTATTAACGATATAAAGCAAGCATTAGATAATATTTAATATAGGAGTTTGAAATATGCCTATAAGGATTCCAAATGACCTGCCTGCAGTAAAAACTTTGCAGGGCGAAAATATATTTGTTATGACCGAAACCCGTGCCATAACTCAGGATATACGCCCATTAAAAATACTAGTTTTGAATCTGATGCCTAAAAAGATAGAAACCGAAACACAACTATCTCGTATTTTAGGTAATACACCTTTGCAGGTAGAGTTAGAACTTATCCACACAAAAAGCCATCGCTCAAAAAACACATCCGCCGAGCATCTATTGGCGTTTTATAAGACCTTTGATGACGTAAAAGACCGCAATTTTGACGGTATGATTATCACGGGCGCACCGGTAGAACAGATGCCTTTCAAAGAGGTTGAGTATTGGGACGAATTGTGTGAAATAATGGAGTGGACCAAGACCCACGTTCATAGCACCTTCCACATTTGTTGGGGCGCACAAGCAGGTCTATATTACCATTTTGGTATTGATAAAAAGCCACTAGACAAAAAAATGTTCGGTATTTTCCCACACAAAGCCGAGTATAAACGCTCAATGCTTTTGCGCGGTTTTGATGATGTGTTTATGGTGCCACATTCTCGCCATACCGCCATTGATGAAGAGGCGGTGCGAAACACTAAAGGCTTAAAGGTGCTAGCCTCATCGGACGAGGCGGGTATATACGCTATCTCAACCAAAAAAGGTAAGCAGATATTTATAACAGGCCATTCCGAGTACGATGCCGATACTTTAAAGAACGAGTATATGCGCGACGTAGGTGAGGGTAAGCCGATAGAAATACCTAAAAACTATTTCCCTGGCGATAATCCAAAAAAATCGCCAATGGTTACTTGGCGCTCTCACGCAAACCTACTATACTCAAACTGGCTGAACTATTTCGTTTACCAAACCACACCATACGATATAGAAAAAATAAAATAAACATAAAAAACTGCTACGATTTTCGTGGCAGTTTTTTGCATACTTTACGGCGCTCCCTCATATAAATTAGCAAGAATTATATTGACGGGAGTTGTTAAATATATGGAAATGAATATTACTAGACAAGGTATTAAGACTAGCGAAACACTTTTTGAGCAAAACATAGAACAAGCGGTGGATACCGACTTTATGTTGCCTGATTACTGTGCAGATATTGTAAGGGTTTTAAAGTGCAGACTGACCCCTAGAATATCCTCAAAATCGGTGACAGGTGATAGTCTTATTGTTGATGGAGTTGCGGCGATAACCCTTATTTATTGCGATGAAAACAAGAAGATTTGCAGTTTCGAGCAAGAGGTTCCGTTCCAAAGAAATATAGCTCTTAATACTGGTGGTGAGGACTGCAATGTAAGCGTTACCGCTTGCAGTGATCATCTTAACTGCCGCCCTATAACGCCCAGAAAGGTTGACGTGCATGGCGTTGTTTCCTTAAAGGTAATGGTCACGGGTTGCCATAGTACCGACATAATTACAGATATAGACGCCCACTGTATGCACCTCAAAAGAGGCTTTTGCCCTGCAACTAACCCAATAAGCACAACAGAAAAGGTTGTAGTTATTGAGGAAGAATTAGAGTTGGCTTTGGGCAAGGGCAATATTTTGTCTATTCTTAGAAACGATGTTTCTACTGTCATTGACGAGTGCAAACTAATCGGCTCAAAGGCGGTAATCAAAGGAGACCTCATAATAAATGCGCTTTACTGCACAACCGAGGGTAATGCCGAGGTTTACGAAAATAAAATCCCCTTTAATCAGATAATGGACGTTGTAACAGAAGGGGAAGATTGCAGGTGTAGTGCTAAAATTGACGTTATGTCTAGTGTTTTAAGACCACGAACAAACATTTCGGGCGAGTGTAAAAGTTTCTCGTTTGAAACAAAACTCTGCATAAAAACACTAGTTAGTTGCGATAACGACCTACCCCTAATTTACGATGCTTTTAACACCGAAAAGCCTATTACTTTTGATAAGAAAATGGTGGGCTTTAGAAAACTCGAATCAACCCATAGCGAGCGATTTTTATGCAAAAAAGTGCTAGAATTTTCCGAAAACAGTTTTGGTAGCGTAATAGATATGTGGTGCGAGGAGAAAATTAACGGCGTTAAAATAAAAGACGGAGTTTTAGTGTCGTTTGGAACGGTGCTTATATGTGTTTTGTTGCGCGACCAAGAGGATGAACCGCAGTATTACGAGCGTGCGGTAGATTTCGAATATAAGCATAATATTGAGGCCAAGATGAATGGTTTATCTGCAGAGGTAACGGCAAAAACCGCCTCAAAAGCCTATACTATTAGCGGAGATAGCAGATTAGAGGCTAGAATAGAACTTTTAATTACAGTGGAATATTATAGACAAAAGAGCGAAGAAGTTATAACCAACGTTGCGGTTTTAGAGGATGGCGAGATACCTCTCAAAAAAGCGCCTATAATGGTCTATTTTGCTGAAATGGGTGAGGAGATTTGGGAAATTGCAAAACGTTATAATTCTGCCCCCGAAGATATTTGCTCGCTTAATAAGTTAGAAGGTGAAAAGATAGAAAAACCTTGCACCGTAATAATACCGTAATAAAACCCCCGACTAGCGTCGGGGTTTTTATTATGTTCCGCAAATGTGACTATTGAAAATTTTACTAAATTATTGTATATTTAAGCAGTGGAATAGATTTAAAAAGGAGTAGGAAAATGCAAGCGGTAATATGTTGCCTTAATTCAAAATACATACACGCCTCTTTAGCACCTTGGTGCTTAAAAGCGGGCGTTAATAAATACTGCGAAGATGTAGACTGCTACGTGGTTGAAAGCACCATTAACCGCGAAATTACATATCCTTTAGATGAAATTTTAAAAATCGGTCCTAAAGTTATAGGCCTTTGCACGTATATATGGAGCGTTGATAAAACCTTGTCCCTTGCTAAAGCACTAAAAGAAAATCTAAAGGATTCGGTCATCGTTTTAGGCGGTCCCGAGGTTTCTTACAGGGCAAAGAGTGTTTTAGAAGAATACCCTTTTGTTGATTGCGTAGTATCAGGCGAGGGCGAAAAGTCTTTTGCCGAAATTTGTAATGCCATAAATAATGAGGAGAGTTTAGGCGGTATAAGCGGTGTTAGTTATAGGTGGGGCGATAACTTTATAATAGGGGAGCCAAATATAGAAACAACCGAGCCACCATCTCCCTATACAGATGAGTTTTTCGAAAACTTAAACGGTAGGATTTCTTATATAGAAAGCAGTCGCGGTTGCCCGTACAGTTGCGCATTTTGCCTTTCGGGTAGGTGCGGCGGCGTTAGATTTTTTGATATAGAAAAAACCAAGCGTGAAATAATTCGTTTAAGCAAAAGCGGTACAAAAACTGTAAAATTTGTAGATAGAACCTTTAATGCGAACATTTCAAGAGCGAAAGAAATCTGGCGTTTTATTATAGAAAATCACGGTAAGGAAATTGAAAGCGGTGTTTGTTTTCATTTCGAAATTGCGGGCGATATTATGGACGATGAGGCTATAAATCTTTTATCTCGCGCACCCAAAGGACTAATTCAGTTAGAGATAGGTATGCAGTCCTTTAACCCAAAAACTTTGGAGGCAATAAACCGCAAAACAAACGTAGGAAAACTTAAAAACAATATTAGAAAACTAGTTGCATTAAGAAATATGCACATTCATATTGATCTTATTGCAGGTTTGCCGTATGAGGATTTAAGTAGTTTCAGAGAGTCTTTTAATATAGCGTTTAATCTTAATGCAGATATGTTGCAACTAGGATTTTTAAAACTTTTGTATGGTGCGCCAATGCGCGATAATCCCGAAAGGTATCCTTGCGAATTTTCTAAAAAAGCGCCATACACCGTTACAAAAACGCCTTGGCTAACCGAAAGTGAAGTAAAATCTTTGCAAAATATGGAGGAAGCCTTTGACCGTGTTTATGGAAGCGGTAGATTCGAATTTACCCTCAAATACGTAATTGATAAACTAGGCGCAAACCCTTTTGATTTCTTTTTTGAGATGGGCAACGAAATGGCGGTAAGGGAGAATGTTTCCCTGAATGATTACGTTTGCAATCTCTATAATTATCTTTTAGAAAAACGTGTGGCAAGCAAAGAAGTTTTACGTGATTTATTAGCGGCGGACAAACTTATTGCCGAGAAAAATGGTAAACTACCCGAAATGTTAAAGGTAAAAGACAATAATTTGAAATCCGCAAAAACCTTTGTAAGAGAAAGACTCGGCGGTACTGCCACAACCACTATAATTTACACAAACGAGGTAGCAGAACATTTGGGAGCAGAGTCTGCCCCCGTGGTATTGGGCGTTGATTATAGCAACAAAGATAACGTAACTGCTCGATATGGTTTTAGGATATACAAGTTAGACGATATAATTTGTTAAATTTTTCTTGTTTAGTTATTTTGGTTGAATTTACGGCGATTTTTTGTTAGAATTAAAGTGTAAATATATAGTAACTTGAAAGGAGACAAATTTTGAAAAAAATATTACATAAACTTTCGGCAGTTATATTAGTTATTGCAATTATCGTCTGTACGCTACCGCTAAATGTATACGCGGCAGAGGGCGCAGAGTTTATAGATACCGTTTATTTTAAAAACGCAAAAAACTCAAGGTATTTATCGCTAAACGATAATAAGGACGCTTTGGGGAACTATATGAATGCTGCGGCTTTTGGTATAGATAAGGTTAATATTGTAATGAAGGTTAAAAAGTTGGGAGATAACTTTTTAATTCAGCCCGCCAAGTCAACCGTGCATACAATAGCGCCTGCAAGCCTTAGTGAAAATTCAAAAATCACAATGCAGTTAAGTAACGGTGCCCCCGTAACACAGTGGAAGTTTGTTCAGACCGCCACCGGCAACTACACAATACACCCTGTAAATGCACCCAATCTTTGCCTTGCTATTAACGATAGTGGCGCGGTGGTATTACAAACCTATAATGCTACCGCTTTAAATCAACAGTGGCAAGCATCAAAATTCACTCTCAGAAAAGAGGGTGAAAATGCAAAAGCACTAGAGTATGGTATTGACGTTTCACAGTGGCAGGCCGATATAAATTGGCAGGCAGTAAAAGAGTACGGCGTAGATTTTGCTATTTTGCGACTAGGTTATTCGGGCGAAACCGACCTAAAGTTTGAGCAAAATTATGCTGCCGCGAAAGAACAGGGTATAAAACTGGGTGTTTATATTTATTCTTATGCCTTAAGTGTGAAAGAAGCAGAGGAAGATGCTCGCCAAGTGCTAAAAACCTTGGGCAATCGTGCGATAGAGTTACAGTATCCCATCTTTTTTGATATAGAGGATGATACCCAAGCAGGTTTTACTAAACGCAAGAAAACCGATATGTGCTTGGCATTTATTAAAATTATTAAAGAAGCGGGTTATCCCGTTGGTGTTTACGCTAACCGAAATTGGTTTGAAAAACATATTTACCGCGAGGAAATTGAGTTGGCAGGCGCAGATATTTGGCGTGCTCAGTACCTTAAAACTGATAGAGCAAGCGAAGATTATGCCGTTGCAGACAAGCCTGAAATATATAGCGATGTTGATATCTGGCAGTTCCGTTCAGACGGTAGGGTAGCAGGTATAGAGGGCGACGTTGATATGAACGTTGCTTTTAAGGATTATAGCAATAACGTGTTTACCTACACAGGCGAACCAATAACCCCAAAATACCCAATGTATGATGAACTCGGCAACCTTCTTGTAGAGGGGGTTGACTACTCGATAACCTATATGAACAACGTAAATGTAGGTAAAGGTTTTGCTACAATTACGGGTATAAATAATTACGTTGGCAAACTGTATGCTACAAGAGAGTTTAATATAGTTGCAAAGTCTATAAGTGATGCAACTATTACGGGCGCTACCGACACAAAGCGTTACACGGGCGCATATATTAAACCTCTAAAAAAGGTTAAAGTAGTACTAGGTAATAAAACCTTAAAATACGGCACAGATTACACCATAACCTACAAAAACAATAAAAACGTTGGTACCGCATCATTAACCATAACAGGTATCGGCAACTATTCGGGCAGTAGAAGTTTTAATTTTAAAATAACCAAAGCAAAACTATCTTCTGCTACCATAACGGGTATAGAAAATAAGGTTTATAGCGGCTCTGCAAGAAAATTGTCGCTAAAGGTAAAATTAGAGGGTACAACCCTAAAGAGCGGCAAAGATTATACTGTTAGTTACAAAAACAACGTAAACTTTGGTACGGCAACCGTAACCATAAAAGCAAAGGGTAGTCGCGTTAGTGGTACTGTTAAAAAAACCTTTAATATCGTACCGCAAACACCAAAATTAAAAAAAGTAAAGAGCCAAAAACTAAAGCAGTTAACACTTGAGTGGACTCATTCCGATTACGCTACCAAGTACCAACTTTATAGGGCAACCTCAAAGGATGGAAAGTATAAATGTGTATACCAAAGCCCTGACCGCTGGACCTATATCTACACCAATAAAAAACTCAAAGAGGGAACCCATTACTATTATAAAATCCGTTCTTACATAAAAGTAAATGGCAAAAAGTATTATAGTGCTTTCTCGGATGTTAAAAAGACCAACACAAAAATAAGCGATACCACCTTTAAAACCAAGCGCAACAAGAAAAAAGGCACAGTTACCATAAACATCGCGGAGGATACAAGCGTAACAAAATATATTGTTTATGTAAGCAAAAAACAGAATAGCGGCTTTAAAAAGGTATGGTCGGGCAGTGAACTTACCTATACCCACAAGGGTTTGGAAAAGGGCAAGACCTACTACGTTAGGGTTCGTACCTATAAAAAAACCAAAAACGGTGGTATCTATGGCGCTAAAACCACCCCTAAAAAAATAGTTATGTAAAAAGAAAACACTTGGCTGAAATTCAGTCAAGTGTTTCTTCTTTTTGGCACGCCCGGCGCGATTCGAACGCGCGGCCTTTCGCTTAGGAGGCGAACGCTCTATCCGGCTGAGCTACGGGCGCAAATTTAAGTGCAATTAGTATATTACCGCAATGTAGGGGATTTGTCAAGGTGTAGCGGGAATTTTGATTTTATATTTTGTCGTTGGCAGGTAAAATTTCGGGGGTTGGCAGAATCGGTGTTTTGTGTTAAAATATATGTAGAGGAATTTGCCTTTGTGTTAAGGGCAGGTTTTATAGCATATACTTTATAGCGTATTTTACGCTATTTTAAAGGGGGCATTTTGATGAAAGATTTATTGTTTCGTGGCGCCGCCACCGCACTAATTACACCTTTTAAGGATAACCGAGTTGATTTCGATGCTTTAAAAAGGTTAATAGATTGGCAAATTCTGGAAGGCATTGATGGTCTTGTTATTTGCGGTACAACAGGCGAAAAAGCGACCCTTAATGATACAGAGCATTGTGAAGTGCTTAAAAAATCAGTCGAGTTTGCAAAGGGTAGGGTGCCAATTATTGCAGGCACAGGCTCTAACGATACTGCCCACGCAGTGTGGATGACCAAAGAGGCTAACAAAATAGGTTGCGACGGTATGCTTGTTTGCACACCTTACTATAATAAAACAACCCAAGAGGGTTTGGTTGAAATGTTTAACGTAATCGCCAATAGTAGCGATAAACCCGTAATTCTTTATAACGTACCTTCAAGAACGGGCGTCGCTATTGAGCCCGAAACTTACGAGGCACTACAAAACAACGATAAGATTGTAGGTATTAAAGAGGCGAACGGCGATATTGGTAAAATTGTAAAAACATTTTCATTAGTAGGCGATAATTTGGGTATATACTCGGGAAACGACGACCAAATTGTGCCTATAATGTCAATGGGTGGCGTAGGTGTTATTTCGGTGCTTTCGAACCTAATGCCGAATGTAACCTCAAAAATGTGCCACTTGGCGCTAGAGGGTAATTTCGCGGAAGCGGCAAAAATACAAATGGAGTTAACTCCGCTTGTAAACGCGCTATTTTCCGAGGTTAACCCTATACCTGTTAAAGCGGCTATGGCTAAGATGGGATTTTGTGAAGACAGTCTTAGATTACCGCTAGTTCCAATGTCGCAGAAAAAACGCGAAATTTTATATCATTGCATGGAGAAACAAGGACTTATATAATAAAGGAGTTTGTAAATGCTATCAGTATCTAAACGTATATTTTCCCTTCTTTTGAGTTTGGTGATTTTAATAACATGCGCGAATATGGGCGTTACCGCCAACGATAGCGAGGATGTGACCATCATAAAAACCGTAGAGCAGTTAAATGCTATACGCAATAATATTGATGAAAATGGTAAAATCTATGGTAACTATCGTCTAGGCGCTAACATAGTATTTGACGAAGGGGAAACCTTCGAGCCAATTGGCTCTTCTAGTAGAGGTTCTTCTGCTGCATTTATTGGCGAGTTTGATGGCGATGGGTATACCATCAAAAATCTCACATTAAAGTCTAATGCCACATCACCTTCTACACTTTATTTAGGGCTTTTTAGCAGTAACAATGGTACTATAAAAAATCTTATATTGGAAAATGTCGATTTGGTAGTTACAAAATGCAATTACCTTTGTGCAGGAACTATCGCTGGAAAAATGTACAGTTCTGGCGGCAGAGGAAAAATTATTAATTGTTATGTGATGGGCGATATAAATTTGCAAAATTCCGTTGTTTCTGTATATACCAGAATGGGTGGCGTTGTTGGTACCATGACATCCGGTACCACCGTTAATAAGGTTTTAAACAACGTTAACGTAAAGTATGAAAGCAACCCAAAAGAGACGGTAAGCATTGGAGGTATTACAGGAGAAAATAGCGGTAAAATTTTTGCTTGCGGAAATACAGGTAATATTGAAATTTTATCTAATAATGGTGTTTATTCAGGTGGAATAGCGGGTTGTATAGTTGACTCTACTTCGGTTATTCAAGATTGTTTTAATTCGGGAGAGATAAAAGCAGAGTCGGACGCAACCTGTTGCCTTGGCGGTATCGTAGGTTCAATCGGTGTAGCAAACGGTATTACCACAAATCTTTTGTATAACTGTAATGCCGGTAAGATTACACCCAAAGCAAACTTTTCCGGTAGCGGCTTCACAAGTCAAATGGCAAGTGTTGCTTCGGGTGCAATAATTGGAGAATTTAGGGGCGAAAGCCGTGACAATTACTATTTAGAGGGTACCTATTCCAAGGCCGCAGAAAAGGGTACAATAAACGCTACTAAAGTTTCGGTTGAAGAGATGCGCAACGCGGGTCTTGACAAAAATTCTACTTGGTATTTACCTAGCGATAATAATTCAATCCCTCAACTTAGGGCGTGGAAAAATATTGATAGTATTGAAATGGTTTTCTCACGAGAAATTGATAAATTATATAAAACGATTGACATTAACGAATCTGTTTTAGTGCAGGCGGTTTATGATGATGGCAGCAAAGAGATAATAAATAAAGGCTTTTTAAATCATACACCTATTTCGTTTGGTGAAAACTCTGCCACATTTTCATGGAGAGGTAGAAGTGGTTCAGAAACATTTAACGTCTACTATTCTGGGGATACTGATTTTAATGGTATGGTAAGCGTTAGCGATATATTACGTAGTCTGGATTCTATAACGAATAATACAGACCTTGGCGTCGGTATGGTCGCTGCTGACGTTGATAAAAACTCAATTCTTAACGTAACCGATATAGTAAAAACGCGTAAAATAATTTTAGAAAGCAACTAAAAAATACCGCCCTCAATCTAATGTTGAGGGCGGTAAAATTATTCCTTATTTACATTCGGAGTTTTCGGTTAAGAATTTGCCAACCTTTTCTTGCAAGATTATAGATTTTATAAAATCTTCGCCGTTTGCCGAAATAAAATCTTCTTCGGTAGTGCTATAGGTGGATGCGTAGTTTTTAACAGCGTCATTATATTCACTGTCTTCTACTTTTATGTTTTCTAAGTCAGCAATAGTTTTAATAATAAGTTCGCTTTTAACCTGTGTTTCGGCAGATTCTTTTAAGATTTTTTCAAAACCTTCTTTGGTTTGACCAACTGCTTCAATGTATGCATCTAAGGTGTCAAATCCGTATTGTGTAGCCTGTTGAGTGTAAAGTTCACGGAACTTTTCGGTGTAGGTTGAAACCTGTGTTTGAGGTAACTTGTCTGTCGTAGAATTTTCAACAATGTGGTTGATAAGAGCACTTTGGAATGCATTTTGCTTTGCAGTAAGTTTCTGCTCGTCGGTGTAATATTTTTCTGAAATGTAATTAACCTTTACTTTGAATACTACTGCTTGACCTGCTAGGTCTGCACTGCTGTAATTTTCAGGGAATGTAAGGTTAAGGTTTTTTGTTTCGCCAGGCATAACACCGATAAGGCCTTCTTCAAAGCCGTCTATAAACGAGCCTGAACCAATGCCTAAATCATAACCTTGAGCCTCTCCGCCTTCAAACTTAATCCCATTTTTGTAACCGGTGTAGTCGATATTGGCGGTGTCGCCCTCTTTAACTGCGCGGTCGGTGATTTTTGTAACGCTCGCTTCAACCTCGCTTAAAGCGTTTTCGAGTAATTGAGAATTAGACGTACTTTCCCAATCAACAATAACATTTTTGTAGGTAGCAAGCGTAATCCCGTCTACTTTTGTTGTAGATTCAGTGCTGGTGGATGAAGTGTCTTTTTTACCGCAACCGCAAAGCATAGCAAGGGCTAAAACAAGGCAGGTTGAGATGGTGATGATTTTTTTCATAAGTAAACTCCTTGAATTTTTAAATACGGTATCTACCGCGAATAAGCGTATCGGGTTTTAATTTTAACCGTTGTTCTTCTGCGCCGATAGAGCCTAAAACAATAACGTAGAAAATACCGGTTTGTATCCAAAAGAAAGTTATATCGGTAAATGAGTGGGAGATAATTGCCGCTAAAACCGCCATAGCGATTGCCGCCAATTCACTGTTAGTATCAATTCTATAAACTCTAACGATGCGACGGATGATAAAGTAGAGCATTGTACCGAGCAAAGCCGAACCAACAATGCCAAAGTTGAGCATACTGTCAAGAGCAAGGTTGTGGCTATGAACGGTGGTGTAACTACCGTCATATAAATCCTTAACTATGTTGTAACTCAAGAAGCCTTTGCCAAAGAACGGGTGTAGTTTAATTTCTCTGATAATAATACCCCAAATTCGTACTCTGTAACTCGTAGCACTTCCCGATTCTGAAAGCCTTGGTAAAAGTTCGGGCAAAGATGTTATAAGCATAATACCGAGCGAACCGCCGATTACCATAAGGCAAAACAGGCGGTAGTGTTTGGTTAAAAGCAGATATATCGCAACACCGACAACCACCTCGATTATAGCAAAGAGGCTACCCGAAAGGTAAATGTTTATAAGAGCCGTGAATGCAACGACGTAGTAGAAAAAGCCCTTGCCATTTTGCGATACAACTTTGTGTGCGCAAATAATTATAATTGCTGCCATTAGCGCGCCAAAGTAGTTGGCGTTGCCGAAATAAGCGGTGCAACGATAAACCTCATCGGTTTTTGGTGCGGTTAAGGTTTCAATAACTGCATGCACGAATGCAGGGAAAACCATAACGCAAATAGCGGTATAACAGGTGTTAATGGTTTCGCGCTTTATAAATCTTCGCACAAAGCAGTATATAATTAAAATGCACAAAAAAACAGGTGCTATCATTACGCCTAAAAGGTTGCGATTTAAAAAGGCTATTATAAAAGCATAGGCGCTAAAGAAGGGAATTAGCATAGCGCCGCGAAAGTCAAAAAGACCGCGTTGAAATTCCGGTGTAAAGGCTATAAGCAAAAGTACGATAACGGCAACAAGCCCCGTAAACACAAAAGGCGCAAAGCAAGATATGGCTAAAACAATAATTAAGTTTTGCGCGTTAAGCCAATTTTTCACCGTTTTAAATAACGCTATAGACTCCAAAGTCAGCACCTACCTTTCTACAATAATATAATATTATACATTATCTAACCGCAATTTACAAGCGTTAAAGTTAATATTGTATTTCATCTTGCAACAAAGGTGAGAATGGTGTATAATTAAAATATAAAATTTTTAGTAAAACCATAGTTTTGGAGGCCAAAATGAGCGAGCAGGAATTTCGTCAAGTTGTTTCTAATAACCTAGTTGCTTATAGAAAACTTAATAACTTAACACAAATGGAACTTGCGGAAAAACTGAATTATTCTGATAAATCGGTTTCTAAGTGGGAACGTGGTGAGGGTATTCCCGACCCGTTTGTGCTTAAAACAATAGCAGATTTTTATGGTATTACTATAAATGACCTAGTGTCGCATCGCAAGCCTAAAAGGCATAAGCACATTCGTCGCAAACACGTTATAATTCCGTTTTTATCGGTTGCGGTAGTGTGGCTTGTGGCACTGCTCTTGTTTATGATTTTGAATATGTTGCCAACACCCGTTAACCACGTAGAGATGGCATTTATATATGCAATACCCGCAACCGCAATAGTGTTTACTGTTTTTGCGTGTCTTTGGTGGAACCAGATTTTGCAGTTTGTAAGCATAAGCGGTATAATTTGGTCGGTGGCATTAAGCATAGATTTAAGCGTAAGCATAAATGCAATACACCTTATATGGCTTGTTGCAACGGTGGTGCAAGTAATGGCAGTGCTTTGGTTTATAATGGTACTAAGGATATCAACAAAGCAAGAAAAAGCACAAGAAAACAAATAAAAGTTGCCGCCTCTGGCGGCATTTTTTAAGGAGATATATAATGAAAAAAGCAGTAGCCATCGCATTGGCTTTGTGTATGTTTTTATGCGGCTGCGGTAAAACCGAAACACCGAAAGAAACTACCTCCTTCCCGATTGATGAAAGTAAGGCTATAATGGGAGAAAGTCTATCGGATTATACCGCAGCAATTAACGGGAAGGTGTTTTGCTTTCCGATTCAGTATAGCGACTTTGCAACACTTGGTTTTACGCTTGACAGTAGCCTTAAAAATGCTACATTAAAGGCGGGGCAGTATAGCATTTATAAGGTAAACGACGGCGATTACGTAACCGAGGTTTATATAGGTAATTTAAGCGATACCGAAAAAGAACTTACCGAGTGTATCGTGTGCGGTGTTGTTGCTAATGCCGACCGAAACGTTCAACTTGATTTGCCGAAAGGTATAACCTTTGGCGAAACTATGGAGAATGTTATTGCACATTATGGTAAAGCAAATGAAGCCGACCGAGACACGCTAATCTACGGCACAGAACTAGAGGGCGCTAAGTTTGAGTTTAAAGACGGCAGACTTTTTGAGGTGTACTATTATAGAATTGTAAAGCCCGAAAACTTAAAATATTCTGATGAAGCACCGAAAGAGGTTAAAGCATATAAAGACCCAGAGTATTTATCAAACGATTTATCAGACTTTACCTTTTATCTATATGGCACTACCTACACAATGCCACTACCCCTTGGCAGAATGATTAAGTCGGGTTGGATAAAGGTTGCAGAGAGTGGGGAGTATATACCTGCCAAATCCACAGTCGAAGATGCGGTAAAATTAACCGCCGCAAACAGAACCCTTACTTTAGGCGTCAGAAATGTTGCTAATTACCCAACAAAAGTTGAAAATTGTTTTGTTACTTCGATTAAAAGCACTACCGACGTAAAGTTGGATTTAACTTTGGCAAATGGTTGCAGGGTAGGTTCTACCACGTATAATCTCGAGAACACTTTTGGTAAGGAGAACTTTACCAGCATAGAGAAAAAAGGCGGAAAAACCAAGTATATCTATCTACACAAAGGCGAAGCAAAACTTACCGTAACCGCTAATAAATCCGGAATTATATCCGAAATTAAAATTGAACTAATATAATAAAACTGCGATAGAGATTTTACCATCTGTCGCAGTTTTATTTTATCTTTTATGGGAGATTCTGTTTAACCTTTTTTTAATAAACGACATATTATATAAAGAAATGAAAATTAGGGGTGGAATATATGGGAGAACTGAAAAATCAACCTATGTTTTTTCTTGGCGCAAATTCACCTGTTGGATTTGTTGAAAAATTTAGCAGTTCGTTTGTGGCTAACGACGGCTGGCATACATACATTATCAAAGGTGGCGCAGGTACGGGCAAATCAACCTTAATGAAAAGGGTTGCAGACCATTTTATAGGAGAGGGGTTAAGGTGCCATTTGTGCCCTTGCTCATCCGACCCTAATTCTTTGGATGCAGTTATTTTCCCTGATATTAAGGTGGTGCTTTTAGACGGAACTGCGCCGCATATAGTAGAGCCAAAGTATCCGGGCGCTTGCGAAGAAATAGTCAATTTGGGCGAGTGTTGGGATGCAAAAGCGTTAATTAAAAGCCGTGAGCAGATTATAGAATTAACCAAAGAAAACAAAGAGTGCCACAAAAAAGCAGGCAATTATCTTGCTGCGGCAGGATGTGTGTTGTCGGATACTTTTGAGGTGGCAAGCGGTGCTTTGCAAAAAGAAAAGGCGGTGCAGTTTGCTAAAAAAATCAGCAAAAAGTATCTTAAAAAAACAAAACTACAAGGCATAGAGTGGGTAAGATATTTAAGTGGCGTTACACCAAAAGGCTTAATTTTTTATGGTAGCACACTAGATAAAATGGTAGCTACTAAAATAGTGATAGCGGATGAATTTGGTGCGGTTTCGTCCTTAATTATGGGTGAAATAAGAAAAGAGGCGCTCAAAAAAGGTTATGAGATAATAAGTTGTTATTGCCCAATGAAGCCAAAGACAAAGGTAGAACATATAATAATTCCGTCGCTAAGATTGGCATTTTGCACCAAAAATCGCTTTCATAATATTGCCTCTGATGAAAGAATAATCCACGCCAGAAGATTTATGGAGGTTAAAAAAATAAGTGAACAAAGACCTAGGCTTACCTTTAATCGCAAAGCGGTAGAGGAGTTTTTGAATTTGGCAAGCGATGCACTAAGTGATGCAAAGCACACACACGATAAACTGGAGGCGCTATATATACAAGCGATGGATTATAAAAAACTAAACGAGGTTACAAAGCAGATTATCATAAAAATAAATTCAATAATATAAAAGAAAAGCGTGTGGTTTAATTTATTGTTTACCACACGTTTTTTTGTTGAAAATTTCAACAAAATATACAAATATAACTATTGCGTGGGGGGGTTATTTGTGATATAATATAAATACAAGGTTTGAGGTTACTATTTTTAGTCCCAATTTTGAAAATTCTTTGAAAGTAGGTCTTATTATGAATGTGAGAAAAAGAATTTTAGCCCTTCTTATCTGCATTATGATGGTGCTAAGCCCAATGGCAACCATTAGCGCCTTTGCAGACGAAACGGGTTCTGGCAGCGGGTATACCGATTTATTGGGCAATCCGCAGACTCCTGTGGGTGAACTTACTCTTGGAGTGCCACAACAGGTAGTGGGTATGGAGAAGAGAGCATACTCCTTCACCCCGGCGGAAACAGGCTTTTATCTGTTCTATAATGATTACGAAGAGTATGTTGACGCCAAAGCGGTTTTATATAGCGCTAGCGAGTATATTTCAGAGGATGACGATTCATACGGTAATGCAAGATTTATTATAGGCACAGAACTTCAGGCAGGCGTTACATATTATTTAGAAGTAATGGCTTACGAAGAAGGCACTTATGATATTATAGTTGTGAAAAATCCCATAGAAAAAATAGAGTTTGTTTCTTGTGATTTTGCTTATATTGAGCATGATACCGCAAATGGTTATTGGCAAGATAATGGAACTGATAAATATTTCTATTATATACCCGAAGAGGCTGCAAAACGTGCTTTGGTAGAGGTAACCTATAACGACGGAAGAGAGCCTGAGCAAATAGGCTACTATGATAGCGAAGAAAAGCAAACCGGACTTTCTGCATATTCAAACCAAAGTTATGATACAGTTTGGGAGAAGGACGGAGAAAACAACACAATAACCTTAACTTATATGACGAAGACTTGCACCTTTAACGTCTCGGTAGTAGATAACCCTGTTGATAGCATAGAGGTTCATTCAAGCAAATTTAGTTATATAGAGAACGATACTTCTGTCGGTATATGGTCTACTGCGTATAACGATGATAATGTACCAATAGGCGATTGGTTCTGCTATTACGAAGAGCATGTTCTTCGTAACACAATAATTAAGGTTAACTTTAAAGATCCTGCCAGAGAACCTGCGTATATAGATTGCGCAGATGAAAATGGCGATTACAATGTGAAGATTACCAATAATCAGTCTTACGAAACTCCTTGGGTTATTGGTAACGATAACATTCTTACCATTGAATATATGGGTAAATCCTGCGATATAAATGTAAGTGTAGTGGAAAACCCCGTTGAAAGTATAGAACTTGTTTCTTGCGACTATGTTTATACAGAGCAAAGCATACAAGAAGGAAGTATTTGGGAAGATGAAGGCGGAGAATATTTCCATTACGATTGTTGGAGAGCCGCCGAAACGGCAACAATAAAGGTTAATTATAACGACGGCAGACCTTCTGAGTACATTCAGTATTACAACGAAGATGGCGACAGAACAGATTTGGAGTGTTACGATAATCAAGGTTATGCAACGCCTTGGGAAGTTGGCGGACAGAACATAATTACCTTTACATATAAGGGTAAATCCTGCACATACAATGCGATTATAAAGAAAAACCCTATAGAAAAAATCGAAGTTTATTCTTGCAACGTTGTGTTTGAAGATAAAAACGCCGACGATGGTTATTGGGATTATCTAGAGGGTGAAGACGAGCCATTTTTCTGTTACTATAGTTCTCGCGTAGCCGACGATGTAATTATCAAGGTTACCTATAATGACGGAAGACCTGTACAATATATTAAATATTATGATATGTACGGCGATCTAACAGGATTAGAGTATGAGTGCGACCAATATATGACTCCTTGGACGGTTGGCGGTAACAATATTATTAAATTTACTTATGGTGGCAAAACTTGTACATACAATGTTACTATTCGTCCTAACCCTGTTGCATCTTTTGAACTTGTATCGGCTGAAAGCGAATTAGTCGAATATGACGAGCGAGTAGGTTCTTGGGATGAACAAAACGGAACCAGATATTTCTGTTATAACACTTGGAATATAATAGAGAGTGCGAAATTCAAAATTACCTATAATGATGGTAGGGCACCCGAGGAAGTATATGGCAGAAATCTTAATATAAATACAAGCGATAATCAATCGGCAGAGAATCCTTGGTTGGTTGATGGAAACGATAAATTTGTAACCGTAGAATATAAAGGATTTACTGTAAAAATACCTGTAACCATTAAGGAAAACCACGTTGCAAGCATAGCGGTTAAATCCAATAATTTCCAATATATAGAAAATGATAGTAGATACGGAACAAACTCTGATGAAGAAGGACAGTTTTTCCGGTATAACCCTTACTTTGCGGTAAAAGGCGCAGAGATAGAAGTAACCTACGATGATGGTAGACCAAACGAAATTATCCCGTATGAAGATGAAAATGAAATATGGACGGGTTTGAATTTCGATAGTACCCAGTCGGTTGATAATCAATGGACAGTTGGTGGTACCAACACAATTACCGTTAGATATATGGGTGCCGAAACCACAATGAATGCAACTCTCGTTGCAAGTAAAGTAGAAAGCATAGAGTTCGTTTCTTGTGATTATAAATTTATTGAAAATAATAGTGCAGATGGTTGGTGGACATCAGACGGCATATATGAAAATGAAGGCGTGTACTTCTGCTATTCTCCTTATCCAGCACTTAAATATGTAAAAATTAAGGTTAATTACAACGACGGAACACCTGCGGCAATAATCTCGGGTGTGGATGAGTTAGATCAAGAAACCGGTATAGAACTAGAAACTAACCAATCGAGCCAAAACAAGTGGGAAGTTGGCGGTCAAAACAATACGGTTACTGCTATCTACCAAGGTAAAACCTGTACCTTTAATGCTACAGTTGTAGATGGACCTTTCGACAATCTTGATTTTAGCGTAGGTATCATAAATGAAGATGATAAGGAAGTTTATGTTTCTTATCGTGGCGAGCCAAAAACAAAGATTGTCGTTCCTGAAAAATTTGGCGATTATACTGTTGTAAGCCTTGAACCTTATGCATTTGGCTATCATTCATATTTGGAAACTATATGTTTGCCTGCGACAATAAAAAGCATTCAATATTGTGCTTTTAACGACTGTACCGCCCTGAAAAACATATACTTTGGCGGTAGCGAAGCCCAATGGAAAGCAATTTATATTGACGATGAACGCAACGATGCTTTGAAGAAAGCAACAATAACCTATTATAGCGACGCAAATGGTAATTGTATACACCCCACCACATCTACGGTAACTGTTGCTGCCACGTGCGGTAAAAATGGCGTAATAAACAAAGTGTGTAATAGGTGCAAAAAAACAGTAAGTAGCACTAAAATTGCTGCAACCGGTAAACACTCTTACAAGACCACCACAGTCAAGGGCACAACTTCACGCAATGGGCACAAAACCACAGCATGTAAAGTTTGCGGTAAGGTTAAAGATAAGGTTGTTTACAAAAAGGCGGTTATAAAACTTTCATCAACCTTGCTTGAGTATAACGGTAAGGTAAGAAAACCCAAAGTTACCGTTAAGACTTCTGCCGGCAAAACAATTTCTTCTAAATACTATACGGTAAAATACAGTAATAGCAAATCTAAAAAAATAGGCTCTTATAAAGTAACCGTTACATTTAAAGGCAATTATAGCGGCAAAAAGACCCTAGCGTATAGCATTACCTCTAAAAAGACTGCTATAACCTCGCTAAAAGCGGGCAAAAAGGCATTTACTGTAAAGTATAAAAAGCAGACCACAGGCTCAGGTTATGAGATTCAGTACAGCACATCTTCTAAATTCAAGAGTGCAAAAACCGCAACCGTTAAGAGCAACAAAACAGTTTCTAAAACGGTGAAGAAACTAACAAGCAAAAAGACTTACTATGTGCGTGTTCGTACGGTTAAAGGTAAAATCAAATCAGCCTGGTCGGCTACAAAGAAAGTAAAGGTTAAATAAAAATTATATGCCCCAAGTATCTGCTTGGGGCATATTTTATAGCAAAGAAAAAGCCACGGGAATTCCGTGGCTTTTGTAAGTTTATTAAGCTTTATTAACCGAACCGAAAAGTTGCATCTTTTCTTTGACTGTTTCTTTAATAGCCTCAACACCTGGTGCTAAAACTTTTCTTGGGTCAAAGCCTTTACCTACTAGGTCTTTACCTTCTTCAATGTACTTTCTGGTAGCAGCCGAGAAAGCAAGTTGACACTCGGTGTTAACGTTGATTTTAGAAACGCCCAAAGAGATAGCCTTCTTAATCATATCTTCAGGAATACCTGTACCGCCGTGTAGAACGAGAGGCATAGTGCCTGTTAACTGTTGGATTTTATCGAGAGTGTCGAAAGAAAGACCTGCCCAGTTTTCAGGATATTTACCATGAATGTTACCAATACCTGCAGCAAGCATTGTAACGCCGAGGTCTGCAATCATTTTGCACTCTTCAGGGTCGGCAACTTCACCGCTGCCAACAACGCCGTCTTCCTCACCGCCGATAGCGCCAACCTCAGCTTCTAGTGAAAGACCAAGTTTATTAGTAAGTTCAACTAATTCCTTTGTTTTTGCAATGTTTTCTTCGATAGGGTAGTGTGAACCATCGAACATAACAGAAGAGAAACCTGCCTCTATACATTGCATAGCGCCTTCGTAGCTACCGTGGTCTAAGTGAAGAGCAACAGGAACGGTAATTCCTAAGCACTCAATCATACCTTTAACCATACCAACTACGGTTTTGTAGCCACACATATACTTGCCTGCACCCTCGGAAACACCGAGTATAACGGGAGAGTTAAGTTCTTGTGCGGTTAATAGAATGGCCTTTGTCCATTCAAGGTTGTTTATGTTGAACTGACCAACGGCATATTTGCCAGCCTTTGCTTTTTGAAGCATTTCTTTTGCAGATACCAACATTTTTATTCCTCCTAAAATTTATTACTTATATATTCTATCCCAAAACGTCGCAAAAATCAAGTGCTAAAGTTAATATATATTTACTTTAAATAAATCTTGCTAAATATTAAAATATATAGTATAATATTTTAGATAATATGGACTAGTGTGCATACTGTTAAAAGTTTGTTCGCATTTTGTTAAAAAATGTATGCTAAAATGTAAAACCAATAATCTTTTATGGAGGAAAGTTAAATGATAGAAGTTGCTGGCCTTTCAAAAAAATACGGTAGCCATATCGCAGTGCGAGGTGTTGACTTCACTGTTAACGATGGCGAGGTTTTGGGCTTTCTTGGTCTTAACGGCGCAGGTAAGTCTACCATAATGAATATAATGACAGGATATATATCTATGACAGAGGGCTCGGTTACTATTAACGGGTATGATATTCTGCTCAACCCTGCCGAGGCTAAAAAACATATCGGCTATTTACCCGAATTACCACCCCTTTACCCTGATATGACGGTAGAGGAGTACTTAAACTTTATGTATGACCTTAAAAAAGTAAGGCTACCAAAAGCTCCGCATATTGCTGAGATTTGTACCTTGGTCAAAATCGATGACGTTAAGGGTCGTTTAATCAAAAACCTTTCAAAAGGTTATCGCCAAAGGGTTGGTATTGCGCAAGCACTTTTGGGTAACCCTGATGTAATTATTTTGGACGAGCCAACTGTTGGTCTTGACCCACGACAGATAATTGAAATCCGCAACCTTATTCACCACTTAGGTCGCAATCATACCGTAATTGTTTCTTCACACATTTTGTCCGAGATTCAGTCGGTTTGTGATAGAATTATTGTTATTAACAAAGGTACCATTATTGCTGACGGTAAACCAAATGAACTTTCACGCAAACTTTCAGGAAGCACTGCTTTGACCCTTCGCATAAAGGGTAACAGCAGTAGCGAAAAGGTAGATGCTATAAAACTAATAGGCAACGTTAAGGGTGTTAGCGACGTTACCTGTATTGGTTCTTTAGAAGAAGGCACTTTTGAATTTAGCGTTTATGTAGACGAGGGTGCAGACGTACGCGCAGTTCTTTTAACCAGACTTTTAGAGCAAGGTTTTACTGTGCTTAACCTTTCGCAACACGACCTCGATTTAGAGGAAATATTCTTAAGACTAACCAAAAACGACGAGGAGGTATAAAAATGACTGCGATATTCAAAAGAGAACTAAGAAGTTATTTTACATCGCCATTGGGCTATGTAGTATTTACAGTTTTCGCCCTTTTTGAAGGATTTTATTTCTACATCCTTTTCTATAACGGAATGGGCGATATTTCTGTTCTATTTTCGTTTATGTTAACCATTTCAATGTTTTTATGCCCTATCCTCACAATGCGTTTGATGAGTGAAGATAAGCGATTAAAGGTTGACCAGGCGTTACTTACCGCACCCGTTAGCCTTTGGGGAGTTGTTATGGGTAAATTTTTAGCAGCCTTTACTGTTTTTGCAAGTTGCTATGTTTTAACCCTTGTAAATCAACTTATTTTCGCCGCCTTTACTACACCTAACTGGATTGTTTATATCGGCAACCTTATAGGTATATTGCTACTTGGCGCTGCACTTATTGCTATTGGATTGTTTATATCCTCACTTACCGAAAGTCAGTTGGTTTCTGCGGTTGTTTCATTCGGCGCAGTAATGCTTTTGGTAATGATGGATTCATTGGCATCAGCAATAAACGTAGAGTTCCTTACAAAGATAATTTCCGGTTTATCATTTATGACAAGACAGGAAACCTTTGCTTCAGGCGTTTTGGATTTTTCGAACCTTATATTCTTCGTAAGCGTTTCGGCTGTGTTCCTATTTTTAACAGTTCGTATGCTTGAAAAGAAACGCTGGGCTTAAAAAGGAGGTAAGGCGTAATGGAAAATAACGAAAAGCGTATGAAAAGTGCATATCGCTTAAAATACGGCGGTTTTGCAACTGCTATAACTGCAATATTTATTGCAGTGGTAATTCTCATAAACGTTGTAGTTAGCGTTCTTAATGACCGCTATCCAATGACTTTAGACCTAACCGCAGAAAACGCGCACACAGTTAACCCTGAAAATGCAGAGTTCTTGCGCGAACTTGATTACGAGGTAGAGTTAACCGTTCTCTTTACAGAGGATATGTACGTTACTTATATACCTTATTATCATCCGATTACCGATAATAGCGGTGGTAAATATTACCAACAAACTATAGACTTGCTTAAACAGTATCGCAAGTACAATAAAAACATTTCGGTTGAGTTTGTGGACCCATTCGGTGAAGAGGTAAGCAGTATTATAAGCGAGTACACCGAAACCGACCTTACAATAAACTACGGTGATATACTCATTAAATGCTATCCTGACGGCAAGGATAAAGAGGCAAAACTTGGTGTTATTTCTTTAACCGATTGTTATGACCTTGAAACAGACGAGAGTTCTACCACTTATTACACCTCGGGTTATGAGTCATATACACTTGTGGGTAACAATGTAGAACAGGCGGTTGCTAACGGCATTTTCAAGACTGTAAATCTCACAAACGTTAATGTAGCGGTTATTACCGCTAACAGTTCAGAAGACTATACAAGTTTGCTTACAGAAACTGCAAAGCAAAACGCTATCGCTTTAGAAAATTACCCCGTTATTGATGGTCAGGATTTTAGCAAACACGATGTAATGATAATTTGCAGTCCCGGTAAAGACTATACCGCATCAGAAATTAAAACCATTTCCGACTGGTTGGAGAATGACGGTAAACAGGGTAAAACCCTTTTATACTTCGGTTCTACTGCAAGTCCAAATCTTCCAAATATGTACGCATTCTTAGAGGAGTGGGGCATTGGTTTCCAAAGAGGATATAAGTATTATTCAAAGGACGAGAAATACTACTCAACCGACCGCACTAATATTTATCTTGAAACCCTTGGAACAGACTATACTGCGGCGGTAGACCAAAATACCTATAGTTACATTTCTAACAATATGATGCCACTTAGCACAGTTTATATAGACGAGCCAAACGGCACAAGAAGTGTAGAGGCAATTCTTGCTACTATGGATATGTCAACCTATAAAAAACCTGATGGCGACTCTAATTTCGTAGCAGAGGGTGCAGGCGCACAACAACCGGTAGCACTAGTTTCTAAAAATTCAAAAGACGGTACTGCAGGTTACGTAGTAGCATTTTCATCTGTAGATTTTATTACCAATGCGCATATAACAACAAAATCAGAAAACGGAAACCTAAGACTTTTAGTTAACGTTATCAATGCAACTATCCGTAACGACCAAGACCAGTACGTTATGGAAACTAAGGTTTTAAGCGATACTTCAGGTACGTTTACAGGTACTACTACAGAGGCTCAAACCGTACTGATTGCTATTATATTCGTAGGTTTAATTCCCGCATCTTTTATTGCTTTGGCAATACTTGTTTATATTCGCAGAAAGAATTATTAATTTTTTAAAAAAGGTGGTGTCGCAAATTGAATAGTTTCAAAAAACGCATTTTTACTGTGCTATTGGTTGCGGCACTGCTTGTGTCCGCTAACTTTAGCGCCTTTGCTAAAGCGCAGAACGGCATAAATATTGATTCAATAGATTTAAAGGTTAGTGGCAGTTCCGATTCGGGTAATAGCGGCTCGCCAATTTCTACTGTTCCGGCTTCTGAGCCTATCGAGTATGAAGAGGTAGAAATTAGTGATAAAACACGCGACTTTTTTGCTTCGGTAGACCAGTCTATAAGCATTACTTTTATCGGTTCGCAAAAGGATTTCGTCGCAGGCGATTATCTTAAGTATTATTACGGATATACTTCCGATACTTTGCAGCATTATTACGATGTTATCAATACACTTAAAACAATTTCAGAACTTAATACCAACGTAAAACTTAAATTTATTGACCCGTTTAATATCTCTTCATATAGTTTTATCGACAAATATAAACGCTATAAACTTGAATTTGGCGATATTATGATTTCTTGTACAGTTAATTTTGACGGTAGCCCAACAAATCGTAATTCTGCTATTAACGCCAAAGCGTTATTTACTTATGAAGAGGACGATAATAAAAAAATAACCGGTATCAAGGTAGAAGAAACCTTGGTTAATAGGTTAAAAAGGCTTAGCACCTCGCGTTATGTTAACATTGCGTATATTGACGATATAAACGGCAAGGATACCTTCGAACATGCTAAAGATTATATGTCGGGTAATGGATACAACATTGATAACGTAACCTTAAAGTCCGAGAGACTTAACGGATATGATATGATTATGATTTGCTCACCCGTAAGGGATATAACCTTAGAGGAATTAGTAATCATTGAAAACTTTTTAAGTCTTGGTGGTAATAGGTCGTTTATGTACCTTGCTCCCGAAACTTACGTTGATACGCCACTGCTAAATTCCTTGCTAAATAACTGGGGCGTTTCGATGAATACCAAAAGGGTACTGTATACCGATAGTAAAAAAGGATATTTTTCTAAAGACAGTCAGTTGTATGGAGTGGCTAACGAGTCGGAATATCTAGACCCTAGCAAAATAGAGGGCAATCTTATTATGGACAACTGTACCCCCATTACTGTTTTTGAGGATACTGGTGACGTTAAGGTAAGCAAGTTGGTATCTACAAAATCCGATAAGGTTGTTACAGCCCTAAAAAAAAGGTATGCAGGCTCTAAAAAAGCAAATAAAGATGAAATAGAGGATACCACAGAAAAAACATACCCATTGGTTACCCTTAGCGAAAAAGAAAATGGCGACGATGGATATTCAAGGGTAGTGGTTTTCTCGTCGGTGGATTTTATCACAACCTATTTCGCAGTAAGAAATAACGAAACAAAAAATTACAAAGGCAGTACTAACGGTAACCTGCAACTATTTGCAACCGTTATGAATAATATTAACAAACCACATAGAAATACGTTGTCAGGCCTTTCGGATTATGCTGTTAATTTTTCCGAAATGGGCATTGATACAACGTCAGGTTACGATACCGATTATATACTAGCTTTCGGAATAATCGCGGTAATCATTCCTGTGGTAGTGTTATTGGTTGTAATTCTAATTTTTTCTCGGAGGAAGAGAAATGGAAAATCAAAATAATCAAAACAACGGCTTTAAAGAATTAACCGATGCAGAAATAGAGGCGTCGTCTATATTCTCAAAGCCTCAAATAGAGCATAAAAAGCCGCCAAAAAACAAAAATATTTTATTGCGCACCATAATTGCTTTGGGCGTAGTTGTGGCTTTGATTGTGTCGGTGCTTTTAATAAATAAATTTTTTGGCAAAAGCAGTGGCTCTTCGCAATCTTCCGTTGCAAGCGAGGAAGTAGCGGAAACCTTTACCGCGGTTGGAATTGACGTTAATGACATAACCTCGGCAAGCCTTACAAACGGCTATGGCACAATAGAGTTTTACCCCGAAAAAGGCAACAACGATAACGACAGTGACGGCGACGTCGATATGGATTGGTATATTAAGGGTGTAGATAAAAAATATATCGATTTAGAAAGCACCGCTTTAACGCTTGGAGACTGTGCTTCGGTTGAGTACCTTTTTGAACGTGATGAGCAAGAGGGTAATGATTATGGCTTTAAAAAACCTGAGGCTATAATTGACGTTAAGGCTAAAAGTGGCGACTATATTATCACTGTTGGCAAAAAGTTTGAGAATAGTTCTATGAAAGGTGCATATCTTAAACTTTCAAATAAGCCAAACAAGATTTACGTATTGGCTGCTGAAACTATAGATTACTTTACGCAGGATGTTTCGTATTATATTGATAATATGGCGCCTACCGCAGTTCCTCAAACTAAAAATAATAGCGAGTATTTTGCCGACACTTTGGATAGTTTTGATTACGTAGAGTTCTCGGGCGAACTAGTAAAGGCGGGAGACATACGTATTGAGATGTACGGCAGGGAAAACTCTAACCTTTTATATAAAATGGTAAATCCCCATTACACCCATGTAGACGGCGAAAAAATTGCAGACCTACTTTCTATTATGAAAGAGGATTTGGAATGTGGTGAGGTTTACTACTTTAATAAAGACGGTATACCAGATAAGGTTTTAGAGGATTATAACCTAATAAATCCGCAAGCGACAATTACCTATCAAGCAGGCGATGCAAAGATTAGCATTAAGTTGTCGCAGTCCGCAACAGATAAAAACTATTATGCTATGGTTATTGACGGTGTCCCTGTAATATATATGGTAAGCCGCCTTAACTTTGAGTTTTTTGAGTATAGCCGGATTGACTTTGCAACAAGTTCCGTTGTTTTGGAAAATATGGATGGCCTAAAAGCATTGTCTTTGGATATCAGCGGCAAAAATTATACCTTCGATATATCTAAAAAGGTAACCGAAGAAGATGACGAAGAAGTAGAAGCAATCCAGGTAAAATATGACGGCAAAACCATAAAAACCGAAAACTTCTCTAACTATTATTCTTATGTTTTAGCAATCATTCCGTATCTTTCAGATTCGAGTTTAATTACCGAAAAACCAAGTGATGCCGAAATGTATTTTAGCGCAAAGTTTATGGTAAAAGACGGTGCAAAGGATTCCGATTTGGTCCTTAATATTTATAAAATGGAAAGTTACGATAACCGCTACTTTATTGAACTTGATGGCAAGGCAATAGGTCTTTGCAGTACAACGATGGCAGATAAGGTTGTAGATAACATAAATAACCTTATTAGCAATAAAGAAATCGAAACTATACTTTAAGGAGGGATAAGTATGGTTGAAGTAATAGGTGTAAAATTTAAACCCGAAGGTAGAGTTTACTATTTTAACCCCGATGGAAACACGTATAAAATCGGCGATAAAATTATTGTAGAAACTGCGCGTGGTTTAGAGTTTGGCTGTGTAGCATCCGGCAATCATAAGGTAGATGATAGCGAAGTTGTAAAGCCTTTGAAAAAGGTTGTTCGCACCGCTACCGAGCGGGATATAAAAAAGGCAGAGGAAAACCACAAAAAAGAGGCAGATGCACAAAAGGTTTGCGAAGAAAAGATAATAGCACACGGACTTGATATGAAACTTGTTGACGTTGAATGTTCGTTTGACGGCACAAAAATTCTGTTCTACTTTACTTCTGACGGACGTGTAGACTTCCGCGAACTTGTAAAGGATTTGGCGGCAGTGTTCCGTACTAGAATTGAACTTCGCCAAATTGGTGTTCGCGATGAGGCTAAAATGCTTGGCGGACTTGGTATCTGCGGTCAACAATTCTGTTGCTCACGCTTTTTAGATGATTTCCAACCCGTTTCAATAAAGATGGCAAAAGAACAAAATCTTTCATTAAACCCAACAAAGATTTCGGGTAGTTGTGGCAGACTTATGTGTTGCTTAAAGTACGAGCAGGAGGCTTACGAGTATCTTAACCGTCAAACCCCAAAGGTTGGCTCAACTGTTCGTACTCGTGATGGAGATGCAGTTGTACTTACTGCTAATACGCTAACCGGCATTTTGCAGGTGCGTGTTGGTGATGACGGTATTCCTTTTGCAGTTCATCGTGACGACGTTAAATTCTTGCGCCATAAGGGCAAGAAACAACCCGAAAATGAGGAAAAGGGCGAGGAATAATTCTTTCAATATTCGCACTTGCATTTTTCTGCAAATGTGATACAATATGAAATATAAAGCATTGGTTGGAGGTGTAAACAATGGCATACAAAATTTCTGACGAGTGCATCAGCTGTGGTGCATGCGCTTCTACTTGCCCTGTAGAGGCTATTTCTGAGGGTGATAGCAAATATGTAATCGACGCTGATAAGTGCATCGATTGCGGTTCTTGCGCTGATGGTTGCCCTGTTGACGCTATTTCTGAATAATATAATAGCAAACTAAAAGCCGAGTTATCTTGTGATAACTCGGCTTTTTTGTTTTACTATTTAATCATCAAACTCTTTTTCAAAGTCGGTAATTTTACCGCTATAAGCGTCTACGTTGCATGAATATTCATATCCGCCCGATTTAAACTCTATTTCGTAATAAACCTTACCGTCGTCACGGTCAAGTTCAACCGATAGAGCATAAGCGTCGCTTTCACTCACGCCGGCGTGTTTAAGCGCTATGCTTTTAGCATTGTTTTTTGAAATTTCTTTCTTCTCATTCGTTGTTGTTTGTTTTTTACCCTCGCTTTCGCGTTTTAATACGGCACCGCTTAAAGCGTCGATTTCATAATCGTACTCAACACCGTCGGCATAAAAATCAACCTCGTAATGTTTAACGCCGTCATCTATCGAGAATTCAACCCTTATGAAGTTAACGTCGCTTTGTTTAAGACCTGCATCTTTTACTGCAATCTGCTTCGCTTTATCTTTATCAATATCTGATGATGAAACAGAGGTTGTTTGGCTAGTTTGATTAGTTACAGAACTAACCGAAGCGGTTGTAGAATTTTCTTGTGTGACAGTAGAATTAACAACAGGTTTGTCTTCTTTGATTTCTTCCTTTTGGGATGTTGTTTCGTTTTGCGAAGAAACTTGTGCTACTTCGCTTTTTACCACGTCAATATCGGTGCTTGAGGTGGTATCATAATTGGTTGGCTTCGCAACGTTGTTAGTGTGACGGCTACCAATAATTGCACCTAAGGCAATGAGAACTATTGCCGCCAAGATAGATAATCCAACCATTAAAATTCGCTTGCTTTTCATAAATAATCGTCCTTTCGTATAAAAAATAGTTGTTAGCTAAGTATTATTGGTATAGTTTTGTCTTCTACGAGGTTTTTAACACCTAGCATAATCAGTATATCACTATAATTGCTTTCGCTAATTAAAGCCGTTACAGAGCCCGTATAGTAGCGTGTATCTACAAGGCTTACGCTTTCGTAACTTTTCATAAGGTATGGTAGCATTGAACTTGCAAACGAGTCGCGAATTACTAAAAGGTGACCCTTGCCTTCGCCGCCACTTACAGTTACTAGCGGTTGGTTACCGCCTAAAAATACGCTGTAATTATCTTTTCTATCTAAATATTCCTTTTTGTAAATGCCCTTGCTTGTCTTACCACCAATAATAACGGTGTAGTTGTCGCCGGCCTTTACGTCATAAAGCATAACGCTGTCACTTTTAGAGAAGGGGAGTGGTGCTTTAGAATATAGCGTGCCCTTAAAAGAATCCGAGCCTAGAGTGTGCATATCATAAGTAGCGGTGTCCTTATTAGCGGTTTCGCAGAACTTTGAGTAGGCTAAATATGCGCCCTTTTCTGTCCAGTGTGGGTCGGTTTTGTAATATAACTTCTCTTGGCTGTCTTTAAAATCGCTATATACGTCTACATAAGTAGCGCTAGAAACCGCCTTTAAACTTTCAATACAACCTTCTTGCGAAAACAAATCCGCCCCTAAAGGTAGCGTGTCGCTTACACTTACCGCAGATGTTGGAATTGGCAACAGGTAGAGATTTGTGCTTGATTTTGACTTTTTAGTGTTATCAAAAAACAACTGTATTGCCGAAAGATTGCTTTTAAAAACGGTGGGGTCAAGGTCGCTATCTAAAACTTTATCAACATACTGACCGTCTTTGCCGATATAAACACCGCCAATATCGCGCTTCCCCGAAGCATATTGCAAACAGGTTTTAACTGTAATTAAGCCGTCTCTGAATATAAGTTGGTCAGAAGCGTAGTCGTTTATAAGACTTTGTGTTTCACCGCGCAATACACTAGAAAGGGATATTTTAGGGAAGCGTTGCAGACCGCGATTTTCGTTATCAGAAAAACTGCGGTCGGGCAGAATAAGGCTACCTAGCGAAAAAATTGCAATTACAAGCAAAAATGAAATTGTTGTTATCAAGCCTTTACGTTTCATAATATCCCTCCTTAAAATCTGAAGTACAAGAACGGGTTGTATGATTCACCCACCATAAATGCGATAGAAACACCCAAAAGGACAACAAGTGCTACAGCCTTTAGCCATTCGGGAACGGTAAACTTTTTGAGCATAGCCTCAGAAATCTTTTTAGGCAGTCTTGTCGAGAAAACAACCGCAAGTACCCAAAGCACAAGATTGGATAAAACAAGGTATAACGTGTAGCCGTTAGAAAAGCCTTCGGGCGAATAGAATAGGTTTTTAAGGTAATTGAACATAACGGTAAAATCTTCGTTAGCAAAGATTACCCAACCGATAATAATTAAAAATATAGAATATATATGCTGAACTGCGGCGGGTGTTTTTTCTAATCTTTTTAGCAAGAATAGTTTTTCTAAAATAAGAATTAAGCCAAAGTAAAGTCCCCACAACAAATAGTTCCAAGAAGCGCCGTGCCAAAAACCTGTAAGCGCCCAAACTATAAGTAGGTTAATAATTTGCCTGCGAGGACCCTTTCTGTTGCCGCCTAATGGTATATAAACGTATTCCTTAAACCAAGTACCAAGGGATATGTGCCATCTGCGCCAGAATTCTGTAATGCTTTTTGATATGTAAGGCAGGTTAAAGTTCTCTAAAAACTTAAAACCGAACATACGGCCCATACCGATAGCCATATCGCTGTAACCCGAAAAGTCAAAGAATATCTGAAAACTAAATGCAATAGCGCCAATCCAAGCGGTTAAAACGGGTGGGTCGGGCATTTTAGAAATTTCGGTCCAAATAGCGCCCGCGCTGTTTGCAAGGATAACCTTTTTTGCAAGGCCGTACACAAGGCGCTTAACACCATAGCCAAAATCAGCAAGGGTTTCTTTTCTTTCGTTAATTTCGCGCTCAACGTCAACGTAGCGCACGATAGGGCCTGCAATAAGTTGTGGAAACATAGTAACGTAGGTGCCGAAATTTATAATGTTTTTTTGCACACTACAACCACCTAAATAGACGTCAATGGTGTAAGACATTGTCTGGAAGGTGTAAAAGGAAATACCGATAGGAAGCGCTAAATCAAGTAGTGGAATACCGGTGTTCGCAACTGTGTTTATACCGCTAATAAATAGGTTGGTGTACTTGTAAAAGCAAAGGATAGCGAGGTTACCAACAACCGAAAGTATAAGTATAGCCTTCGTTGCCTTTTCGTTGCCTTTGTTTCTGTAATGGCCTATTGCTCTGCCATTGAAGTAATCAAATACGGTGGAGAAAATCATAATAAAGGAGTAAAGCGGCATATCCCAAGCGTAGAAGAAAAAGAGACTAAAAATCAGCAAAATAAGATTTCGCCATTTTTTAGGCGCAAGGAAATAAAGCGGTAAAACTGCCGCTAAAAATCCGAACATAAAAATCGATGAGGAAAATACCATTATTGTTACTCCTTTAAAGTAGATAAAAGCCGACGCAAAAGGTCGGCTTTAGTTTTATGCTAAATATTTATCTAAAATGCTATTTGCATTATCGTAATCGTTAGTAATAAGTAGCACAACGTAGTTGCCTTTTTTGCGAACGATTGCACTATTAAGTTTTGTAACTTCCTCAGGATCATAGGACGAGAAAGTATCTTTAAGGCTCTCAACTAGTGTGTTAGCCATAGTTTCGGTTTCGGTTGCAGTAGCGCTATCATTTGCTGTAAAAATACAGAATTGGTCTGCACTGATAGACGAACCGCGATAAACTATAGCCGAAACGTTTTCGGGTAGTGTGTAGAATACGTTTATGGTAGTCTCGTTGTCAATTTTCTCAAGTGGTGCATCAAACTGAACCTTATCTATAACTTCGGTCTCGAGTGCGGCGGTATCAAGTGTAAAGTCGCCGCAACCGCAAAGAGAAAAAGCAAGTATAAAACAAACGAGTGAAACTAATAATTTTTTCATAACAATCTTCCTTTATTTTACTAAAAGTGTTCGGGTTCTTAAATAATTTAACCATTTTTGGCTGTAACTAGGTTTATAGTGTATGCCGTCATAAGCGGCGTCGTCTGGCAAATATCCGTCTGCTCCCGAGAAGGCGGAAACCGCATCAATATAAAACAGTTTCTTATCCTTACACATCTTTTTAATGTATTTGTTCCATTTGTTTATACGAACGTTTGTAAAGGTGTCGCTTGTGTTATCGCGCTGTTTTGAAACGGGAACAACACAATGCACGTAAATGATAGCGTTTTTGTTTATTTCACGTACCGCGTCAACAAGTTTGGAATATTGCTTTATAAATGCGCCTACCGAGGAATAGCCAAGTTCGTTAATACCGAACATTAAGTAAACCTTGGTAAATTTCTTTTTCTTTTTCTTTAAAGCGTTTAGCACCGTTACTTTTGAGCCGTTAAGGCTAACAAACTCTTTAGTAAAAGCCGTGCTTACGTTAAGGCCAACATCACAGTAGGGAAGAGCCTTTGTGTTCTTTATGTCGGTATAAATCATAAGGTCAACACCGCGAGAGTCGCCTATAAATACCGCGTCGTTAAAATAGGAGTTGCCTACCGCATAATTTTTTGGAACGGGGGCGGAGTAATCATAACCGTCGGCAACAAGATATTTGGTTGATTTTGTGGACTTTTTGTAGGTTTTATAAGGCTCGGCGGCGGTGCCGCTTGCATTAAAGGTAAACAAAGAACAAACGGTAATGGCGGCGATTAGAAAAATGCTAATAAAACGCTTTGTTTTTTGCTTTTTTGCCAACAGTTTCACTCCCTTCTTGTGTCTTATATATATTATAAATATATATAGATAAAAAGTATAGTTACAATTTTATTACATTACAATGTTTTGTGGCTTGCCACTAATGAATGCTTTAAGGTTGCTGGAAACTAGGTCAATAAGCCTTGTTCTAGCCTCAATGGTTGCCCACGCGATATGCGGTGTAATAATCATATTCGGCGCTTTAAGGTAGGGGTGGTTTTCATACATTGGCTCAATGTCTAAAACGTCAACCGCCGCACCGCTAATAGTGCCATTTTCTAGTGCTTCGACCAAGTCTTTTTCAACTATCACACCACCGCGAGAGGTGTTAACCAAAAATGCGGTAGACTTCATAAGTTTCAAGGTGTCTTTGTTTATAATACCACTAGTTGATTCATTTAGCGGGCAGTGTAACGTCAGAAAATCGGACCTTTTGAAAACTTCTTGTAAAGGTAAAAAGTCAACTCCGTCAATTTGTTTTTCGGTGCGCGAATAAGCAATAACCTTCATAGAAAATGCATTTGCAATTTTAGCAACGGCTTGTCCTATAGTGCCAAGTCCGATTATGCCAAGCGTTTTACCCGAAAGTTCGGTTAAAGGGAAACTGAAATAACTGAATTTTTTAGAACGCACCCAGTCGCCATTTTTTACAGAATTGTTGTACTTTGAAATATTAAGTGCAAGTTCTAAAATGAAGGAAAAGGTGTGCTGGGCTACAGAATCGGTAGAATAACCGGGCGCATTAGAAACCGTAACGCCGTGCTTTTTAGCGGCTACCAAATCAATGTTGTTGTAACCCGTTGCAAAAAGGGTAACGAATTTTAGCCTTTTGCAGTTTTCCATAATTTTTTCGGTAATTTTAGCCTTGTTGCAGATAATTATATCGCTATCTTTTGCCACATCGATTATCTCATCTTCCGAAAGCATATCAAAAAATTCGGTTTCTCCAAACTGCATTAAAGGCTCTAGGGAAACATCGCCTTTAGTAATTGTGTTTGTATCAAGTACAGTAATTTTCATTTCAGTCACCTAAAATCCAAAAAGACCGGGTATAAAGTAGGAAACAATCGACATAATTATAGCCGCGCATATAACACCTAGGCAAATAGAAGGCAAAGACTTCTTGATTGGCATTTTAAGAGCATTTGCAATTAGTGCACCAGTCCAAGCGCCTGTGCCGGGTAGTGGTATGCCAACGAATAAAACAAGACCTATCCAGCCATAGCGTTCAACTTTATCTCGATTTTTTTCAATTTTTCGGTCTAAAAATGCCATAAACTTTGAGGTAAACTTAAATTTTCTCAAAAACGCGAAAATCTTGTCTAGCAAAAGTAATACAAAAGGTATAGGTAATATATTTCCTATAATGCAAATTGGAAATGCTCGCAAGAAGGCAACGCCCATTAACTTTGCCGCAATTATGCCACCGCGAAGTTCGATTATAGGAAGCACCGAGATTGCTATTAAAGAAATCCAATCGGGGATGCCGCGAAAAAACTCAACTAATTGTTCTACCATTAAAATTCTCCTTTAAAAATAGCATTAACCAACCGACGTACCGGGGTAGTAGTGGGTTAAAATTTCTTTGTAGGTCCAACCTTGTTTTGCGTAGTAGTTAGCGCCTACCTGACTCATACCAACACCGTGTCCAAAACCGCGAACGGTGAAGGTAAAGGTGTCGCTGGATTTGTTGTATTTTATTTTAAATGCGGTTGAGCGAAGTTCGTAATCAAGTAACTCGTCACGGAAAGAAGAACCTGTAACGTCCTTTTTGCCGCCAATCGAAACCTTTCTTGCGTATGCATCGTTCTCATCATATTTTACGCTAAACCACTTTGATTTAGAAGTTCCAGAGAGGTCAATTCCGTAGGTACTGCTAACACGGCTTTTGAGTTCCGATGCAGAGTAGGTCACCTTTGTTTCAAATCCGTCGTAATCCTTATCTACCGACGAATTAACTGCGCGAAGGTAGGGTATATCGGCATACCATACGTCCTTACAGTTTGCGGTATAACCTGCCGAAATAGCATAATAGTAGGTCTGCGCGGTTTCGCCTTTGTGGGTAACCTTTTGCCCGTTAACCGCCGAAGCCGCATCAATCGCATTTTGGGTTGGGTTTTTAAGCGGAACAGCAGGTGCGCTACCTTTTGTAGAACCCGCATTTATAAGCCAACAGTAAGCCGCAACGGCTTGCGCTTTTAACGCTTCCATACTAAATCCGCCGCCCATTTCGGCTTCTACGATATAAGGAATTATATCCATATAGTCGCCCTTTATGTATGCGCCGGGCGCGTATGTTTTGCCGTTTATTTTAACGCTCCAACTAGAGAGGTTTTTAACCGTTAGGTTATTAACCTTACTACCGTTACTGATGCTAAATCCAACCGATTCGTTTTGTGCAACGGCGGCATCCTTTGGAACTTCTTGGCTAATAACTGTGCCTGCAGGCTTAGAAGAGGTAACGGTTGTTATCTTACCAACCTTAAGTCCTGCCGCTTTAATTAGGGAAGATGCTTTTTCTTTTGTTTTACCAACGAGGTTTGGCATCTTAACCGTTTCAAGTTTACCCTTGCCGTCGCTTACTACTATATCAATTTTTGTGTTTGTGGTAGTTTCGGTGTCGGCGGCAATAGATTGTGAAATTATAGTGCCTTTTTCAAGAGCGCTCTTTTTCTCGGTTTTAGTTCCAAGAGAGAGGTCGTATTTATCAAGCATAATTTCGGCAGTGGCGGCAGATAGACCTATAAGGTCGGGAACTAGGGTTTTGCCACCCGAAAGACCGATGCTTACGGTTATTGTAATTGTGTTATCTGTACTTATTTCTGCGCCACCTGCTACCGATTGTGCTATTACTTCGCCACGCTTTACGTTAGATTCTTGCTCTACAATTTTAACAGGGAAGCCAAGTGTGTCCTCAAGCAAAGAAACAGCCGCCGATTTGGTCATACCAACAACGTTAGACATTGTTACAACGGGCGCAACGTCAACCTTTACGGTTTTATCCATATTGTCGGTAAGACCCGTTTGCTCATAGCGTTTTTCGGTGTTTATAGGGGTGTTGTCTTTTTGAGTAGTGCTTTCGGTTTTGCTAGAGGTGGTACTTTGTTTACTGCTATTAGCAGAGGGTTTGCTTTCTTTAGATTCGGTGTCGGAACTTTGTTCACTTTCAACCTTATCTGAAATAGTTTCCTCTATGCGAGGTGTAACATCATCTTTAGTTTCGCCCTCGCGCAAAAGTCTGAATGCGGCAACGTGTGTGCGGTTGCCGTCGTTTACTATAAGCACCAGAAGTTTATCTCCTGCTGCAACATCTACCCTAAAGTCGCGTTTAGAGTTTGCGTAAAGATTATTTATATATTCATCTTGTAGTTTTTCATTTAAAAAGCCAAGACGGTCTATTAAAAAAGGTTCCTCACCCTTAAAATTAAAGGCAGAGAATAAAGCCCACTCGCCGTTATCTGTAAGAGAATCAAAGTTCAAACAGTGGGGGCCAAAGCATTTACAATTCTGTTGTAGATGTTTAACATAATCAAGTATTCGTGAGTCCTTGCCGTTACAGTGAATGGCCATAATATCGGGGAAACCGCTTTCTTCTACATTACTGTTGGTGTAAAGTGTGCCATAGCGGTTAGAAGCGCCCGAGAATAGATGACTTTTGTAATATTCCTCATCGTTTTCTTGGGGCTTTACAATGGGATATCCATCGCCGTCTAACTCGATAAATCCGGCAACGTCGCTATTTAAACCTTTAAGGTATGTAAAACGGTTGTCCTTATCGTTTTGAACGTTTTGGTAAATAGCGTCATATTCATCAAAGTACCTATTTAACTCGCGCGCTGATAAAGTGTGCACAAAGAAAACCACACCTATTAAAACTAAGCAAAGAACAATAGGTATAATGATTTTAAGTGCAGTTTTAACCCCACTTTTAGCGGGTTCGGGTGCACTTTCTTGGGTTATGGCCATACTGTCGAGTAATTCGGGATGCATTGTGGCTATAAATCCACTGCGATCTTCCTCGCCTTCGGGTTTTGCAATAAACTCGCCCAAGGTGGAGTCGGAACTTTGATGGAAATCTCCGGTGCTTTTTGCAGTAGGAGCAGAGATGAAATCATCAATATTATAATTTTCGTTTGACTTTAACGCTCTGCCTTGCAAAATCTGCTCAAAATCATCAGTTCCAGGTGCTTGGTTTTTTAGGTCTTTATCCATTTAATATCCCTTCTTCCAAAAGGTTTTAAGATTGGCTTTCAGCCTCGCTTGTAGTTTCACTAGACGTTACCGAACTTGTAGAAGAACTTACAGTCGATGAGGTGTCTTCACTGCTCGTGGTGCTAGATTCGGTGCTAGAGGTAGTACTGCTTGCGGCAGAAGAACTAGATTGACTACTGCTCGTCTCTTTAGACGACGTTACTGTACTGCTTGTAGATTGAGTACTACTATCATCTTTACTGCTACTGCTTTTCTTTTTACCAACAGTAAGAACGATGGTATCGGTTACGGGAGCGTAGGTGTAAGGGGTAACCGATTGGTTACAAACGACGCCAATTTGTTTTTTGTCATCGGTCTCAATTTCAATAACCTTTACCTTGAAACCTGCTTTTTTCATTGCCTTTTTAGCAGAGGCAACCTTTTTACCGATAACGTCGGGAACTTCGTTTCTGCCGTTACTTACGTATATTGTGATAGAACGTTCCTCAATAACCTTATCAGGCTCAACCGATTGCATAATAACGGTATTTTCTTTTTCTTTAGAGGCAATAACCATAACATTAAAGGTAAGGCCTACCTTGTTTGCCTTTTTCTCTGCCTTTTTTAAAGAGAGTCCAATAAAATCGGGAACGGTTATTTTAACTGGAGTTCCGCTAACTGTTAGCACGATGCCCGTGCCCTCGCTAACCGAGGTGCCTTCTTTAATGCTTTGAGCAAGAACTTCATTTTCTTTTGTTTCGGTTCCTGTGTACTCAATGCTACCTATGTAAAGCCCTTGGTCATTTATTTTTTCTATCGCTTCGTTAAGTTCTAATCCTACATAGTTGGATACAGAAACCTTCTTTGCATTATCGGGTTTTTTTGTGTTGTCAATGTTGTTATCGGTGTTATCTGCGATTATGCCCGTTGAATTTTCAGAAGAAGTACCTAAAACTTCTTCTGTTTCATTGTCGGAAGTGTACTGCTTAATTTCAATGTTGGGCTTTTTACCGCCGTGTTTATCGTAATAGGCTTGTGGATAGAGCGTATTTTTATTGTACTTTGCTTTCTCCGTATTAACGTACATACTTTCGCCATCGCGTACTTTTCTGGCGAAAACAACGGTTCTAGCATCATCAAACTCGTAAGAGCAGGTTGAAAGAGTAATAACCTCGTCAGTGCCAATAACGTCAACACCTGTATTAATAATGCTTCGTACCTTTACGTTCTCAGCCCAGTTAAGAAAATTGTTTTCCGAACTGAATCTGCTTTGCATATAGTTGAAAACAAATCCGTCATCATCTTCTTTGTTTACGTTTGTAATGATAACCGCAAACACCTTGTAGGTTCCTTCTTTGTAAAGGGTGTCAAAGTTAACAAGCGGATTTTCTTTATAAAAACTTAATTTTGTGTAATCTAAAATGCCGCCAAACATAGATTTGTCTATCATATTGTGTCCGTAAATCACAATATTTTGGCTATGTTTGTTTCTTTTTATTACGGCATTGCAATCGGCAAAAATGGCGCCATAGCGGCTTTTTTCCTTGCTCATATCGTGGTCAACGTAAAAATCGTTATTATCGGTTTTGTATACGGGGTAATCAATTTTTGTACCGTCAATAGAAAGCCAACCGCAAACATCACTGTTTTGTTTAATGAGCGCGTCAAATCTTTTTAACATACCTTTGTTATTAACGCTATCATCGGCAGTGCTATATACAGCGCGTGCTTCTTCAACCAGGGTTTCGTTAACGCCTCCTTGCCTGAAATAACCGATAAGATATATGCCGGTAGCAACAAGGGTAACAAGCGCTACCAAGAAAACAGTTTTGCGTATAATTTCTTTTGTAGGGTCGTTTTTCCAGGGGAATACGCTCTTTAGTATCTTTACAAACGGACCGGGGTCTTTGATTTCTTGAGGTTCTTCTGCAATATATTCAAGATTTTCGTCGGCAGGGATTTCTTCGCTTGGAGGTAAAATCTCGTCCACGCTTGCAATATGGTCGTCTTTAAGCAAAAGTTCCATAAGTTCATCGGTTTCATCACTGCTAAACTCCATAACGGGAACGGGTGTTTTAAAGGCTTCCGATTTGTCTTCTAGTGATTTGGTTACTTTTGCTTCACTAGGTATATTAAAATCAAAGGCGCTTGTTCTAACCTCTAAAGCGTCGCCAAGTCTTATACCGCCTTCAAGTAGATAAGGCGTAGATATACAGTAGCGTCTGATAAGGTCAAGAGCGGCTAGTGTCGCGGCGTTTCTAACACGCTCGCGGTCGTTACCGTAAGCGGCGTTAAGTTTTCTAATCCAAACATACTTGCCGTCGGTTAGTGCAATATATACCAAACCTACGGGTTTGTTTTCGCTAGGTTCAGGTCCTGCAACACCGGTAATACCAATACCAATATCCGATGATGCGGCATTTTTTACACCCTTTGCCATAAGGGCAGCGGTTTCAGGACTGACTGCGCCCCTTAATGCAATAGTTTCTTTAGGTACGTTAAGCACACGAATTTTTATATCGTTAGCGTATGCAGAAACGCCCATCTCAAATACGTTGCTAGAACCCGAAACTTCGGTAATGCATTTAGAAAGCATACCTGCAGTACAGGATTCTGCGGTAGCAACCTTTAGACCTTTTTCTAAAAGCAACTTTACCGCAGTTATTTGTAAACCTTCACTCTCATAACTGTAAACTGCATCGCCTAGAATGCGGTTTATTTCACTAACTACGCTATTAAGTTTAAAGTTAGCATCGCCATCGCTTTTTCCGTTTGCGGTAACCCTGATTTGCACAACACCATCCTTCGCGTATGTGGCAACGGTAGGGTTGGCGCCGCCTAAAATCTTTTCGCCAATAGCGTTTGCAACTTCACTTTCGCCCATACCGTAAACGTATAGATTTTTAGAAAGAATTACGTTGTCCGACATAGCACGAAGTAAAGGTTTAACCTCGCTTTCGAACATAGGTTGCATTTCTCTTGGCGGGCCGGGGAGTAAAAGAATCTTCTTCTCATCGGCGTCAATCAAAAGGCCGGGTGCGGTACCAAAATTATTTTTAAGTATCGTAGCGCCCTCGGGAACTAACGCTTGCTTTGTAACGCCCAAAGGAACGGCTCTGCCTTGTCTTGCAAAATAGTTTTCTATATCCAAAAGAATCTGCTTGTTCTCGGTTAGTTTTAGCCTCAAAAGTTCAGCAACTGTTTCTTTTGTTATGTCATCAGAGGTAGGTCCAAGTCCGCCTGTTAAAATAACCAAGTCGCAGTTTTTTAAAGCCGAAGTAACGCTTTTTGCCAAGCGCACGGGATTATCCCCTATAACCGTTTGGTTGTAAAGGTTAATGCCTAATTCTGAAAGTTGTGCAGATAAATATGCGGCGTTGGTGTTTACAATGTCACCTAGTAATAACTCGGTACCAACGCAAATTATTTCGCCAACCATAAATAACTCCTTTTAAAGTTCTGTATCGCAATCAATAATCTTAAATTCCGTGCCCTCTACGGCGGCATTTACAAGCGCCTCTATATCAAGTGCGCTTTCTGCCTGTTCAACTAATTCAATGTTGGGGCGAGTTTTCGGGTGCTTTGGTGTAAATACAGTACAGCAGTCCTCGTAAGGCTCAATAGAAATTTCGAAGGTGTCAATCTTGCGTGAAATTTCGATGATTTCATCTTTATCCATGCCAATAACGGGTCTAAGTACAGGCATATTTACAACTGCATCGGTAACGCCAAGCGCCAAAAGTGTTTGGCTTGCAACCTGACCTACGCTTTCGCCTGTAATTAAAGCGCCACAGTTACGCTCTTTAGCAAGACGCTCTGAAATGCGCATCATAAAACGGCGCATAATAAGTGTGAAATATTCTTCGGGACAATGCTGACCAATTAGTTCTTGAATTTCGGTAAAAGGAACAACGCCAACTCTTATAGCGTTACTGTAATTAGCAACCTTTTTAAGCAGTTGCATAACCTTAAGTTCGGCTCTTGGAGAAGTGTAGGGTGGGGAAGCAAAGTGGATAGCATTTAGTTCAAGACCACGTTTTGCCATCATATATGCCGCAACGGGCGAATCAATACCGCCCGAAATTAGCACTGCGGCCCTACCGCCCGAGCCGACAGGCATACCGCCAGCGCCCTTTAGTTGCTCGCCGTGAATATATGCGCCGTAATCACGAATTTCAACCATAACCAAAACTTCGGGGTTATGAACGTCAACCTTAAGGTGCGGGAAACTGCTTAAAAGTTTGCCACCTAGTTCACGGCTTATTTCGGGAGAGGTAAGTGGGAAACGCTTGTCCGCACGCTTTGATTCTACCTTAAAAGTTTTAGCACTTTTTAGTCTTTCGGCGAGATAGTCAGGTGCCGCATTGAGAATAGCGTCCATATCTTTTTCTACGGTTAATGCCCTTGAAAAAGCGGCTATACCAAAAACTTTTTTCATTTCTTCTAAAGCTTCTCCAAAAGGGAAATCTTCATACCGAGGCTCAATATATATTGTAGACTGCGCTTTTCTAACAGAAAAATCACCAAGTTTTCCGATTTTACGGCGAATGTTTTTAATAAGTATATCCTCAAAGGTCATTCTGTTAAGACCTTTAAGTGCAAGTTCTCCGTTTTTGATTAGTATAATTTCTTTCATTTTATCTCTTCCTTAACCTTTCTTGTGCCTTTTTAATAGCGTTACAAAGCAGGTCAAAATCCTCTTTTTTATTGTATCTGCTAATGCTTATTCTAAGTGCGCTATCGGCGCGGTTTCTATCAATACCCATTTCGGTTAGCACACTGCTAGCCTTACCTTTTGAGCAGGCGCTACCACTTGAAACATAAATGCCCTCTGCTTCTAAAAAATGCAATAGAATTTCAGAGCGGTAACCCAAGACCGAAATGTTTATTATGTAGGGGAGAGCATCTTCGGGCGAGTTAAATACAACGTCATTAAGGTCCTTAAGTTGCGCTTTCCCGTATTCGTTTAGTTCTTTGATGTAATTAAATCTTTCACTTATACTGCCAAGTTCTTTTATAGCGCCGCAAAGAGCGTAAATATTAGGAACCGACTCAGTTCCTGACCTAAAGCCGTTTTCCTGACCGCCACCTAATAAAAATGGTGGGATATGCACCTTTTTGGATTTATACAAAACACCAACACCTTTGGGTGCGTGCAATTTGTGTCCGCTTATACTTAGTAGGTCGACACCTAATTTTGCAACGTCTATCGGTATTTTGCCAAAGGCTTGAATAGCGTCGCAATGTAAAAGGGCAGGGGCGAATTTTTCTTTTATAGTCTCTGCTGCGACTTTAACGGGCTGAATTGCACCGCTTTCGTTATTAACAAGCATAATGCTAACGAGTATAGTGCTTTGGTTTATAGCCTCGCGTAACTCTTGCTCGTTTATTTTACCACTCTTATCAACCTTTAAACGTATAACCTCAGACCCTTGATTTTCTAACTCTTTCATTGGTTCTGAAACCGAAGGATGCTCAATAGCGGTTGTAACTATTCTATTGCCTCTCTTTTTGCCGTGCTTAGCCGCACCGAATATGGCGGTGTTGTTAGCCTCTGTACCGCATCCTACAAAGAAAATTTCATCTTCTCGGCAGTTTAATGTTTTTGCAACCGACGAGCGAGTCTTTGCAATAAGGCGTTCTGCCTCCATACCTGCTTTGTATAGGGAGGAGGGGTTATGCCAATATTGTTCTAACGCCTCTTTAGCGTAAGAAATGGCGGTGTCGCACACTTTTGTCGTTGCGCTATTGTCTAAATAAACTTCCAAAATAATAAAAACCTCGCAGTTAATGAGGCATATCGCCCCATAAAATAATACTTATATATTATACTATATAAGTCAGTAAATCTCAACTGCTTTATGGTAACAAAATAGAGTAATTTCTTGGATATTTCACAAAATTTTATATAAATTGCAAGAAAATTAAAAAAAGCACTTGCATTTTGGTCGCATTAGTGTTAATATAATCGTACTGCAATTTGATGCCAAGGCGTTTTAAACTTGAACCAACCTAAAAGTGTGGTTTTTAGATGCCTTTTGGCTCATTCGCACACATAGGCGCAAGCCTAATGTGTTTGTCTTCACCAAAATTCAAACTAAAAACCTCGGCTTTTAGGCTTAGGATTTTGTAAACACAAAAATTTCGGTGGACAAGGTAAAAACGCAGTAAATCCTTTGTTGGATTTACGAGTATTTTAACGATGTACAACGTAAATTTCTTGTTTCAAAATTTGATTCAAGTTCAAAATGCTTTGGCTAAGGAGGAGAAAATATGCCTAACATTAAGTCTGCAAAGAAACGTGTTCTTGTTAGCGCTGCACGTTATGAGCGTAATAAGAGCTATCGCTCTGCTCTTCGTACTTCTATTAAGAAGGCTAACGCTGCAATCGCAGGCAAAACAGAAGACATGGAGGCTGCTGTGAACGCTGCTGTTAAGAATATCGACATGGCTGTTTCAAAGGGTATTCTTCATAAGAACACTGCTGCACACAAAAAGTCAAAACTTGTTGTTCGCATGAATAAGGCTGCCAACTAATAGTAGGCATCTTTTTGATGGATAGTAAGGCATCCCGAAAGCGTAATGCTTAGGGTATGCCTTGTTTTGCTGTAAAAAATTAGCGGTATGATTACCGCTTTTATTTTTTGTAACAAAAAAACACCTGCATCGCAATTCGCCATGCAGGTGTTTTGTGCTTTGTTTTAGAATTCAAGTTTTTCGCGAAGGAATGCTCTGAGTTCACTAATTGGCATACGAACCTGCTCCATAGTGTCGCGGTCGCGAACTGTAACAGTGCCAAAGTTTTCGTTAGTCTCATCTTCTACGGTTTCAAAGTCTACTGTGATGCAGTATGGTGTACCGATTTCATCTTGGCGGCGGTAACGTTTACCGATAGAACCTGCCTCATCAAAATCAATCATAAACTCTTTAGCGAGTTCTGCATAAATTTCGGTAGCCTTTTCGCTTAACTTCTTGCTTAGAGGAAGGATAGCAGCCTTAAAAGGTGCAAGGGCAGGGTGTAGGTGCATAACAACACGTTTTTCGCCCTTCTCGTCTAACTCCTCGTCGTAAGCTTCACAAAGTAATGAAAGTGCTACGCGGTCTGCGCCAAGAGATGGCTCAACAACGTAAGGAATGTATTTTTCGTTTGTTTCTGGGTCGAAATATTCTAATGATTTGCCAGATGCTTCTTGGTGGCGACCAAGGTCGTAATTAGTTCTGTCAGCAATACCCCAAAGTTCGCCCCAACCGAATGGGAATAGATACTCAATATCGGTGGTTGCTTTAGAATAGAATGAAAGTTCTTCTTTCTCGTGGTCGCGAAGTCTTAAGTTCTCCTCTTTTAAGCCAAGGCTTAGAAGGAAGTTTTTGCAGTAGTCTTTCCAATAGTAGAACCAATCTAAATCTGTATCAGGTTTGCAGAAGAATTCGCATTCCATCTGTTCAAATTCACGTGTACGGAAAATGAAGTTACCGGGAGTAATTTCGTTACGGAAAGATTTACCAATCTGACAAACGCCGAAAGGTAATTTTTTACGTGTGGTACGCTGAATGTTAGCGTAGTTAACGAAAATACCTTGTGCGGTTTCAGGGCGTAAATAAACCTCGTTTTTAGCATCTTCAGTAACACCGATAAAGGTTTTAAACATAAGGTTGAATTTACGAATATCGGTAAAGTTTTTGCTACCGCACTCGGGGCAAGCAATATCATTTTCTTTAATGTAGTCGGACATCTGTTCAAAGGTCATACCTTCTGCTTTGCCGCCAACGTCTTCGATAAGTTTATCTGCTCTGTGTCTTGCGTGGCAATCCTTACAATCCATCAAAGGGTCAGAGAAACCACCAACGTGACCGCTTGTAACCCAAGTTTCAGGGTTCATAATAATAGCAGAATCAAGACCGACATTGTATGGAGATTCCTGAACAAACTTTTTCCACCATGCTTTTTTAACGTTGTTTTTAAACTCAACGCCTAAAGGACCGTAATCCCAAGAATTTGCAAGTCCGCCGTAGATTTCGCTACCTGCATAAACGTAACCTCTGCTTTTAGCAAGGTTAACTATGGTTTCCATATCCTTTTCTGTGTTTTTTAACATTTCTAATACCCTCATTTCAAGATATACATAGATATCTAATATAATAAACCTAAAGCCCCAAAAAGTCAAGGAATTTAAACAACTATCAAAAATTTTCAAAGAAAATTTGACCATAACCATTGAAATGTTCTTTGTGCAAAATCAAACAAACGAATTTGATTTTGCCAAAGCCATTTGTAAAGTGGCTTGTTGAAACGCTTTTGGGCGTTTCAACTTATGGTATGCACTTTCTTTCCTACCACGACTGGAATAGATTTATGGAGTATATAAACAAACACAAATAATAAAAGCAGTAGATTTGAGTTGCAAATCTACTGCTTTCTTTATTTATTCAACCGTAACCGATTTTGCAAGGTTACGAGGTTTATCTATATCGCAACCGCGTAAAGCCGCAATTTCGTATGCTAGCAACTGCATCGCTACCATAGCCGATAGTAAATTGGCGTTCTCGCTTGTTCTAGGTAGGGTTAAAACGCGGTTTGCAACCTTTTCTGCTTCTTTAGCAAAATCGCCGCAAATAAATAGTACGTTTGCGCCACGGCTACTGCATTCACGAATGTTGCTAACAATTTTGCCGTATAGCAGTGGCGACGTTGAAACCGCAATTACGGGAGTGCCCTCGGTAATAAGTGAAATTGTGCCGTGCTTTAATTCACCCGCGGCATACGCTTCACTATGAATGTAAGAGATTTCCTTTAGTTTTAGCGAACCTTCAACACAAAGCGGATGGTCAACGCCTCTGCCAATGTAGAAAAGGTTTTCGTTATCATAAATGCCTTTAGCAATTTCTTTGATGCTGTCGTGTAGTGAGAAAGCATCGGTTATAGCCTTTGGCATATCGTCGGTTAATTCTTTGCAGAAAGCCTTGATTTCGCTTTCTGGCAAGGTTTTAAGTAATTGCGAAAGTTTTGCCGCAATAAGCATAAATGATGCCACCTGAACACAGTAACCTTTGGTGGTTGCAACCGCAATTTCAGGGCCTGCATAGGTGTAAAGTGTAGCATCTGCTTCTCTTGCGATACTCGAGCCTACTACGTTTATTATACCAAAAGTAAATGCGCCGTGTTCTTTAGAGTAGCGAAGTGCCGCTAAACTATCCGCAGTTTCACCCGATTGTGAAACGATGATAACAAGGGTTTTGTTATCAATAATAGGTTTGTTGTATCTGAATTCGGAAGCAATTTCTACGGTAACAGGCACCCTTGCCATTTTCTCAATAAGCGCCTTGCCTACAAGACCTGCATGCATAGCCGAGCCACAAGCAACAACGTAAATTTTGTTGGTATTTTCTAAAAGTTCGTCGGTAATGCCGTCTATGCTGAAATCAGGCAATCCATTTTTTATTCTAGCGCTTACGGTTTTATGGAAAGCGTCGGGTTGCTCGTGAATTTCTTTAAGCATAAAGTGTGGGTATCCGCCTTTTTCTGCGGCGGTTGCGGTCATAGTGGTTTTCTCCCAACGAGGCTCTAACTCGCTACCATCGGCACCAATTAGTGTGGTCTTTTCGGGCGTTACCTTTGCTACAATACCTTCCTCTAAAAAACAAAGAGTGTTAGTAAAGGGGAGTAGTGCTGTCATATCAGATGCGATATATCCGCCGTCTGCCCCAAGACCTAGAATTAGCGGACTATCCTTGCGGATTGCAAAAATACAATCCTCTATATCTTTAAAAATTATTTCAAAAGCATAAGAGCCTTCAAGCCTTTTAATTGCGGCGTAGATGGCTTTTATTGGGTCACCCAAACGATAATATTCGTCGGATACTACCTTCGCGGCAACCTCGGTATCGGTTTGAGATAAATAACTATCCTCGGGTAGCCCGAGTTCGTTTTTTAGTTCACGATAATTTTCGATAATGCCGTTGTGTACTAGTGCCAAGCAATCGGTTTTGTGTGGGTGGGCGTTGTTGTCCGAAGGACCGCCGTGTGTTGCCCAACGAGTATGACCAATAGCGGTAGTAACCTCAGGGTAGTTGGTTTTACTTAACTTTTCGCGTAGAAGTTCAACCCTGCCTTTAGTTTTAGAAATGGCAATATCGCGGCCATAATGACCCGCAATACCAACCGAGTCGTAGCCACGATATTCTAAAACTGTTAAACCTTTAATAATTTTGTCTTTTGCAGATACTTTGCCTGTAAATCCAACGATTCCGCACATAAAAAATTCCCTTTCTTCTCCCGTTATAGCACGGGTTAATAAGCCTTACAAGAATACAATTGAATGTAGTATTCCCGTAAAACTGCGCACGAGTAACAAAGCCAACTTTTTAAATAGGCTTTTATTTTGTTAAGCGGCTCTGTTTTACGGTTGCCCGTATATTTACTTCGCTTAACTTACGATGGCTTTACCACCGGAAAGGCATCCGCCGAAAACTTCGATAACCTTTCACCTCGTTAACCGCTAAGGGAAAAGCGGTCTGGCGCTATCCGTTTTGCAAAATGCAGCCTTGGATTTTAAGGCGAGTGCTCAAATAAATTCCCTAGAGCATTATATGACAAAGCAGAAAATTTTGTCACAATCATAATGTTAGCATATCGTACAAAAAAAGTCAAGCCTTGTTGTACTAAAAGAAAATCGGCTACATTGCAATAGCAAGATAGCCGATTTAGGTTTTATTTAGTTAGAAGCAATGATTATGTTGCTGTAATAATAGGCGTTGCCTGATTTGGCGTAAGCACGCGCATATCTTGTAGCACCTGATTTAATGTTAAGCGTACCAACAAAATCCACTATAGAAGTGTTCGCAGTAGTATGTGAAGATGTTATCTGGGCTTTTTTAAGCGGTACGTTTGCGAGTGCGGTTTCGTAGGTGAATGTATCCTCGTTTAGTGTATCGCCTAAACCTTTACTGGTGAAGATAACGCCATATTCTGTAATGCCGTCTATATCGCCGTGTGTAAACACCATAAGTTTATTGTTTTCTAGCACGGTACCAACAACAGAAAGATTATTATCAAGTGTTAAGGTAGAACTAGCGGCTACATTCATAGAAGCACCGCAAGCGTATAATTTTACTGTGTTGCCACTAGCCACAACGGCATCTCCTATAAACCAGGAGTTAGCAAGTTCGTCGTTAACAGAAAAAGCAACATCATAGGGGAGATTAGCGCTTAAAAGCGTATTACCTTTAACGCCTGTTACAAGAATTTCTGTTATAATATCGGTTCTACGTAAGTAACTTGGATAAAGGGTGTCATCTGAGAATATAGGAGAATCAGAGTAAGCGTCTTTGCTCCACATATGCAAGCCGTCGATAATCTGTTTGTCGTAACCATAAATGTCGGGTACGGCAATATTTACTATTTCGTTATAATAATCTGCAAGGCACTCACCCTCTGCAACAGTTAGTTCATAAAGTGTTGCGCCACTAGGTGCTACAAAAGTAATGGTGTAGTAGTTTCCTAAGGGAACAAAATCCAAACCGTGACTAGCAGCATAATCTTCAGCATAACTGTCTTTTTCGCCATACACTGTTAAATCAGTGCAACCTTCAAATGCATAGTCGCTTATAGATATAACGTTTGTAGGTATTGTAATTTTGCTTAGAGAAGGGTTAAGGATGAATGTTTCGGTTTCAATACAGGTTATTGGATATTCTTCAAAAGTTTCGGGGATTTCGACTTCATTAGAATTACCGATATAACGTGTAATGGTAGCAGTTCCACCGCTTGTTGTATATGTGAAATTTCCATCACTTAAAGCGGAGTTAACGTAAACAAAATCGCTCTCACTAGCCGTTTCACCTACATTTGCAACATTGTTTCCACAAGAAATGTCTTCAACCTTAATTGATGCCGCAAGCATTTCGCCCGAAGTGAAGTTAGAAGTAAGGTCGCACTTAAGAGTGAATAACTCATAAAGTCCGTCTTTTGCCACCTCGGTTTCTTCAATGCTTAAGCCTTTTTGGTTGTAAATCAAAAATCTGCTAAAACCAATACTATTGTAAACTTCCCACACACTATCAAGTTTACTTTCGACCGCCATGATTTTGAAACCAGTAGGTAACGTTACACAAAACTGTAATCCCTTAATGTCTTTAATGTTTGCAGATGGTTTTAAACAAATAGTTACATCTCCATCTACAGATAACGTTGATGCTACTATTGCACCATCAACCTCCGCAGCAGAAGTGCTAAATGCAGGTAAAAAAACCGAAAAGGTTAAAACTGCGGCAAGTAGCAGGGAGCTGATTTTTTTAAGCATATCTTTCTCTCCTTCTGAGGATATATTCGCCTAATAATTTTACCACAGACGTTGATTAAAATGCAATTAGCAAAATAGACAATAACCAAACCTCTTTTTTGTGTAAATAGTAAAAAGTTTTTACTAAATGCTTTCCTTTGCTTTCAGAAGGCGATTTTTTAATGATTGCAAACAAAAAAGCACACAGTTTTTTCACTCTGTGTGCTTTTGGTTTTTTATTTTGGTAGCGGCATTTACCGCTACAGATTCAGGTTGACTATTAACTTAATTTATAATCTATATGAAATTTAGGTTAAATTATCATCGGACTCACCGTTTTCAATTTATTTAACACATAATCAATTAACTATTATCCAAACTATTCTAAATCATCTCGAAAGCCGAAAGTGCATATAGCCGATAATAATTTATGTTTAATTAAAAACTTCACTGTCCATTGGACTCACCCTTTTTTCTAGGTAGGTAATTCTACCATTTCGTTCCAAAAAACATTAGTTAAACTTTTGGACTCACCTATTTCATAAAATTTTGTTTGTCGAGTTTAGGACTTAACTGTACTTTGGACTCACCCCTTTGCGTTTATTTTGTTTGCATTTTTGGTGGATCGTTTTGCATTGGTCCCGACTCCTTTCTTTTGTTGTCTTAATTATAGCAAGTAACCTTATATTTGTCCATTCGCAAAATACACAAAAAATAATGAAAAATTTCTACTACCACTTTTAGTATGATATGTGATATAATAAATATGTTGGCGATTAGAAATTTATTATGGGGGTGTGGTTATGCCGAAAAAAGCGGCAAGAAACACGAAAAGCCGAATAGTATCTGCCGCGTGGAAACTGTTTTACGAGCAGGGGTATGATAACACCACGGTAGATGATATTATTTTCGAGTCGGAAACGTCCAAAGGCTCTTTCTACCATTACTTTAATGGCAAGGATGCGCTACTTCATTCACTTTCTATATTGTTTGATGAAAAGTATGATGAACTAGAACCTAGTTTAAAAGATTTTCCATCGGCTTATGAAAAATTGCTTTTTTTGAATCGCGAACTTTTCGGTATGATAGAAAACAGCATACCGCTGGAACTTTTAAAAGGGCTTTATTCAACCCAACTTATAACTAAGGGCGAAAAGCATCTACTCGACCGTAGGCGTAGTTATTATAGAATGCTTCGTACTATTATTTCGGAAGGATTGCAGTCGGGCGAGTTTTCGGAAAACTTTACTGTTTCGGAAATAGAAAAGGCATACGCTCTATGCGAGCGTGCGCTTATTTACGATTGGTGTTTAAGCGAGGGCGAGTATTCACTTCGCAAGTATGCTTCGCAAATTTTCCCTATGTTTTTGGCAGGATTTTTGAAAGAAAAATAAAATTTTATTTTTGGTATGTTTTTTAGTCTAGTTTTTATAAACCGCAAAACCCTTTGTTTATGCGGAAAAATACGTAATTTAAAAACGGAGTACGGGTTTTAGTCTGTACTCCGTTCTGTATTTTAGTCTAATAAATTTTGTGGTATACTGCTCTGGTAATCAAAAAATTGAAAGGATGATTATTTATGTCTTCAGCGCAAATACAAGAGTTAATAGTATTTGTAATCTACCTTGCCTTTATGTTGGGCATCGGTTTTTATTTCTTCTTTAAAAACAAAGAGGGTGGCGAAAAAACATACTTCCTAGGCGGCAGAAAAATGGGCCCTTGGGTTTCGGCACTTTCTGCAGGCGCATCGGATATGAGCGCTTGGGTACTTATGGGTCTACCTACCTCTATTTATGCGGCAGGTTTGGGTCAAGTTTGGGTATCGGTAGGTCTTGCCATCGGTTACACTATCAGTTGGTTAGTACAAGCACCAAGGCTTCGTCGTTTCTCGGTGGTTGCTAACGACTCTATTACCATTCCACAGTACTTAACTAATCGTTTCTTGTCTAAATCAAAGGCATTGCAAATTATCTGCGCAGTTGTTTTCTTGGTTGCATACACAATTTATGCCGCATCTAGCGTAAAGGCTTGCGGTACTTTGTTCAACACCGTTACAGGTATCGACCCTAAAATTGCAATGTACATAGCTGCAGTTATCATTATAGGTTATACCTTCCTAGGTGGCTTCTCGGCGGTTTGTTGGACCGACTTCTTCCAAGGCTTACTTATTATAGGTGCTATGCTAATTGCTCCTATCTTTGCTATGACCGCTATCGATTTTGGCTCTTTAAATACTGCAGGTATCGAGGCAAACTTCTGGAATCCTGTTACTAATTGGAAGGATATTGTTTCGGGTCTTGCTTGGGGTCTTGGCTACTTTGGTATGCCGCACATCATCATCCGCTTTATGTCTTTAAAATCACAAAAAGACGTTAAGAAATCTGCAAGAATTGGTATTGCGTGGACAGTGCTTGTTGTTGCATTCGCTGCCGCTATCGGTATAATCGGCCGTATGTACTTAGGCTTTGACGAGTCGGTTGTTGCGGGCGAACTTGTATTTATCAATATGGTTCGCAAAATATTCCCGGCCCTTATTTCAGGTTTACTTCTTTCGGCAGTTCTTGCCGCTTCTATGAGTACTGCAGATAGCCAACTTTTATCAGCCGCATCTGCTTTCGCAAGCGACGTTTATAAGCCAATCATCCGTAAAGATAAGGCAAGCGAAAAGGAAATGCTTTGGGCAGGCAGACTTGTTGTTTTGTGCATAGCGGTTGTAGCGCTTTTGATTGCCGCCAACCCAAATGCAGGTTCTATTATGAGCCTTGTTTCAAACGCTTGGGGCGTGTTCGGTGCCGCATTCGGTCCTACCATTCTGCTTTCTCTTTTCTGGAAGCGCTTTAACTTTGCAGGCGCTATTGCAGGTATACTTGCTGGTGCGATAGTTGATATTGCTTGGCTTGCTTTCTTGTCAAGTGTTGGCATTTACGAAATCTTACCCGGTTTTGTAGCAAGCCTTATCGCCGCAGTTGTTGTAACACTTCTAACCAAAAAGCCATCCGCAGAGGTTGAAGAACTTTACGACAAAGCAGTTGCATACGAAGACTAAAAAACATATTAAAACAGGTCGGTTTTCGCCGACCTGTTTTTTTGTAGCAAAAGTAACAAATGGCAAGGTTAAATTTTGTTATTAAATATAATACAATTCATCTTGTAAATGTCGAATTATTGTGGTAAAATAACTTTTAGAGTTTGTTTATGGGAGGGTACAAGGGTGTACGCTAAAGGCTTTGACAATAGTAAGTATCTAAAACTGCAATCGCAACATATCGAAGAAAGGATAGCCAAGTTTGGCGGCAAGCTTTATTTAGAGATTGGCGGTAAACTTTTTGACGTCTTTCACGCTTCACGCGTGCTACCCGGTTTTGAGCCTGATTCAAAAATCCGAATGCTTTCAAAACTTCGTGACGTTGCAGAAATAGTTATTTCTATAAACGCCGCAGACATTGAAAAGAATAAAATCCGTGGCGACATTGGTATTACTTACGACCTTGACGTACTTCGCTTAATAGATGCTTTTCGCAGTTTTGGGCTTTACGTTGGTAGCGTTGTGCTAACTCGCTATATGGGTCAGCCCTCTGCCGATGCTTTTGCAGATAAACTCAACCGCCTTGGTATCCCCGTGTATCATCACTATTCTATTGAGGGTTATCCTTCAGATATTAAACTCATAGTGTCGGATAACGGATTTGGTAAAAACGAGTATATTGAAACCAAACGTAACTTGGTAGTTGTAACCGCACCCGGTCCAGGTAGCGGTAAAATGGCAACCTGCCTCAGTCAACTTTATCACGAGCATAAGCGTGGCATTTCGGCAGGCTATGCAAAGTTTGAAACCTTCCCAATTTGGAACATACCCCTAAAACATCCCGTAAACCTAGCGTATGAGGCGGCAACTGCCGACCTTAACGACGTTAATATGATAGACCCCTTCCATCTTGACGCGTACGGCGTAACAACCGTTAACTATAATCGCGACGTTGAAGTTTTCCCCGTTGTTGAGGCTATGATGGAACGAATTCTTGGCGAGTGCCCTTATAAATCGCCAACCGATATGGGTGTTAATATGGCAGGCAACTGCATTTTTGATGATGAAGCAGTTCGCGCCGCCGCCCGTGGTGAGATAATCCGTCGTTATTACGAGGCGCTTTGCAAGCGAGTAAAGGGCAACGGTACCGACGAAGAGGTTATGAAAATAGAACTTCTGCTTAAGCAAGCAGGCGCTAATATAAACGATAGGGCGGTTATTCCTGCAGCAGTTAAGCGTGCCGCCGAAACAGGTGGTCCCGCCGCTGCAATAGAACTTCCTGACGGAACTGTAATTACAGGCAAAACCACAGCGCTTTTGGGCGCATCGTCGGCTATGCTACTAAATGCACTAAAACATTTAGCAGGTATTGCAAAACCCGTAACCTTAATTCCGCCAAACGTTATCGAGCCTGTGCAAAACCTAAATACCGAGTATTTGGGTAAAAGCAATCCGCTACTTCATACAGACGAAATTCTAACCGCGCTTTGTATTTCTGCCGTAACAAGTGAGGAAGCAAAACTTGCAATTTCACAACTTTCAAAGTTAAAGGGATGCGAGGCACATAGTTCGGTTTGCTTAAGTCAGGTTGATATAAACGTGTTTAAAAACCTAGGTATTAACCTAACCTGCGAGCCAAGATACCAATCGGACAACCTATATCACGCATAAAAATAACCCCTCGGTAAATCACCGAGGGGTTTAGTGTTTTATTTATTTAAAAAACTTTTCGCCGCAGCCATAGTTTTCGTAAACGTAGTCGATATCTTTATCACCTCTACCCGAAAGACAAGCAAGTATAGAGCCTGATTTGTGCTCTTTAGCATACTTAATTGCATAAGCAACCGCGTGCGAACTTTCAATAGCAGGGATAATACCTTCATATCTTGAAAGCAAGAAGAACGCTTCCATAGCCTCTTCGTCGGTAACGGCATCGTAATGGATTCTGCCTTGGTCGCGTAAGAAAGCATGCTCAGGGCCAACACCTGGGTAATCAAGCCCACTAGCAATAGAGTAAACGGGTAGTGGCTCTCCGTTTTCATCTTGGAGAACGTAACTGTCGAAGCCGTGAATTCTACCTTTTGTACCAAACTGCATTGTAGCGGCGTGGTCACCAACGCCTGAACCTCTGCCTAGTGGTTCAATTCCATAAATTTCAACGGGGTCTGCAAGGAATGGCACAAACATACCTAGCGAGTTTGAACCACCGCCAACACAAGCGGTTATAGCGTCGGGCAAATGACCTGTCATATCTAAGAATTGGTCGCGTGCCTCTATACCTATAATAGATTGGAAATCTCTAACCATTAGTGGGAAAGGGTGAGGACCTAGACAAGAACCGATACAGTAAATAGCATCCTCGTACTCATTCATATATGCTTCAAATGCTGCGTCACCCGCTTCTTTCAATGTTTTCAAGCCTTTTGAAACGGGGATAACGTTTGCACCAAGCATCTTCATACGAATAACGTTTGGTTTTTGCTTCTCAATATCAACCTCGCCCATATAAATATCGCATTTAAGACCAAAGTATGCCGCGGCAGTAGCCAAAGCAACACCATGTTGACCGGCACCTGTTTCGGCAATAAGTTTTTTCTTGCCCATATATTTTGCGAGCAAACCTTCGCCCATACAGTGGTTAAGTTTGTGTGCACCTGTGTGATTAAGGTCTTCGCGCTTCAGGTAGATTTGGCAGTTGCCAAAAAGTTTTGAAAGACGCTCGCAGTGGTAAACAGGTGTAGGTCTGCCTTGAAAGTCTTTTCTAATACGTCTTAGTTCGTTAATAAACTGTGCAGATTGGCAAATTGCCTGATAAGCGTTGCTAGCCTCTTTGAATGCGGGTTCAAGTTCGGGTGCTACGTAAGCGCCGCCGTACTCTCCAAAATATCCGTCTTCGTTAGGGTATTCTTTTAAATAATTATCAAAATCTTTATACTTGTTCATAGTCTTTTCTCCTTAGTATATATAGGTGTACTTTAAAATTTAAACTTTAATTTAAGGTGCGCCATCGCTCTTTAAGAATTATCATATTTATTTCTCCTTGCAAAATAAAAAAGCCCTGTTCCATGAACTACATGGGACAAGACTTAAAATCCTGCGGTGCCACCCAAATTGGCGAAACGTATCGCCCACTTAACCCGTACTACCATACGGTGCGGTTTGTAACGGAAACGCCCCCGTCGACTGCTACTCGCGTTTTGCTTTCGGTCGCCCTCGTAAGTCCATTCACAGTACCGCCCCTATTGCATTTCCAGCCACAGCAACTCTCTAAAAGGTTAAAGTAATGCTACTACTCTTACTCATTGGTTTATCATTTTTAAAAAGTATATCACTAATTTTGGCGTGTGTCAACAACTTTTTAGTTAATATTTATACATAATATACACTATTTACAAATAGTAAATATTATAAAATTAGTTGGTTTTTAGGGGTTAAAGGTATTGACAAGGGTATTTTTGGGGTGTATAATATTAAAAACTTTTGAAAGGGAAGTGTGCAGAATGTGTTTTGCAAATAAATATTTTTATTACTTTACTAGCGCGAGCTTTCTGTGCAAAAAATTTTAACCCTTAAAAAAGGTTTAAAGTTCCAGTATAGTTAGCCCGCTTTTCCGCTTTTCAAAAAAAAGGTTGGATTTGCGGGTATTTTTATTTTAAAAGGTGAGTTAAATGATTTCAGAAAAAATGATGGCACTTGGCAAAAAAAGTTCAGTAATTCGTGAGATTTTTGAGTACAGTAAAAAGCGCAAAGCAGAAATCGGCGCAGATAAGGTTTTTGATTTTAGTATCGGTAATCCAAGCGTTCCTGCACCAAAAAAGGTTGGCGAGGTTATAAAAAATCTAGTAGATACAGTTGACCCCGTAGCATTACACGGCTACACCTCTGCGGTGGGCGATAACGAGGTTCGCGAAGCCATTGCCGACTATATAAATAAAACATATAATGCAGGGGTTAATTCTAATTTAATTTATATGACCTGCGGCGCTGCGGCATCCCTTACAATAACACTTAACGCTATCGTTAGGGAAGGCGATGAAATTATTATAATCGCACCATTTTTCCCTGAATACCGCGTGTTTATTGAAAAGGCGGGCGCAACCCCTGTTGTAGTTAAATCTAACGAGGCAGATTTCCAAATAGATTTTGAGGCTTTGGAAAAAGCGATAACTAAAAACACAAAAGGTATTATAATCAACTCGCCAAACAACCCATCTGGCGTAATTTTAAGCGAGGAATGTTTAAAGAAACTTGGTTGCCTTTTAGAGAAAAAACAGAAAGAGTATTCATCGGAAATTTATCTAATCGCAGACGAGCCTTATCGTGAACTTGTATACACGGGCGAAGCAGTACCTTATGCTACAAAGTTTTATGATAACACAGTAGTTTGCTATTCATTTAGTAAATCACTTTCTTTGCCTGGCGAGCGTATAGGATATATCCTTGTATCGCCAAAGGCTACAAACTGTGGCGACCTTTTCGCCGCCGTTTGCGGCGCAGGCAGAGCACTTGGATTTGTGTGTGCGCCAAGTATGTGGCAGTTCGTTGCAAAAGAGTGCTTGGGACTTACTGCAGATACCGAAATTTACCGCAAAAACAGAGAATTACTCTTGCAAGGACTTTCAAAAATCGGATACACAATGGCAACCCCTGACGGTGCATTTTACTTATTTATGAAGGCTTTGGAAGATGATGCTTATGCTTTCTGCGAAAAGGCTAAAAAGTACGAACTTTTGCTAGTACCAAGCGATGATTTCGGCTTCCCTGGTTACGTTAGAATTGCATACTGCGTAACAACCGAGCAGATTGAAAATGCTATGCCGGCATTCGAAAAATTATACAACGAATATAAATAACGGAGTAAAGTTATGGATAATTTACAAAAAGCACGCGAAGCCATAAATAAGATTGACAGCGAAATGGCAAAACTCTTCGAAGAGCGTATGGAAGCGGTAAAACTCGTTGCCGAAGTAAAGCGTGCAGAGGGCCTTCCCGTACTTAACACTTCAAGGGAAAAAGAGGTTATAAATCGCAATCTAGAGTTGGTTTCTAACCCCGACATTAAGGACTATTATGTTAATTTTATAAAGGAAACGATGGCATTAAGTCGTGATTATCAGCGTAGGCTAATTTCGGGTATGAGGGTGGCTTATAGCGGAGTTAAAGGTGCTTTTGCCCATATTGCCGCAAGTAAGGTTTTCCCTGATGGAGAATTAGTGTCGTATAGCGGTTTTAAAGAGGCGTATAAAGCGGTTGAAAACGGCGAGTGCGATTGTGCAGTGTTGCCTATTGAAAACAGTTATGCAGGTGACGTGGCACAGGTTATGGATTTAAGTTTCTTCGGTAGCCTTTATATAAACGGCGTATATGACCTAGAGATTACCCAAAACCTTTTGGGTGTTAATGGTGCAAAGGTAGATGATATAAAAACCGTTGTAAGTCATATACAAGCGCTAGACCAATGCGCCGAATACATAACCGAGATGGGTTTTAATAAAATAGAAGCATCTAACACTGCCGAGGCGGCAAAAGAGGTTGCAAATAAGGGCGATAAATCGGTTGCCGCTATCGCAAGCGAAGAAACTGCCAAACTTTACGGCCTAGGGATTCTAGAGCGCAGTATAAACAAAAGCAGTAAAAATACCACCCGTTTTGCTGTGTTTTCAAGAACCCGCAACAAAACGGCAGAGGACAAGCATTTAATTATGTTTTTCCGTGTTAAAAACGAGCCTGGCAGTCTTAGCAAAGCCGTGTCTGTAATCGGCGAAAACGGTGTGAATATGCAGGCGCTAAAGAGTAGACCTACAAAAGACCATTCCTTTAAATACTATTTTTATGTTGAGGGAATTGGCGATATAACCGATAAAAATTTAAAGAAACTTGAGCAAGATTTAACTTCAGTATGTAGCGACTTGAAGGTTGTAGGAACCTACGAAAAAGAAGAAAAAATATAAAGGTGAAATTATGGTTATAAAACTTAACCTAAAGGAAAACAGTTACGATATATATGTTGGACGCGGTGGCATAAATCACGCTGCAGAACATTTTAATCTTAACCGCAAGGTGTTTATAGTAACCGATAGCGGTGTGCCGTCGGAATATTCTAAAACGGTAGCGGAGCAGTGTGAAAATCCTTATATATGTGTTGTACCCGAGGGCGAACAGTCAAAAAGTATTGAGCAGTATACTTTTTTGTTGCAAAAACTAACCGAGTATAAATTTACTCGTGGCGACTGTGTTGTTGCCGTCGGCGGTGGCGTTGTTGGCGACCTTTCGGGCTTTGCGGCGGCGACTTATATGCGCGGAATTGACTTTTATAATATCCCAACAACCCTGCTTTCACAGGTGGATTCATCTATCGGCGGTAAGGTGGCAATAGATTTTTGTGGATATAAAAATACAGTTGGCGCGTTTTATCAGCCCAAAGCGGTTATAGTTGACCCCAACGTGCTTAAAACCTTGCCAAAACGCCAAATTTCAAACGGTCTTGCCGAGAGTGTAAAAATGGCGCTAACCTTTGATAAGGAACTTTTTGAGCTAATTAAAGAGGGCAATATAGAGGATAACATTCAAAAGATAATCGAAGGTTCTTTGCTTATTAAAAAGCAGGTTGTTGAACAGGACGAAAAAGAAGGCGGACTTCGCAAGGTTCTTAATTTCGGTCATACGCTAGCCCACGTTATCGAAAATCAGTACAATTTAGAAACCTATTACCACGGCGAGTGTGTGGCTATCGGTATGCTGCCAATGTGTAGTAAAGAGGTAAAAGAAGAACTAAAACCTGTTTTAGAAAAATTACAACTACCAATAGGAGTTTCGCTTACTAAAGAGGCGGCGATAGAAGCCATTATGCACGACAAAAAAATGGCAGGAAATACCATCACTGTAATTTACGTAAAAGAAATTGGCAGTTTTATAATGAAAGACGTTACCCTAGGCGATTTGATTTCAGAAATGGAAGGAGTGTTTGGGCGATGAAAAACACATTCGGTAATAATTTTTCGGTTACCCTTTTTGGCGAAAGTCACGGTAGTGGAATAGGCGCAGTTATTGACGGAATTGCACCTGGAGTTAAAATTGACGAGGAGTATATTCGCCATCGTTTAACACTTCGCAGACCTTCGGGAGATATTTCTACTAAAAGACAAGAATCGGATAATTTTAAAATTTTAAGCGGTGTGTATAACGGTTATTCAACCGGTACGCCACTTTGTATTTTTATTGAAAACAGTTGCCAAAAAAGTAAAGATTATGGAGATATTTTAGCCAAGGCTCGCCCAGGTCACGCCGATTATGCGGCAGAGTGTAAATATGGCGGTTATCAGGATGCACGTGGTGGCGGTCATTTTAGCGGCAGGGTAACTGCGGCGCTAGTTGCGGCGGGTGCAATAGCACTTTTAGCACTAGAAAGTAAGGGTATAAAAATTGCATCCCACATTAGTAATATTGCGGGCATTTTAGATAGAGATTTTGGCGATTTTGATGCCGATTATGAAATACTTAAAGATGCAACCTTTGGTGTGTTGCAAGAGGATAAAAAGGAAACAATGCTAAAGGCTATAACCGATGCCGCAAGCGAGGGTGATAGTGTTGGCGGCGAGGTTGAAACTATGGTTTGCGGTATGCCAAGTGGTGTAGGCGAACCTTGGTTTGACTCGGTAGAAAGTGTGCTTTCACACGTGCTGTTCAGCGTGCCCGCAGTAAAGGGTGTTGAGTTCGGGCTTGGTTTCGATTTCGCTAATAAAAAAGGTAGTACGGCTAACGACCCGTTCACTATCAAAAACGGCGAAATAGTAACCACAACCAATAATAACGGCGGTGTTAACGGCGGTATTACAAACGGTATGCCAATTACCTTTAAGTGCGCTATAAAGCCAACTCCGTCAATTTATAAAGAGCAGGATACTGTTAATTTTAAAGAAAAAAGCCAAGTTAAATTAAAAATAGAAGGCAGACACGACCCTTGTATCGTTCATAGGTGCCGTCCCGTTATAGAAAGTGTTACGGCAATAGCCCTTTGCGATTTGCTGGTAACCCGATTTGGCACAAATTATCTTGGAGAATAGTATGGAATACGGTTGTATAGGCGAAAAATTAAAGCACAGTTTTTCTAAAGAAATACACGCTTTATTTGCCGATTATAAATATGAATTAAAAGAAATACCACGTGATAATTTAAGGGATTTTATGTTAGCAAAAGATTTTTGCGCTATAAACGTAACAATTCCCTATAAGCGTGAGGTTATATCTTATCTCGACTTTGTTAGTGATACGGCAAGTAGTATAAACGCAGTTAATACCATCATTAATAAGTGCGGTAAACTTTATGGTTACAATACCGATTTTTATGGTATGACGGCGCTAATCAATCGTGCAGGTATAGAACTTGCGGGTAAAAAGGTGTTAATCCTCGGTAGTGGTGGCACTTCGTCTACGGCATACGCTGTGGCAAAATCTTTAAATGCTAAAGAGATTTATAGGGTGTCACGCAGTGGTGGCGAAGGTCTTATCACTTATACGCAAGCGTATAAATCCCATACGGATGCCGAGATTATAATAAACACCACACCCTTGGGTATGTATCCGATTCCTGATGCCATTCCGCTTGACCTAGATAAGTTTAAGGGGCTTTTGGGCGTTGTAGATGCCGTTTATAACCCACTTCGCACAAAACTTGTGTTAGAGGCCAAAAAACGCGGTATTAAAGCCACGGGCGGACTTTATATGCTGGTAGCACAAGCGGCAAGGGCGGTAGAACTATTTTTAGATAAAGAAATAACCACCCAAGAAATAGAAAAGGTTTATAGAAAAATCAAAGCGCAAAAGCAGAATATTGTTCTAATAGGTATGCCATCAAGCGGTAAATCTACAATAGGCAAGGAATTAGCCAAGAGTCTTGAGTTTGATTTTTATGATACCGATGAGATGATTGTAGACCGTGCGAAAATGCCAATACGAGATATTTTCGCTTCGGTTGGTGAGCAAGGTTTTAGAAAAATCGAGAGTGAAGCGGTAGCAGAAGCATCAAACTTTAGCGGTGCAGTAATCTCAACAGGTGGCGGTGCAATACTCGACCCCAAAAACGTAGAAAAATTGCGCCAAAATGGCAAGATTTATTTTATTGATAGACCACTTGAGTGGCTTACCGCAACCGATGATAGACCGCTATCTTCAAATAAAGCGGATTTGGAAAATCTTTACTTGGAGCGTTATCCAAAATACAAAGCGGCGGCAGACATTGTTTACTTTGGTGTAGATGATTTAGATAAAAACGTTGAGTTTATTTTAAAAGATGTTAAGGAAATGATTTAATGACGGTAGAAATATTGCCATCAAAAGCCTTGGGGTGCGTTAAAGCGCCACCTTCTAAAAGTATGGCACATAGGTATTTAATTTGCGCCGCACTCTCATGCGGAGTATCTAAAATACATAATATCGAACTTTCAAAGGATATAGAGGCAACCTTGGGCGTAATTAAGGCGTTCGGCGCGGATTACACCATAAAAGACGGCACCGTTACCGTAACGGGTGCTAGTGGTAAAAAGCCTAAAATAGAAGCCACTTGCATTGAAAGCGGTAGCACTTTACGTATGCTTTTACCTGTTTGCCTTACCTTTGGCAGTACAACTCTTTATGGCGAAAAATGTTTGTTTCGCCGCCCGTTAGACGAATATAAAAAACTCTTTAAGGGTGCGGGTGTAGAGTACTCTCAGACCGATTGTAGCGTTAGCGTTTCGGGCAATTTAATGCCAGGTAGATACGAAATGCAGGGTAACGTTAGTAGTCAGTTTATTAGCGGAATGCTCTTTGCGCTTGCTAACCTTAAAAGAAACAGCGAAATAGTGCTAACAACCGCTTTGCAAAGCGCGCCATACGTAGATATGACCATTGACGCTTTAAAAAGTTTTGGCATAACGGTTACAAAAAGCGATAACCTTTTTAAAGTAATGGCAGGCGAATTTTTGCCGCAAGAAATCACGGTTGAGGGAGATTATTCCAATGCCGCATTTTTGCAGGGATTTAACTATATCGGTGGCGACGTTAAAGTAGAGGGCTTAAATACCGCTAGTTTGCAAGGCGATAAGATTTGCGACGAGCATTTTAAGGCATTAAAAGAAGGTAGAGCAGAAATCTCACTTCACGATTGCCCCGATTTAGCACCCGTTCTTTTTGCGGTGGCTGCCGCAAATCACGGTGGTGTTTTTTACGGCACCGAAAGATTAAAGGTTAAAGAAAGTGATAGGGGAGTCGCTATGAAAGAAGAATTAGAAAAATTCTCGGTGGCGGTAGAAATAGAAGACGATAAAATAATCGTTGGTAGCGGTATTAAACCACCTAATAAGCCTATTTCGTCACACAACGACCATAGAATAGTTATGGCTACAAGTCTTTTGTGTTCGCTTGTAGGTGGCAAAATAGAGTGCGCAGAGGTAACGGCAAAAAGTTGGCCCGATTATTTTAAGGTAATAAAATCCCTTGGCATAGAGGCGAAAATACAATGATACTAGATAAACATAAAAACATACTAATCGTTGGCTTAGGTCTGCTGGGCGGTAGTTATGCGATGGCGCTAAGGCGTTGGGGATATAACGTTTCGGCAATAACTTTAAATCAAGAAGATATAGATTACGCTTTAAGAAACGATATAATAACCTACGGCACTACCGAAGTAGAAGAGGATTTGGTCAAGCAAGCCGACCTTATAATTTTTGCTTTATATCCTCACATATTT
>JAZNBX010000039.1:0-20442 GCA_045587265.1 Acutalibacteraceae bacterium | reverse complement strand
TCTTGCTACGTTCTTCATCGGTTGTTGCATGCAACGAAATGGATAAAGTAACAGGAATATGCAACTCTGCCAATTTATATATTCCACTAACTAAACCGCTTGTTGAAACAGATATATGTCTAGGGCTTATGTTTAGCCCGTTACTATCAGAAACTAGTTGCAAAAATCTAACAGTGTTTTCAAAATTGTCTAGCGGTTCGCCCATTCCCATTAAAACAACATGGGAAACCTTTATTCCATTATCTTTTTCAGCGGCAGTAATTTGAGAAAGTATTTCAGATGCAGTTAGATTACGTACCATACCATTTATACCCGAGGCACAAAACTTGCACCCCATTCTGCAACCAACTTGGGTTGAAGCACAAACAGTATACCAATGATTATACTGCATCAAAACCGACTCAATATATTCGCCGCCACAAAGTTTATACAGATATTTAACGGTACCATCAATATTGGATACAAACTTCTTTTCTATCTGCACGTCAGCAATATAACAGCGATTTTCGAGTTCGCATCTTAAATCTTTAGAGAGATTTGACATTTCATCAAAAGAACTACACCCTTGCTGTAACCATTTAAATATTTGCAAAGCACGAAATTTAGGTTGGTTTATTTCTTTAACGAAAGCCTCGAGTTCTTCTAAAGTCATAGACTTAATATCAAGTTTATGCATACATTACCTCTTATTATTTTCGGCAAATTACTGCAAAGAAAAAGCCATCACTACCGTCTATTGCAGGCAAAAGCCTACGAATTTTTGATTCTAAAAGATAAAACTCATTATTATCCTTTAAAAATTTAGCAACTATTTCCTCGTTTTCTGCTGCCCTTAAAGTACAGGTGGAATATAGCAAACTACCGCCCTTTTTCAAGTACATTGCTGAAATTTTTAATATATTATACTGCACCTGCGGTAGATTTGTCAATTCGCCTAATTCTTTGTATTTTATCTCAGGTTTGCGGCGAATTACACCAAATCCAGAGCATGGAACATCGCATATGATTTTATCAAAGACACCCAAAGACTTATTAAAAATTAATGCATCATTAACTATTGCTGTTGCATTATTTATGCCAAGTCTTTTAAAATTATCTTCAATTAGTTGTACCCTAGATGGATACAGGTCGCAAGACACAACCTTTCCATTTCTCGCATATTGTGCGGCGGTACAACTTTTGCCACCGGGTGCGGCACAAATATCTAAAACATCATCATTTTCTTTTATATCCAACGAAGCAATCGCTATTTGAGAAGCTAAATCTTGCACGTGAAAAAGTCCATTACTAAAGGCATCAAGTTTAGTTACACCGCCTTTAATAGACAGTTCCAATGCATCTTTTTGTGCTGTTTCACTTGCAATATCGCCAAGTTCTTTAATTAGTTCGCTAGCGTTTGTTTTATTTGTATTAACCCTAATATATGTAGGTGGTGGTTGCAATGAATCTTCCAAAAAACTTTCAACATTTTCTTTACCAATATATTGCTTTAATTCGTGAATATACCATTTTGCGCAAGAATACCTAATTGATAGAGCATAATCGGTATCGCCTTGCGGAAGTTTGGGTTCACTTCTCAAAAAAGCACGAAGTACTGCATTAACAAAACCTGCGGCATACTTATCTTTAGAGCGTTTAGTAATGTTTACCGCTTCATTAACTGCTGCGCTTTCAGGCACCTTGTCCATAAAGCAAATTTGGTATATTGCAACACGGAGATTATTAAGCAAAAAAGCAGAAATCTTCTCTAAAGGTCTAGAAGATGATTTTTCAATATAATAATCCAGAGTTATTTTTCTTTCGACAACACCATAAATCAAGCGTGATGCAAAGGCAGAATCTTCTACACTAAACTCATTATCATTTAAAAATGAATTTAGTGCAAGATTTGAATAACCGCCATCTTGTTCAATTTTAGTTAGCGCTTTAACAACGGCTTCGCGAACATTTAACATATCTATTTCCTTCGATTTCCAAAAATACGGAATATATAATATAGCAAGGTAAGTAAAGATTGTAGCATAGCGGCAACATAAGTTAGTGCCGCCGCAGTTAATGTTTTCCTTGCGCCATCATACTCTTGCTCATACAATAAGTTAGTTTCTCTAATTGCAGTTAATGCTCTGCGGCTTGCATTAAATTCAACCGGCAAAGTTACGAACTGAAAAACAAACACTGCCGCATACAAAAGCACACCTGCAAGGGCTAAATTCATAGAATTAAGCATAAAACCAATTAAAATAAGAATCACACCAAACATTGGTCCAAATCTTGCAAGAGGCACTATTGCGGCACGAACCTTAATTGGCGCATAGTTTTTAGCGTACTGCACCGCGTGTCCTGCTTCGTGAGCAGCAATGCCAACCGCCGCTATTGATTTAGAGCGATAAACATCACTAGATAATCTAATTGTATTGGTTCTAGGGTCATAATGGTCGGTAAGCGTACCGCTAACCTCCTCAATTCTAACACCATATACACCATTTGACTCAAGTACTGTTCTTGCGGCATCAGCACCTGTAATACCGCGCATATTTGAAATCTTAGAATATTTTGAGTATCTAGATTTGACCATGCCTTGAGCAACTAAAATTATAACTAACGAAAATAACGCTATACCCAAATAAAGAGGGTCATAATAGCCGTAATAATAAGGATAATACAAGTTGTCACCTACTGTTAAACTATTTTTGTACCAACCTCTATAGGCCTTCCGCGAAGCATATCACAAACATTCATTCGTTTTGAGCCTTCGGGTTGAACTTCAATTAAACTAACAGAACCTTCACCACAACCTATTACAAGGCGGTTATTGCTTTCTAGCACTTCTCCAGCCTCACCTTTGGTTGACAAAGCCCCTGCTTTATATACCTTTATTCTTTTTCCAAGCATAGTAAAATATGCACACGGCCAAGGATTATATCCTCTGATAGCATTCACAATTTCTTCGGCAGTTTTAGAAAAGTCGATTTTTGCCATTTCTTTTTTTATTATTGGTGCGTATGTTACATCTGCCTCGTTCTGTTTTATGGGATTAACAGAACCATCTAAAATTCCATCAATAGTTTTATCCAAAAGTTCTGCGCCCATTATCGCTAATCTATCATGCAACGTATCTGAAATATCATCATCACGTATTTCAGTCTCACTCATAAGTAAGATATCTCCAGTATCCATACCTTCATCCATAAGCATTGTAGTAACTCCCGTTACCTTGTCTCCGCATACAATACACCATTGTATTGGGGATGCGCCACGATGCCTTGGTAAAAGTGAGGCGTGAACGTTAATACACTTATATTTGGGTAGTTCTAAAATTTCTTTTGGCAAAATTTTACCATAAGCGACTACAACTATTAAATCAGGGTTAAGTTCTTTTAATATTTCAAAAGCCTCGCCGTCACGCAAAGTGTTGGGTTGATATACCTTAAGTCCAAGTTCCTCTGCCCTAACCTTTACAGGTGGCGGAGTTAGAATATATTTTCTGCCTTTTGGTTTATCGGGTTGTGTAAATACGCCTACAACGTTGTGCTTTTTATGAACTATTTCAAGGCAACCAACCGCAAACTCGGGTGTGCCCATAAAAACTATATTCATAAGTTAGTCCTCTCCGATATAAGATATTACGTGGTCGGTAAATAACACACCGTCCAGGTGGTCGATTTCGTGACAAAGTGCTCTTGCTAAAAGGTCTTCACCAACGATTTCAAAAGGCATGCCATTTCTATCAAATGCCCTAACCTTAACCTTTCTAGGTCTATCAGTAACACCCCAAACGTTAGGGCAAGATAGACAGCCCTCGGTCTCGTTTTGTTTGCCCCAAGTTTTAATAATTTCAGGGTTAACTAGTTCTATAGGACCATCGCCAATGTCAATTACGCAAATTCTGCGCAATATGCTAATCTGAGGTGCCGCAAGACCAACACCATCTTTATCATACATAGTATCAAGCATATCGTCGAGTAATGTATGCAACTTTTCGTCAAAATTCTCAACTAATCTTGTTTTTTTGCGAAGCATATCGTTTGGCTCTGTAATAACCTCTCTGATTGCCATTTAATATTCCCCCGTTATATTATAGTTTCGGGATTGATATCTACCGAAACAGTAGATGTCTTCCCAAACAATGAATTATTATATTCGAGCAAGCATTTTTGGAGTAATTCCGAAAATCTCGCAAACGATTTAAACTTAATTATCAGTCTGTATCTATATTTATTATTAACCTTTGGCACAGTTGCAACAGACGGACCTAATATATTAAGTTTTACGTCATTAAAATCGTTTTCAACATTACCTTTGAGTAATGAGAATATATGATTTATTCCGTTTTCTGCATCCAAGCGCCTAGATGATTGCACCACCAACTGCGCTATATCACAATATGGCGGATAAATCATAAGTTTTCTGTTACAAATTTCCTCTTCATAAAACGAGTCATAATCTTGTGTTGCCGCAAGTTTAATAATATTATTTTCAGGCGTTACTGTTTGAATTATTGCAGAACCTCCCGCTGTACCTCTGCCTGAGCGACCTACAACCTGTGTAAGTAACGAGAAGGTTCTTTCAAAACCTCTATAATCAGCGCTATATAAAGAACGGTCTGCGCTTAACACACCAACGAGCGTTACTTTTGGAAAGTCAAGTCCCTTGGCAACCATTTGGGTACCAAGCATAATATCATATTCGCCATTCGAAAATGCGGTTAAATTATTTTCATAAGCATCCTTAGTAAGATTAGTATCCGCATCCATTCTAAGAACACGTGCCGTTGGAAACATTTCTTTTAGTTCTTCTTCAACACGTTGTGTGCCTGCACCCAAATACTTTAGGTGTGTGCCACCGCATTTATTACATTTAGTAGTATTAGGCATTGAAAAACCGCAATAATGGCACATCAATCTACCATTAGCAGAATGATAGTTCATTGATATACTACAATTAGGACAGGTTGCAACCTCTCCACATTCTGAACAAGAAACAAATGTATTATGTCCTCTGCGGTTCATTAAAAGTATTGCCTGTTGTCCTTTTTCTAATACCGCATTCAAACTATTTTCAAGTTCTCGGCTAAGTGAACTGCGCCTACCCTCAAAAAACTCATTTCGCATATCAACAGTTTTAACGTTTGGTAGTTTAGCGCTACCATAACGGCTTTTAAGCCGCCATAGATTATATCTACCGCTTTTAGCGGCTGTAAAACTCTCAATAGATGGAGTAGCTGAAGCGAGTATTACCATAGATGAATGGTATTTTGCACGAAAACGAGCAACGTCCCTTGCGTGAAACTTTGGTGTCTGCTCGGATTTATACGTATGCTCTTGTTCTTCATCTATAATGATTAAGCCCACATCAGAAAACGGTGCAAAAACCGCAGAGCGAGTGCCAATAGCAACTAACGCTTCACCTTTTTTAATACGCTTCCACTCATCCATTCTTTGACCGAGCGACATAGCGCTATGAAGGACCGCAACCTTATTCCCGTATCGTTTATTAAATATTGATATAGTCTGAGGTGTAAGAGCAATTTCGGGCACCATTACGATAACACCTCTGCTCTTTGCAACCACCTCATCCGCCATTTTTAAGAAAACCTGTGTCTTACCGCTACCGGTGACACCATATAGCAAGTTAATGGAAAAGCCCTTTTCATACTCTTTTTTTAAGCCATCAAACACTTCCTGCTGCGACTCGGTTAAGGTTATTGCAGAAGTTTCTTCTTGTTTGCTTTCATAGGGTCTACGATAATATTCTTGTTCGTAAACCTCGGCAAGTCCTTTAGAAACAAGAGAGTTCACAACCGCAACTGTTACACCCGCAAAATAACATAGTTCTTTTACACCGCAACTACCTATTTGCTCTAATAGTTCAAGCACATTCTGTTGTTTTGCGGTTAGTTTTGGTGTTTCTTCTACGGGTACGAACTTAACCATTTTCAAGGTAGCATCGCCAACTCTACGCAAGACAACGTCATTTCTTAAAAGAAAACCTTTTGAATACATTTTTTCCAGAATATTAGATTCCCTTGTAAACCCAAGTTTTTTAAGAATCTTATCACGTTCTATTGATTCTGAAGATTTCAAAAGATTTATTACTGATTGTTCCGATGCATCGTCACTTACAACCTCGCTATTAGCCAAGGAATACGATAAACCGATTTTAAGAGAAATACCTGCAGGCAAAAGCACCCTCAATGCATCAAAATAAGTGCAAAAAGTGCGTTTCTTCATCCATTCAGCAAGCAATAACATTTCTTCATTGAGAATAGGCTCATTATCCAAAATCGTTATTATAGATTTAAGTTTATCTATTGGATAATCACACTTGTCAGTAATCTCAACAATAAGACCTTGACGAGTTGCAGACCCATTACCAAACGGAACAAGCACGCGCTTACCAACCAGGTTGTCCACTCTATCGTTTTCTTGCAATAAATAATCGTAAGGCTTGTCAATACGGTAAACTGTTTGTGCCACTACAACGCGCGCTATCAAAACATTCCCCATGACAAGCCCTCCTCTTTTTTCTTTAAATTTTTAATTATAGATGTTTTTCACGTGCAAGCTCGTTCATTGCAAGTGTAACGGGCTTTTCAATAATGATTTCGCCTTCATTTTCAGCTTTTTCTGAAATTTTACGAGCGCGTTTTGCAATTTCAAGAACGAGTTCGTAACGATTTTTATAATTGTTGATAAGTTTACCAATTGCAGGATTTAGCATCTTCTAGCACCTCTTTAATTAAATTTATTTGACGTTCTTTTTTAGAACGATTGCTAACAATAATTGAAATAACATCGGCTACCGCTTCGCTCAACACATCGTTTACAACTATGTAGTCATAAATATCTGCTTGTTTAATTTCGTCAAGCGCCGCTTTTAGCCTGCCTTTAATTTGTTCATCACTTTCGGTTCCGCGAGAACTTAATCTACTAGCCAAAGTTTCAAAGGATGGTGGCATTATAAATATGCTTACCGCTCCGGGAAATTGTTTAAGCACGTTTTTAGCACCATTAACGTCAACCTCTAAAACTATTTCGGCGCCCTCCTCAATAGCCTTTTCAACCGGGGCTTTTGGGGTTCCGTAATAGTTATTCTGATAAACGTTATATTCCAGCATCTCGTTATTCTTGATAGCCTTTTCAAATTCCTCACGCGAAATAAAATGGTATTTACCATCCTGCACCTCGCCCTCACGCATATCGCGAGTAATTGAAGAAATCGAAAGACGAATTTCGGGATGAAGTTTGAAAACTTCTGAAAGCACAGTATCTTTACCCGAACCTGAAGGACCCGATATAATAATTAAATTGCCTTTACTCATACGTTTCCTCCTTTTCGGCTTCGTTAAATCTATCTTCTATACCATCGGTATTAAGATAACTTAAAACAACGTGGTCGCTATCGGTTAATATAACCGATTTTGTTTTTCTGCCTTGAGTAGCATCAACAAGTTTTCCAACCTCTCTTGCCTCTTGAATCATTCGCTTAACAGGAGCAGATTCGGGTGAAACAACTGCGATAACTCTACTTGCAGAAATTAAATTACCAAAACCAATATTAACTAATTCCATTTTAACACCTATTCAATGTTTTGTATTTGTTCTCTGATTTTTTCAATCTCAGACTTAATCTCAACAACCGCCCTCGCAATTTCAACATCCTGTGCTTTTGAGCCGATTGTATTGGTTTCTCTATTCATTTCTTGAACAATGAAATCAAGTTTTCTACCTATAGGTGTATCTAAATCCAAAAGTGAGCAAAGTTGTTCCATATGACTACCTAATCTAACCGTTTCCTCACACACGGCAAGTTTGTCAGCCATAATGCCGGTTTCGGTGATTAGACGTTGTTCGTCAATCTTAACATCGCCTAAAAGTTCGTGCATACGTTGCTCCAACTTTTCTCTATACAAGCGTACAGTTTCAGGCGAGCGTGTTTCTATAAACTTTACCTTTTCGTTAATTACGGATACTCTGCTAATAATATCCGCTTTCAATTTTTCGCCTTCGCGCTTGCGCATTTCAACAAAAGACTCAATGGCTTCGGTAGCCACTGCTGAAACGTCGTCCCAAAGTTCGTCTTCATTTATTTCGCTTTTTGTTACAGTGAATATCTCAGGATTTCTAGCAACTGTAGAAACTGAAATATCATCGTTAAGATTATACTGTTCTGCTAAACTTCTTAGTGCATCAATGTAAGGTTTAGCGTATGTATGGTTTATCTCAACCGATGTATCTCCCAAAGCATTACTGCTAATGGTTAAAAACATTTCAACCTTTCCGCGCGAAACGTAATTTTGTAAAATTGTTTTTAATTTATCTTCTAAAAAAATACAGGTTCTCGGCACTTTGGGTGTAAACTCTAAAAACTTGTGATTAACCGAGCGCAACTCCACCGTAATTATAGATTCGTTTAAGGTTTTTTGTGCCCTGCCATAGCCTGTCATACTCTTTGCCATAAGCTTCTCCCTTTTGGAAATAATCTATCAATATATTTTATCAAATTTTACTATGTTTTGTCAACACTAAAACCCAATAAAATAAAGGAATATTCCGCAAAAAATCAATTTATTTACTAATATTTTTACTTTTACCTATTGAAGCGAGTTTTTTAAATGTTAGTGGCCACACTGCACCTGCAAATACAACAAGAACAAAGTAACGAATTGCATTAGAAATTTGTGAATCTCCCATTACTAATTTAAGAACAGGTTTTAAGCCCTCTTTTAAAGCCACGACTATTATTAAACCTAAAACTAATTTTAATATCTGCCCTAGTGGTGTTGCTTTTGTTTCAAAATTTATATACTTACTATCGACATAATAAACCAAAAGCATACCCATAATGCAACCGAACAATTTTGCAAAATTCTTTTGAGCAGAAATAAGGTTTTCAGCATCAACGTCTTTTGGAAAATTATAAACGAATACAAATATAGTTCCCGCAAGAGTGATAACAGCCATAACGCTCAAAAACACCCACATTACTTTTTTATTTTCTTTTCCTTTCATAATAATAGGATGTATTATAAATATAAGAGCGGAAGCGATAATGAGTGAAACAATAACATCTTTAGGAGTATGTACACCTAAATACATTCTAGAGAACGGTACTAGAACGCAAAGAGAAATACATATTACTCTAATAATATTATTTTTATTCCATCTAGCGAGCGCACCAAACGTACCTACAGAACTCTGTGTGTGACCACTTGGGAATGAATAACCGGTTGCTTCTGCCCTAGCCGATTCAACAATACTAAAGTTTTTATCTAAAACCCATGGTCTAGGTATTCTAAAAACAATTTTTAAAAACTGATTTAACACAGTACCAATAAAACCAACCGACAAGATATAATAACCTTCAAATTTATCAATGCACCAAAAAACTACTAATGCGATTGCCATAAATATAATTTCCTCGCCAAGATGTGTAATAGCGGCAACAATCCAATCTAAAACGGGATTCCTTATACCCTCTAAAAAGTAAAGAAAACTCATAAATTCTTCCTCCTCAAATTTTATAAATATTATACCTATTTTTAAGTGATTTTTCAATACTTTTATAATAAAAACCCTTTTACTATTACATAACAGTAAAAGGGGCATTTTTATACGGTAGCGCAATTATTTTTTAAATAATTAGATATTTCTTCACCCGTAACAGATGCAGGTATTGTATAGACAGTTGTTTCGGTTACAACACTTATTGGCCACGGTAAACTAGATATAAACTCTTGATAAAAACTAGTATTAGGGTTTGGATTGCCAATAAAAATATGCTGTGGCGATAATTTATGTATATACGAAACCAAAGCGTTTTTTGGATTATCTCCGTATACAATATCGATGCTACAACCAGTGATTTTAGAAAGGGTATTTAAAATTTTAAGACTATTGGCACGAATCTTTGCATCTTCTTTAGCCTTTTGCACGGTAACAACGTATAATTTGCAATTCAGTTTTTTTGATAAATCCAATGCGGCACCAATAATTTTTTCACAACTAATTTGTGCAGTAACACAAGCAACAATATTCTTTTGCACTATCAGTAGCCTCCTTATGATTTATATTATAACGAGTAATAATTTCCCAATCATATAAAAAACGTTAAGAAATTGTAAATTAAGACCGATACTACAAATGTATGCAGTATCGGTCTATAAAATTTATTTTTCGATTATTTTTATAGAAAGGTCGTTAAGTTGTGCTTCATCAACAGGAGACGGAGAACCGCTCATAAGTTCGCCAGAGTTAGCAACTTTGGGGAATGCAACAACTTCTCTTAGAGATTCGCAACCAAGCATTAGCATACAAAGTCTGTCAAGACCAATAGCCATACCACCGTGAGGAGGAGCGCCGTACTTAAATGCATCGGTTAAGAAGCCAAATTTTTCGTGCGCTTCTTCGTCGGTAAGTCCTAGCGAAGCAAACATTTTTCCTTGTAATACAGGGTCTGTGATACGAATTGAGCCACTTGATAATTCAATACCATTAAGCACCAAGTCAAAACATTTTGCATATACTTTTTCTTTATCACTATCAAGATACTGAACGCTATCATCGGTAGGCGCAGTAAATGGATGGTGCATAGCAACGTAAGTGTTATTTTCCTCATCATATTCAAAGAATGGAAATTCAGTAATCCAAAGGAAATTCCACTTGTTTTCAGGTATAATATCTAGTTTCTTTGCTACCTCTAAACGAAGTGCGCCAAGAACGGATAGTGCCAAACTCTTTTTATCTGCAACGAAGAATACAGCGTCACCTTTTTCAGCGCCTGTTAATTTATAAATCTCCTGCATTTCTTCATCGCTCATAAACTTTGCAAATGAGCATGTTGGAGCATCCTCAACCCAACGAATATAACCAAGTCCTTTAGCGCCGATGCCCTTTACCATTTCGGTGAGTTTATCTATTTCCTTACGAGATAATGTTGCTGCGCCACCTTTAGCGTTAATTGCGCGAACAGTACCGCCATTAGCAATAGCACCAGAGAAAACAGAAAACTCGCAATTTTTAACAGCATCTGAAACGTCAATTATCTTCATATCAAAGCGAGTATCAGGCTTATCAGAACCATACTGCTCGATAGCATCATTATATTTCATACGGGTAATTGGAGTTTCGATATCAACATCCAACACTTCTTTGAACAAGCGCTTAATAAAGCCTTCGTTAACGGTTAAAATATCATCCATCTCTACAAATGACATTTCAAGGTCAATTTGTGTAAACTCAGGTTGTCTATCTGCACGAAGGTCCTCATCTCTAAAGCAACGGGCGATTTGATAATATCTATCCATACCCGAAACCATAAGTAATTGCTTATAAATCTGTGGAGACTGTGGTAATGCAAAGAATTTACCCTCATGAACTCTTGAAGGAACCAAATAGTCACGTGCGCCTTCCGGAGTTGATTTAACTAATATAGGAGTTTCAATCTCTACAAAACCATTTGAATCGTAGTAATCACGTACAACTCTTGTAATTTTATGACGTAGCATAAGATTATTTTGAAGCACAGGACGACGAAGGTCAAGGAAACGATATTTAAGTCTTAAATCCTCTTTAACGTCGGTTTGATTCAAAATTTCAAATGGTGGAGTTTCGGCTTTGCCCAAAATCTTTAATTCAGTAACAAATATTTCTATTTTACCTGTTGGTATTTCGTTATTTTCGGCAGAACGATGGCGAACTAAACCCTTTGCCATTAACACAAACTCAGAGCGAACAGCAAACGCCTTATCAAAAACTGCACGGTCGGTTGTATCATCAAAAGCTAGTTGAACGATACCCGTTCTATCTCTTAAATCAACAAAAATTAACTGACCCAGGTCGCGTTGACGTTGTACCCAACCGCATACAACAACCTCTCTACCCTCGTCATTGGTTGTAAATGTACCGCAATAATCGGTACGTTTCATACCATTCATTAAATCTAACATAATTACACTTCCTATTTTAAACCAGATAATACACCATCTAAATCGTTTATTGATTCTGTGAGATTGTCCATAGCGCAATTAACTTGGGCGCCATAAATCGCAGAAATCAAGCCATCAGGCAAGGAGATATCAATCTGTTCGCCTGTTTGCATATTCTTAAGTACCGCTTTTGAAGAATTTAATTCATTCTCGCCAATAATTACGCTAAATTTAGCAGAAATTTTATTAGCATACTTCATCTGCGCTTTAACACTACGCGAAACTATATCGGTTTCTACTGAAAATCCCTCTGCTCTTAGCATACTTGCAAGTTTTGTACAGTAAACACGCGAATTTTCATCCATAGCGCCAATATATAGGTCGCAGGTTGCAACGGGTGGAATTGGTGTACCTTGGTTTTCCATAACCAGCAATAGTCTTTCAATACCCATTGCAAAACCAAGAGATGGAGTGTATTGACCGCCCATCTGCGATACAAGACCATCATATCTACCACCGCCGCAAACGGTTCCTTGCGCACCAATAGAACCTGACACAAATTCAAACACAGTTCTAGTATAATAATCTAGGCCACGAACAATTTTTGGATTTACAGTAAACTTTATCTCGGCAGCATTAAGGTGCTTTTTAACTAGTTCAAAATGATTAGCGCAATCATCACAAAGGTACTCTATCATAGTAGGAGCATCTTTACAAATATCTGCGCAAATTGGAGATTTGCAATCAAAAATACGCATCGGGTTACGCTCAAGTCTTTCGGCGCAAGTGCCGCACAACTCGTTCTTACGATTGTTAAAATACTCTAAAAGCGCTTTATGATATTTTGCGCGACATTCAGGACAACCAATCGAGTTAATTTCTAAAGAAAGGTCTTTAATACCGAGGTTATTAAGAACACTGTTTGCAAGTAAAATAATTTCTGCATCTGCAGAAGCATCGGCAGTACCAAAACATTCAACACCAAATTGATGGAACTCACGAAGTCTGCCTGCCTGAGGCTTTTCATAACGATAACAAGAGCCTACATAACAAGTCTTAACAGGCAAAGTACCGCAAATATTGCCGTGCTCTATCATAGAACGAACTGTACCTGCAGTGATTTCAGGGCGAAGTGTGATAGAACGATTACCCTTATCATTAAAGGTATACATTTCCTTTTGAACTACGTCGGTAGTATCTCCAACACTTCTCAAAAAGACCTCGGTATGCTCGAAAACAGGAGTTCTTACTTCTTTGTATCCGTATAGCGCTGCGGTTTCAAGCATAGTCTTTTCAACATATTGCCATTTATAGCTATCCTCAGGTAACACGTCTGCTGTACCGCGAGGAGCTTTATTTTGTTCAGCCATAATCATCTTCCAATCAATTTATTTATCAATAAAGGGCGGTATACCACCGCCCGTATATTACTCTTTATCTGCTCTGACAATCTCTCTCCACTCAAGATCGCCACGCTCAAGACCATGAATAAGCATTTCTGCGGTTGCGATATTTGTTGCAACGGGAATATTATGAACATCACAAAGGCGGAGAATTGCCATTTCATCAGGCTCGTGTGGTTTTGGGTTAAGTGGGTCGCGGAATAGCAAAACCAAGTCTATTTCATCGCAACCAATTCGCGATGCAATTTGCTGTGCGCCTCCTTGATTGCCGCTTAAAAACTTAATAACGTCAAGTCCCGTTGCTTCAGATACAAGTTTACCTGTTGTGCCTGTTGCAAGTATGTTGTGCCTGCTTAAAACACCACAATAAGCAATACAAAACTGGACCATTAACTCTTTTTTAGCATCGTGTGCAATCAATGCAATATTCAAGATTATCCCTCCTATATATTATAAGCTATTTAGCTTTGGTAACGGAATGTTAGAAAATAGCAAACGCTGTGCTATTCTATAAAACGCTTTGTGAGATAAACATTTCTCATACAGTTTACCATTTGCACTTAAAAGTGAAAGTTGTGGGTCAAACGGAACTATTCCTTTTAACATAAGACCCGTTTTATCAATAATATCGTCAAGCGACATTACACCATTATGTTTATGCACAAAGTAATCAAATTTATTTAATATAAGATATTTATTATTGATACCTACCGACGTCAAAACCGATTCAATAGCAGTTGCACTTCTGCAACCAATTGCATCAAGCGGCTCTACTACAACAACACTAGAGAACTTTGGCAAAGAGCAATACAATTCTTTATCAATACCTGCAGGACAATCAACGATAATCGCATCAAAATCATCAGAGATATCATACAGAAACTTACCAAAAAGTTCTTTGTTAAGTGTACCTGCAGTATTTGGCGCAGGTATCAAATTTATATTATTGTTAACCTTTAAAATAGCCTCTTGATAAGGTTTATTGTAGGTTATTATATCGTCCAGGTCGAAAACTAGCCTATCACTAACACCAAGCATAAGGTCAAGGCAACGCAAACCTTCATCAATATCAATAAGCAAAACTGATTTTGAAAGTTTAGAAAAAGCAGTAGCAAGCCCCACAGATACGGTTGATTTACCCGTTCCGCCTTTGCCTGAGGTTACAACGGTTAATATACCCACGGATTTACGCCACCTTTCAAAATCAATATTTTGGATAATTATAACATAAATTAAATAATTTGTAAAGGTTTCTATTTCAAAATTTTGTCTTGTGCGGTGTCATTTTTTTCGTTGTATTGTTTTAGAAAATATTCATCAAAAATTTCTTTAACAACACCTGCGCTATTATAACTCTTAAGGCCGTGTTCAATTACAACCGAAACAGAAATTTCGGGCGCATCAAAAGGTGCGAACGCGATAAACACACTATGGTCGCCGCCAGGGTTTTCGGCAGTACCACTCTTACCGCCAACCTTAATATCATAATTGTCGAATACCGTACTACCGGTACCTTCAGTAGTAACCGAAAGCATACCATCTTTAACAACCGAGTAAACCGAATCACTAAACTCAATTTTATTTAAAATTGTAGGTTTATAGGTCTTAACTGTTTTTGTTAGAGAATAGTTTTTAATTTCTTTTAAAAGACTTGCTTTATATCTAACACCATTATTGGCAACAGTGCTGTTATACATACAAAGTTGCAGTGGAGTAAACATATTATCAGACTGACCAATAGCAGCACTAAGCGTCATACCTGGAGACCAGATAGAACCAACACTTTTTGAATAATCAGAACCTGCCAAGATACCCGAACTTTCAGGCACTTCTATTCCCGTAGGTGCGCCAAGTCCATACTGTAAGCAATATTTATTCATATCGGTAATGCCGATACGTCTACCGAGTTCATAGAAATAGTAGTTACACGAAACCGAAAGAGCCTTAACCATATTAGTATCTCTGTGATAGTCCATACAAACAGGTTGCGAATCTTCGTAATAATCATAAATCTGCTTACAATAAATAAGTTCGTGTGGATTGATTTTATTTAGTTGCAAACCGATACTTGCTATTGCAGGTTTAAAACACGAACCTGGCGGATAAGTGCCCATAAACGCTCTATTTAGAAGGGGGTTGTCCGGGTCAGCAACTAATTCATCGTAGTTTTCACTATACTCTTCCATAGTATAAGAAGGATAGTTAGCGGCGGTTAAAATATTACCAGTTTTAACCTCACTAACAACAACCGATGCGCCTGAAATCTCGCTATTTTTAGCCTTCAACTCATTCAAAAGATTCGCAAGAGCATCTTGAGCCACCAACTGCAACGTTTTATCAAGCGAAAGTATAACAGTATTTCCGGGAATAGCTTTTTTGGTTATTTCTGAAGATATAATTTTACCATTACCATCAAGTTTATAAGTTATTTCACCGTCGGTACCGCGCAGGTATTCCTCATAAGCGTACTCGATGCCACTTATACCAACCTTATCATTGTAAGAATATCCTTTGTCTTTATATTCATCCCATGATTCAGCAGGTATAGAGCCAACTGTTCCAATTAAATGAGTTGCAACGTTGCCACCCTCATAGTCGCGCACAGGCACAGTGCTAATTTCAACGCCCGCCAAATCATCCGATGTTTCATATATAGACGTCATTATCTCTTTGCCAACATCCTCGGCAAAAGTATATGGAAAAGCAATAGAAAAATCAGCAATCTCCATAGAATACCTAACACCCATTAGTCTGCGCTGCAAGGTTGGATTTAAACCTTCCAACTGATAACGAGTAACCATACTGTCAAAACAGTTCCCCGCAGTTGCATAACTATTTAGGCCTAAAGTGCTTTTTAGTCTTGCAATTTTATTGCTATCTTTAGTGTTGAATCTTTCGTTATCTTTTAGTGGCAAATTATCAATCCACTTGCACTTTTTAGTCTCTAAATAGTTAGTCAAAATCGTAATGGTAGAATTGATATTATCCATATCAATATACGCCATATTAAAGACAATATTATAGCCGTCGCGATTTACAGCAATAGGTCTGCCGTAGGTATCCAAAATTTCGCCTCTAGCCGCTTTAAGAACAGCAGTTTGTCTTGATATACCATTGGCTTGGGATAAATATTTATCGCGGTCAATAATCTGCAAATCCACTATACGAATAGTATAAACAATAATAACCGCAACCAAAACAAAAGAAAGTGCAATATTGCGGATATTAACTTTTTTCTTCGTCCTCAAATTTTGCACCCCTTTTGATATTTAATTTCTATTAGACAATTGTTTTTTTCGGAACTTAATGATTAGTCCTAACAATAAATATAAAATCAGAGAAAAGAAAACAGTAGAAAAGAATGATGGAATTAAATTTAGGGATAACGTTAGTTTATCAAATCCATTTATAATCCACATTCCAAAGTAATAAATTAGCGAAAATCCAACCGAAACAATTATCGACGAGCGAAAATTGTTGTTGATAATCAGTTGCACTAAAACACCGCTAAAATATCCCGCCAAAAGCATAAAAATCGTGTTATAGCAAATCACGTTTGCCGAAACAGCATCAACAGCCGCGCCTATAAAAAATCCGTACAAAGCGCCAAGTTTATCTCCAAAATACATTCCGATAAAAATCGATGCGGGAAGCATTAGTTGCGGAAATCCTAAATCCTTTTCAAACACTCCATCGGTATATTGAACAATGTATATAAGCAAATAACCTATGGCTATACATACAAGCAACGGGTAATCTAAAACCTTGTTTTTATTCATACACAACACCTCATATTACCGCTATTTGTCGGTAATTGAGCCCTGCCCTTCAAAATAAGTAATAACCATAACGTCTTTAACATTAAGTATATCAGCAGAACAATCAATAGTGGCAGTAATCGAGGTTTGATTTTCATCAGACGAAAGATGGCTGATAGTTCCAACCACCAAGCCCTCGGGATAAATGCCTCCGCCTGCTGTTACGATTATATCATTTAGCGCAACGGTACAACTTCTTGGTAAGTTATAAAAATAACTTTGGTTGTTTTTAGAGAGTTCAGTTGAGCCCGTAACAATACCAACGTCGGACGTACGATAATCCAAGCAGCCAACCTTAATGTCTTTGCTTAAAAGAGTAGTAACTTTAGAATAACTTGGACCAACCTCGGTAACATATCCAACCAAACCTGACGATGTTATAACAGGGTCATGATTAGATATGCCATTTACCGAACCTTTGTTGATAGTGAATGTATATCCACTGTCCGCCATATCACGTGAAATCAAGGTAGCATCAACAAAAGTATAGTCCTTATTTTGCTGTTTTATTTCAAGAAAACCTTTTAAAAACTCATTTTCTTTTTTCAGATTATCATAATCAACTACCATTTTTGATAGTTCATCTACCCTATCTTGCAGTTCATCATTCTTTTGCATAAGTTCGGCGCCACTATTAAGCCTCATATTAAAATCACTTATTGTGTTAGAAATATACGATGCAATCGACCTGAACGGCTGAGTAATTGCACCCATAAAACTTGCCTGTGGAGAAATAGTACCACCGATAATTCTAACAACAATAGCAAGCGCTACCAGGCAGGCAACTACACTGCATATTATTTTAAATCGTTTACTTCTTAGAAAAAAACGCATAAGTTAACCCACCTTTCAAAAAAATTATCTATATCTTTTGCTTTTTTTGCTAATATAGGTGTCAAAACTTTCAGTATGGTCTAACCATTTTGAAACGCCTAACACCGCGCAATCAAGCGCGTTTTCTGCAACAGTAACAAATATGCCTGTTTCTTGTGAAATAAGTTTATCCAACCCACGAAGTAATGCACCACCACCTGTGAGCATTATACCTCTATCAATAATGTCAGAAGCAAGTTCAGGCGGAGTTTTCTCCAACGTAGAGCGAATAGCATCTATAATTTGCGAAACTGTATCTGCAATTGCTTCACGAACTTCTTCTGAGTTAATTTCTATATTTTTTGGTAGACCATCTAAAAGATTACGGCCTCTAACCTCAATAGATTCTTCGTTTTCATACGGCAAAGCAGAGCCAAGTTTAATCTTAATTTCTTCAGCAGTGCGCTCACCGATAAGCATATTATGCTTTTTGCGAATAAAGTTAATAATCGCCTCATCTATATCGTCCCCTGCAACACGAACGGACTGTGCAGTAACAATATCACCTAGTGCAATAACTGCAACCTCTGACGTACCACCGCCGATATCAACAATCATATTACCGTGTGCATCATTAACATCAACGCCTGCACCTAAAGCCGCAGCCATCGGTTCCTCAATCAAATCTGTTTCAGATGCGCCCGCTAATCTTGCAGCATCCAAAACAGCACGGCTTTCAACCTCTGTAACGCCCGCAGGGATACTTACTAGAACACGTGCACGCGAAACAAGCGAACCTTTTAACGCCTCTTTAATAAATCTTTTAAGCATTGCAGCAGTAACGTCGAAGTCTGCAATAACACCATCTTTCAAAGGACGAACCGCTACAATAGAACCAGGTGTTCTGCCAATCATTTCTTTAGCCTCGGTACCAACCGCTTTTACTGCATCGGTTCTAACGTCGTATGCCACAACCGAAGGCTCTCTCATTGTAATACCTTTACCCTTGATACACACCAAGGTATTAGCGGTACCTAAATCTATACCAATGTCTCTAGTAAACATTACAAAATTTCCATCCCTTCAAGCGCTCTATATACCTTATTTGCGGGTAACCCCATAACAGTATAATAATCGCCCTTAATTTCTTTAATAAACTTACAACCTATCCCTTGCACCGCATACGCGCCTGCCTTGTCCATAGGTTCAAGAGTAGAAATATAATCATAAATTTCTACATCGCTAATATTGTCAAAAGTAACGCTTGCGCACTCTGTAAAAGAAACAGTTTTTTCTTTGTTGCAAATAGCAACACCTGTATAAACCTGATGCGTTCTGCCCGAAAGTTTTAGTAGCATATTATACGCATCTTCGGCATCTTTTGGTTTCAGTAATATTTGGTTGTCTATCACAACCACCGTATCCGAGCCAATTATGGTATCATCTGGATGCTCAAGTAACCCTGCCCTTGCCTTTCTCAAGGCAAGCATTTCGGCAACATTACAACAATCGTCCGATGCATCAAAAGACTCATCTACTTCAACAGGTGCGCAAATGAAACTGTATTGCATTCTCTCTAAAATTTCTTTCCGCCTTGGCGAATTTGAAGCAAGAATAAGCAAACCATTACTCCTAACAAAACAAAATACTATATTTATTCATTATACCAAATTAGATTTTGGTATACAAGAGAAATATTTATCTTATAGTTTGGGTTTTCTTCCGCAAGAACTCTTTTCTCTACAATATCCTGTGTATTCACATTTTGGCATAAAGTAATGCTCAACAACGTATTTCCACTCATCAGAATAATCACTTAAGGCTTTGCACAAATCGTTAAACAAACGGCGATACTCGTGATACGCTCTTGTGCACATTCTTTGCCTTGACATATCCATTAAATTACGAAGGTTGTGTTTGCAAACAACCTTGGTTGTCATTCCAAGCGGTAAAAGTAATGCCGAATCCTCTCGGGGCACGCCCATTTCTTCTAGTTTTTGAAGTGAAGACAAAATATTATCCATAGCACTAACGTACTCATTTTTTATGTTTTCATCTTTACTGATTGATGGTGGTACAACATAATCAAACCCTTTTTGATAATCGATGTATCTAGTACTTGCCTGCAAACGTGTTGGCGAGCCACCAATATGTGTATACCATTCTCTGATAACGCGAGCAGAGTAACCGTCTAAAATTATATAGACGTCAGGAAACTCAAAAGTACGTCCGTGTTCGCTTTCAAAGCAACTGATTCCGCGTTTATAATTTTTTTCGGGGTCAGTAATGTCGCCACCCCAACATACACCTGCTTGACTGCCAATCATAGTTATAGGATTTTTTACAGTAAACTCCTCAATAATTACCTTTGCCATAACTACATCCCCTTTACTAATAAGTAAAAAAACATTACACAAGTCTATTATAACTCATGTAATGCTTTTTTTAAAGTATAAATTTTGATATTATATAAATTATTTTA
>JAZNBX010000038.1:0-57808 GCA_045587265.1 Acutalibacteraceae bacterium | reverse complement strand
TCCCATAGACGCACTAAAAACATCATTATAAGAACATTATAGCATAAAATTATGACTTTTTCTACACTTTTCTAAAACATTATAACGGCACAAAGCAAAAACTTCCTGCCGTTCAGTTTCTATGACACAAGCTGTTTGTTGACAGAATATCGGACTTTTTTTGAGTGTTGCGCAAAAAATATCATAGAGAAGGGAGTACAAACAAAAAAAGACAGACTCTGCGAAAAAAATCGCAAAATCCGCCCCCAAAAAAGCCAAGGTATTTAGTTCAAGTCCTCCCCAAAGGTCGTTTTGGGGAAATGATATCTTTTGAATAACACCTTAAAAAATGGCATAACAAAACCCCGAAACCGCTGTGGTTTCGGGGTTTTCCGAACCGATATCTTTTTCGGTTCGCAATGTTGGTTGCGGAGGCTGGACTTGAACCAACGACCTTCGGGTTATGAGCCCGACGAGCTACCAACTGCTCCACTCCGCGATATTTAGTTGCGATTTCTTTTAGCCTTATTATTATAACACAGTTTTTTGAAAATGCAACCCCTAATTTAAAATATTTTTAAATTTTTTTGCTTATTGTGGTGCATCGAAAAAATATTTCCATTCGTTTCGGTCTATAACAAAATTGTGTGCAATATAATGTTTGGAGGTATTTTTATTGTCAAAATCAGTTCTTTTTGCATAGTATGTATATAGCAATTATTAGGAGTTGATTTTTGTGGAAAAAAGTATGGAGGATTATCGTCGCGAACTTATCGAAATGGCGTCGCGGGTGGCAGGTGGCAGAGAACTTTTTGCAGAAGACAGTATGGTTGAAAATGCGCCTCAAAACACGATGTCAAATTCACCTCAAACTATGATGCCAAATAATACGGCTAATTTAACGGGTAGTGGTACGCTTGTTGTAGAACTGACCCATTCAAAAGGTTTGTTCCCTGTGGTAAATGCCAAGGTCTGTGTAATCGATATGAGTGGCAGAAACATAGGTTGTAAACAAACCGACAGTAGCGGTAAAACAGAGGAGTGGCGTTTGCCGGCACCCCCCAAGGCTAACTCGGAAACACCCGATAATCCTGGGGATGTTTCGGCATTTTACAATATAAGAGTTGATGCTAGTGGCTACGTGCCTGTGATTATAGAAGGTGTGCCGATTTTTGATGGTATCAGAACTCTGCAACCGCTTGATATGTTTTTCCTCGGCGCCGCCCAAAGTAGCGAGCCGCAGGTTATAAAGTTTAATAACAGTTATACTCTGTGAGGTGGCAAAAATGGCAGTTTTACCTTATATTCCTACAAGCATAACAGTACATCTTGGCAGACCCGACGAGAATGCCGAAAACATAACCCTGCCCTTTACCGATTATGTAAAAAATGTAGCCTCTAGTGAGATATATCCCACCTGGCCCGAAAGTGCTTTAAGGGCAAACATATATGCAATTATTACCTTTGCGCTTAATAGAATTTACACCGAGTGGTATCCGTCGCGCGGGTATAATTTTGATATAACAAACTCAACCGCGTTTGACCAAGCCTTTAAAAAAGACCGCGATATTTTTGAGAACATTAGCAAAATAGTTGATGAAATATATAATGATTACGTAGTGCGCCAAGGTTTTGTAGAGCCGTATTTTACACAGTTTTGCAACGGCACTACCGCTACTTGCAACGGGCTTTCGCAGTGGGGCACTGTATCCCTTGCAAATGAAGGATTAGTGCCTTACGAAATTTTGCAGTACTATTACGGCGACGATATAAACATTGTAAGGGATGCGCCGACACAGGATATTGAAGAATCCTACCCCGGTTACCCTTTGCGCATTGGCTCGGCGGGTAACGACGTTGATATAATTCAAACCCAACTTAACAGAATAGCAAGAAACTATCCCGCCATACCAAGAATTACACCGAGGAATGCCATATACGACCAAGATACCGCTAACGCTGTAAGAAAATTCCAAGAGATATTTAACCTTACACCAACGGGCGAGGTAGATAAATCAACTTGGTATAAAATCAAGAGATTTTATGCGGCAGTAAAGAGGCTTGGAGAACTTACAAGCGAGGGCTTAACTATAGACGAGGCAGATACTATTTACTCGGGCGATTTGCGCGAGGGCGCAAGAGGAGTTCCCGTACAAACAATACAGTATTACCTTAACGTTATAGCATACTTTAATCCGAACCTAAACCTGTTTAGTATTGACGGTGTGTTCGGGCCCCAGACGGTAAATGCGGTGGAAAGTTTTCAGCGCGAATATGGGCTATCGGTTACGGGAATTATTGATGAAACCACTTGGAATAAGATAATAGAAATTTATGATAATATTCTAAAAAGTTTGCCCGAAGGTTATCAGGGCCAAAATGCAAAACTTTACCCCGGTTATTTCTTAACAGTAGGGGCAAGGGGCGAGGACGTTCGCACTTTGCAAACATATTTAGATGTTGTTGCGGCTAATATAAGTTCTATTCCTAGGGTAACGCCGGACGGTGTTTATGGTGAGCAAACAAGGGCGGCGGTAGCGGCCTTTCAGCGCCTTTACGGAATAACCGAAACGGGTTACGTTGGACCTGTTACCTGGTACGCTATTGCAAGGCAGTATGAACTTTTAACCCAAAGCGAGTAAATTTATACCGACGCAACCGAAATGACGGCGGAGAGTATCGGCAGTATAAAAAGCATAGTTTTGTAAAACTTTCGGTTTAAAATAAGGCCTGCTTTTTTTATAAGAAACACCAAAACAGCAGATTTTATAAACGAGGTAAGCATGATTAGCAGATACACAAAGCCCTCAAACCTTAAAAAGCCTTTGCCAATGGAAATATTTCCGCCTACTGTGGCCAGAGGGTAACTAACAAGGTTTGTAGCCTCTCCTAAAACAAGACTGCAAAGGGTCGCTAAAAGAAGTAAAATAACTATTCCTAAAAGCATACCTAAAAGTAAAGTTGAGTGTGGCTTGTGCGCGCCTTTAATAAAGAAAACCGCCGCAAGCGAAGGCAAAAATGTGCTAATTAAAAGATTCAAAATGTTTTCAGGATTTACGCTAAATTGTAGACGGTAGGATTTTATAAGAGGCAGTGAAAATAAAACCAACAGAAACAGTATAAGTATGCTTATAATAAACACAACAATTGAAAGTCTTAAAAGTGATTCTCGATGAAGTTTACCACCAAAAATGCTTAGCACCGCAAAGAAAACTGCAATTATTGCGGCAGAGGTGTTAGGCATTTTTGTGCTATCGGTAAAAACAACGTAGTCGCGGCAACAGGTTAAAAAGAAATAAACCAAAAACGGCAAAACGATGATAGCCGTTATTTTTTTGTGCTTCCTAAAGTGTACTTTTCTTAAAATAAGATTAAACGCCAGCGCCAATATAAGTCCTACGGCGGATGCAATTAAAATGTCGGTAAGGCTTATGCTTTTTGGCAGTAAGATAACCACCTGCCCAAGTATAAACAAAGCGCATATAAAAATTCGGTGTGCGGTATAACTACCCCTGGTGTCCACTAATATACCTCCTAAAAGTTACTCATCTAAGGTCAAGGCAAGGTGTATTTCCTTTTCGCAAAAATCAGCGTTTGTTAAAGTTTTTTCGCCATCACAAAAACCAAAAATATTAGTTTTATAATCCTCTTGCCATTCATTTAAAACCTTCAAAAGTTCATTTTCGAGGATTTTTGTGTCGGGAGTGCCATCAAGTTTAAGGGATAAGGTAATCAGTAGCCTATCTTCAGTGATTTTTTGTGATATAGACGAAGATTTAATATCAAAAGTGTTGCCGTTAATTGTTATTACACCGCGCAAAAACCTGTCCGATAAAAGTGTAATAAGTCTAGAGTCGGTTGTATCCTTTATACAAAGCCTTTTAAATCCGTTATAGTACACCGCGCCTGCATAAGAAAACCCATCCGTATCTGCTTTAAAATACGGCAAGGAAAAAGCCTCGGCACTATTGATTATATCTAAAAGGGTAGAGGGGGCTCGCTTGCCACCGGAATAGTCATTTTTCTTTAAAGCATTTGCAAGCGAGAAACCAAGCGGTGTGTCTTTAGCAAGGGAGATAAGGTCTTTCGCGCTATCGCTAAAAACAAGGTAGCAAGAAAGCATATCTTCGGGTTTTGACAACAGGTATTCTGCTAGTTTTTTCTCGGTATTCTTTTGGCATTTACCTAGAATAATAACGGATAGGTGGCTAAGGTCTACAGAGAGAGGGGTTGAATTTTTAATGCCGTCAAAAGCCTCAGGAATGGTTGCTCCCGAGCCTTGTAGCACCGATGTTTCGTATCCGTCGCCTGACCCTTTAGAAACAGCGCTTTCGGCATAAATGGTTATATTGTTTGCGGTTTCGTCAATACCTAAAGCCGATATAAAAAGACGGTTTTCTATTTCCTTATAATCAGAGTGTTTTTCGCAACCGCAAAGAAAAAGCAGAGAGACAGTAATAACTAACGCTATAACTTTTTTCAATCCTCAACACTCCTTTGCCTGATTTTGTTTTTGTGGCTAATGGGCGGTCGTTTAGTCATCTTCCACCAAGGCGCGCGAAAAAGGGTGTCTTTAAGGCTCTGCCCGTTAAATTCCGAAAGAGAGAGGGTGTAAGGTACACCAAAAGAATCAAGCGAAAAAATGCGAATAAGCAGTAATATTGCGCCAAAGAAATACCCAAAAAGTCCAAAAAGGGTGGCAGCCAAGGTAAGACCAACCTTTGCATAAAAAACAATACCTTTAAGCCGTGGCACCATAAGTCCGCAAATACCGCTTAAAGCAACTGCTATAAGCATTGGTGCGCTAACAAAACCCGCCTCAACCGCAGATTGACCTATTACAAGACCGCCAACAATGCTTAGTGCGTGACCCATACTTTGTTGCATTCTAATACCCGTTTCGCGCAGTATCTCAAATATAAAAATAAGCAAAAAACATTCTATATAGGTGGGAATTGGTATTCCGCTTCTGGCAGTTGCTATTGAGGTTGCAAGCGATGTTGGCAGAAGATATGGATGGTAAATGCAAAGAGCGGTGTATACAGCGGGTACGCTAATGCTCAAAAAGAAACTTATATACCTCAAAATTCTACCAATCGCGGCAAACCAAAAGTTAAGGTAGTAATCGTCATCCGATTGGAAACTTTCCGAAAAAATATATGGCATAGTAAGAACAACAGGAGTGCCATCAACAATAAGGGCGGCTCTGCCTTCTAGCAGTTTTGCTGCAACCACATCGGGACGCTCGGTTGTGCCACAGGTTTTGAAAAGGGAGTTGCGGTGACTTTTTATCTGTTCGTTTATATAATTGCTGTCTAAAATTCCGTCAATATCTATCCTAGCAATTCGTCGCTTTATTTCCTTAATCATACTTTTATCGGCAACCGAATCAAGATAGCAAAGAAACATTTTTGTGTCGGTTTTTCTACCCTTTGTTATAAGTTCTATGCAAAGGTCAGGGGTGGGGAGTTTTCGGCGCAAAAGAGCCGCATTAAGCATAACCGCCTCGTCAAAGCCCTCTCGTGGGCCTTGTAGCACTCGCTCGTCGGTAGGCTCGCTAACACCCCTTGTGCGCCAACCTTTAGTGTTTATAAGTATAGCCTTGTCGCATCCGTCTATAAGCAGTGCCGAGTCTCCGTAAAGTATAGCCGAGGTAACGTCGCTAACGTTTTTTGAAGCCTCGACCTCGTTTGCAAAAAGCACACTGGTTCGTATGTGCTCGCAAACATCAAGAATTTCGCTCTCGCTTGCTAGAATAAGAGGTTTTATAACCGATTCGTTAATGATTTCGGTATTCACCATTCCGTCAAAAAACAAAAGGGCGCATTTAAGGTTGCCGTTAAGCCTAGTTTCAATTTCCCTGACTCTAAATATATCGTCGTTTTTAAAGGTTTTATTAAAAAGCAAAATGTTTTGGTTAATACTATTTGAAAGAAAGGTTTGCATTACAAAATCACCCATACAAAAGAATAAATTCTAAAAAATAGTATTACAAAACAGTGACCAAAATATACCTGTATTAAAACGAATAACTGCATAAAAGTTATAAATATTATATAGTAGAAACACTTTTTTAGGGAGGTGAAAAAGGTGGATTTTAGCGACGAATATAACGACTTACTAAATTACGATTATTACGAGCCGTATGAAGAGCCCGACGAAAACGAAGACGATATCTATGAAGATATTTATTATAACGACCAATTTGGCATAGAAGATTATATGTAATAAAAAAGCACCGCTAAAAGCGGTGCTTAAAAACATATTAAAAAGAATAAATTATATGGTCGATTGCAAGACTTTCGCCACCGTCATTTCTAACCTTTGCGTATTGTTTTAGAATCTTTTCGGTATCGTTATAATCTTCTAGAGCAAAGCCGTTTTGCTTGCAGGTGGCAAGGGCGGTATTATTGCTAGTGTTAAGGTAGCGGGCGGCTAGCGATTGAACAACGCCATTGTCGCCGCTATTCATTTTTTCTATCGAGGTGTTGAACTCCTCAAAGAAAAGTTCACAGGTTTTAAACTCTTCACTTATAACTTCGCTACTCGCTACAATGCAGTGCGAGTAGGGCTTGCCTTTTAGTTTAAGCCTATCCCATTCATCGTTAAGAGAAAGTTTGTGCTTGTATTTTTTGCTTGAGTTATTAACCTCGGATGCGGCAGGGTAGGTTGCAACGACTATATCGTATTTGTTGGTTTTAACCTTCACAGTAAACTCATATAGGTCGGAAATTTTAGTAACATCGCATTTAACCGAGCCTTTTTTTAGCATAATGTTTAGGTTTTCTGAAAGGTCGGAGTCATCATATACCAAAACCTTTTTGCCCTCAAAACCTTTAAGGTTTTTTATTTCGTTTTTGCTAAAAGCGTCAATATTTAGGCTTATAAGGGAAAGCATACGTGCATAATCTTTTGTCTTACAGAGTTTAACACCGCTTGAAATGGTGGTAAAGCCGAGCCCAAACATAAATTCGTCGCTTTCTAAAAAAGTTTTGTCATCTTTATAAAGAGAAACGGCGTAAGTACCTTTTAAGTTGGACTCTGTGTTCTGCTCCATAAGGTAACTTAACGAACAGGCGGTAATATCGTATAGCGCGCTAATGTTCAGTTTAGTTGGTGTAAAATTTTTATCCTCGGTTTCTTTTTTTGGAGTTTCCTGAGTTTTACAACCAACAAGGCTCACTATGACTAGCAATAGGCAAAGTGAAAGGGATATAAACTTTTTCATTTTTTAACCTTCTTTAGATTTCTTCAGACATATATTTGCCGGGCGGTAGGGTTAGTATATCGCCCGAGGGTGTACTGATTTTTGCTTTAAAGCCTAGAGGTATAACGTAATCGGTATGTATTTTTCCCGAAATTTTTCTGCTGTAAACGCCGATGGTTCCAAATTCGGTTTCGGCGTGAAATTGCAGTTCGTTAGCACCTCTTGGTAATGTGGTTTTGATATAAATTTTGCAAGCGAGAGGGTCTATCTCTATTTTAGCGATGTTAAAGAAAGCAGGGGATAGCATCTCGTTGCAAAGCGATTTTATAGAGAACTGCTCAAGTCCAAAAAAGTGGGATTGCAAAAGCGCTTTATCGGTATTTAAAAGTATACCTTCAAGCGTTCTATAATCCTTTGGAATAATGCTAAAATCGGTTTGTTCTTTTATAATTTCAGTGTATTCTCTGTATTGCGATATACAACGGCACAAAAAAGAGGTGGAGTTTAAACATTCCGTGCCTAGCGATACCACTTCGGTAGAAATCAGTTGTGCCGCGCCGTCAATATAAAGTTTTGCAAACCTAAAGGCGTTTACAGAAAACTTTGGCTCGTAAACCTCAATTTTATAGCCCTTGATTATATAAACGTCTTGGGTTAAAGCGTCTTCTAATTCTTCTTCGGTTTTAGCGTAGGTTATTATAAGTTTAGCGCCAGGCTCACCCATAATTTTAATATTAAGCCTGCCCATAAGTACCGCGCCAAAATCGTAAACAGTAAGGTCGTCTTGTAAGGTTTCTGTGCGGTGGCTTTTTCTTTTATTAAGCGATATAAGACTTCTGCTTTCGGCTAAAGAAACCTCGCTCGCGGTCTCTATGGTACATTCCTTCCAATCAGAAACGGAGGCATAACTGTCGCACCATTTATCTAAACTTATGCGGTTATCGTAAACCTCGCCCTTTTCGCTAACGCTTACGGGACTGTTTTTATAAATCCAATCACTGCTAAAATCCAGAGTAACACTTTCGCCGTCAATGGTGCAAAAGGTAAGTCCGCACTGTACGTAAGGTGTTTCATCTTTATAATCTTTAGGGTCGCGCATAAGCCAAACGCCTAGGGTGTTATTGTCGCTAGTAAGAAGCGAGGTAACGTCTAAAGCGGTAGCTTTCCCTTTTGTGCCTATTATAAAGTTGCCGCTTACCGCCGTACCGTTAATAAAGGGGCGGAATAAACAGTTGCCGCTAACGTAAAGGGTGGCGTGAGAAATAACTGCACCTGTAAAAAACGTGTGGCGCATAAGGGGTGAAACAATAGTGGGGTCAGCCATAATTTTAGGGCTGATCTCAACAGGTTTTTCTATGTAACCCGTGCGAAAACGCGCGGTTTTGGTAATAATCTCGTCAGAAACACAAGCGGTAATGCTAATGGTGTAGGAGGTGTTATCTAAAAGCGGAGAGCCGCCATATTTAATTTTGTTAGTAAGCAGTGTTCTAAGGTTGCCACTACTCCACACTATGTTTTTGGAAATGGTTTCGCTTACAGTAACGCTGTAGTATTGCAAAAAAGAGTTGTTGTTTTTTGTTTCAACAGTAAACGAAAAAACAGGATTTTTAGAGCAAATACCGATTGGATTTTTAAACCCGTTGGTATAAATATCAACTATATGCGTTTTTATGGCGCTCACCTACCTTTAATATAATAAATAAGTATAACATAAAACGCTGCTGCTTTCAAGAAAGAAATAGTTGTTGCGAAAACCCATTAAAGTATGTTAAAATTATAATAGAAATTTGTATTTTTTAAGGGGATGATGGTTTGAAAAAACTAATCGCTTTATTGCTATCCTTAACAATATTTAGCGGAATTGTGCCACTGGGCATAAACGTTACCGCCAAAGCCGAAGCAAAGGTTGAGGTAACCTCGCTTATGCAAACTGAAATGCAGTTTGATATTAAGAAATACGCCGCAACGCCAACTACTCAGGCTTTAGAGGATATAGTGTATAGCACCGCAACAGCGTGTAATACCAGTATGATAGATATTAGCCGTTTTAATTATACGGTGGCTAAGTTTAGTGATTTTGTAAACCTTTGCAGAGAAAAATATCCTGAACTGTATCATTTAAAGAACTTTTCTCTTTTTGGATATAAGGATACCAATGGTAATGGGTGGTTAGATAACGATGAAAAGGTTAGCGATTTCAAATTTGAGTATTATCTAAATGCTAGCACCTATAATACGTATAATAGCAAGTCAAAGCAGGCGGCAGCAGAAATGCTTGCCGATATTAAAGCGACACCAAGCCTAACTGATTTGCAAAAACTTCTTTTATTGCACGATAGAATTGCGGTGCGTTGTGAATACGATTACGAGGGCTATGAAAAGTACAAAAAAGCCGCAATCGGTAACCCTTACGCGCAAATAAGCGATTATATTGACCCTGAATCTTTTGGTATGTACGGCACGCTTGTTTTGGGCACGTCGGTTTGCGAAGGGTATGCGAGAACCTACCAATATATGCTTAACGAACTGGGTATTGAAAATTACCTTTGCTCGTCGGTTGACCTTTGCCACGTTTGGAATATTGTAAAATTAAACGGCGAATATTATCACGTAGATATCACCTTTGACGACCCACCTTGCTCGAGTGGTAACGGTACAACAACCGTCGGTACAGACAGAACAGGACACGTTAGCCACAACAATTTTCTACGCTCGACCGAGGGCATAATCATTGAAAGCCATGATGCAGACGATTTTGATACTACCCCTGACGACACTACTTATGATGATTATTTCTGGCAGGATTCGAATACTGCATTTACCTTGCTTAAGGGTAAAATATACTACATTGATAACCAAGCAGAAAAACTTATGCAGTGGCAGGGCGGTAATGGTGCTAGCGATATAAATTTATACGACGTTTCGGATAATTGGGGTCGTTATATGGACAATTACGCCTGCCTTAGCGGAGATAAAAATTATCTGTATTTCAACTCTAGCGATACTGTTTACGAATATGATGTACAAAGCAATTCTCGCGGCATAATCCACAATTTGCAATTGGCTAGCGGTACCGCAATATATGGTTTTAAGGCATATCATAATGAGTTTTACTGTGATATAGCAAGCAGTCCTGAATACTATGCCGCAGAAAAGCAAAACAATATGCACCGCCATAAATATTCCACTGCAGGTATTGATATATCCGCTAGCGCAAGGGTTTCTTGTGAAAGTTTAATTAAGGATATGAAGTATACGGGTAATCCCATTACATTCCCCATTAATATATATGCAGGCGGTAAACACCTTGTAGAAAACATTGATTTTACAGTTTCTTATGAAAATAATACTAACGTCGGAACTGCGACTGTTATAATAAGCGGTATCGGCGATTATACAGGTTCTGACGTAGAAACGTTTGAGATTTTGCCAATACATATGCGCAACACTACAATTACAAACGTTGTAGACAAAACCTACACCGGCAAAGAAATAAAACAAACGCCTATTGTAAAGTATTTGGGAAGAACACTTTTACATGGTCGTGATTATGCTCTAAGTTACGTAAGCAACGTAGAAACGGGGCAAGCCGTTTTAAAGGTATCAGGAAAAGGCAATTTTGAAGGCAGAGAATTAGTATTTTTCTACATTCATCCTAAAAAGGTTGAGGGAATTAAGGTAAAAAAAGCAACCGCTACTAGCATTACGCTTAACTGGAATAAAAGTCCAAGCGGCACAGGATATGCCATTTTGTGTGCAACTTCTAAAAAAGGCACCTATAAAACTGTTGGCTTGATTGAGAGTAGAAGTACGACTACCTTTACCCACAAAAAACTTTCTAAAAATAAAACTTACTATTATAAAGTAATTGCATTTAAAACGGTAAATGCTTCTAAAAAAACAAGTGTAGCATCCGAGATACTAACCGCCAAAACCGCAACGAGCACACCAAAAATAACCTACTATAAAAACTCCTCTAAAAAAGCGGCAAAAATCAAGTGGCGTAAGGTAAGCGGGGCTTCGGGTTATCAGGTTTATATGAAGGTTAGCGGCGGTAAATATAAACGGGTATATTCGGGCAAAAAACTATACTACACCGCCAAAAAGTTAAAGAAGGGTAAGACTTATTACTTTAAAGTCCGTACTTATAAAACCTCGGATAAAGTCAAGGCATATTCTTCATATAGCAGCACAAAAAAAGTTAAAATTAAAAAATAAAAATTCAAAAGCACGGCCACACCTTTTTCGGTGTGGTCGTTCGTCTTTATTAAACTGTTGATTTTTGTTTGCCGTTGTAGTATAATAAATAAACTAAAGTGGGTTTTTGTACGCCCGCATATTAAGTAAACACGAAGGAAAAGGGTTTAAAAAATGTTTGAAATTATAGAGGGCGCAAAGCAAGGCTTTGCCGAAAGTATGCGAAAAATTTACGAACTTTATAAGGGTCAAATATGCTATTTCTGTCAAAAACTTTTAGGCGAGGGCGATATTGCAAACGATATTTGTGTTGACACTTTCGCTTGTGCTTTTGACGAACTTGAAGGTTTACAGAATCCCGAACAGTTCGAGGTTTGGTTAAAAAACATAGCCGCAATAAAGTGCTTTAATTACATACATAAAATGAAACCGATGCTTTTCTTGCAAACGGTTGCAAATACAGGCGAACCATTATTTACAGAGGGCGAAATAGCGGCTATGCCACGTGGCGAGGCTCAAGAGCCAAAAACCGCCGCTTTGATGGATATGATGATAAACCGCCTGAATGATGCTCAAAGAATGACCATTATGCTTCACTATTTCAATGGGCTTTCGGTAATGCAGATTGCAAAGATTATGAATTGTAGCGCAGACATCGTAAAGCAACGTATGGAAAAAGCAGCCGAGCATATGAAAACTACCATCGACGCTTTAAGCGAAAACGAAATCGTTTTAAAATCGGTAGAGTTCCGCGCGGCATTACATCTTATGGTGGCTTGTGTATCAGTACCAAGTGCGGTTGATAATGGGGTTAGCGCAGTTATAATGGAGCGCGCTACCGACGAGCAACCACCCGAAGTAGTAGAGCCGACAGATGAAGAATTTATTATTGATAAGTACATAAACAATGCTGAAAGAGAGGTTGGCGAAACCGAATCGGCAATCTCAAAATACACTGAAAACGACGGCTCGTCTTATGCTGAAAGCGTTTTCGAAAAGTTTGCTCCAAAAGAGCCGAAAGAACAAAAAGAGTCGGTAATTATTGCTACTGCCGAGGCGGTCGGTAAATCCGCAAAGCGCGCGGCAGAAAAGGCAGGTAAGTCGGCTAAAAAGAAATTTTTAAGCCTTTCTATGATGCAACAATCTATTGCGCTGTTGTTGGTAGTAGTGGTTATTGCCGCTATTATCATCGGCGTATCGGCAAAGAAAAAGAATCCCGATTTGGAGACACCCGCCGTTTCTTCCGAAGTTTCCAGTGTGCAAAGTACAGTGTCGGTTGATAATACTCCTATTTACAAACTTGAGTTCCAAAAGGAAGTTGCGGAGGTTAAAGCAGACGATGGTACAGTTGTCGCCGCCGCAACCTATGAGTATCCCGTTGTAACACTTTCCGAAAAAACCGAGGCACAGGAAACCATAAACAGTTTCTTTGGCGCAGACAAATCCGAAGTGTTAGCAGAGTTTAGTGACGAAAACAAAAACACAGAGTTCAAATATGCTTACTCAACTAAGGCTTACGGCGAGTTCAAAAAGAACGAGCGTACAGTTACCATGCAAAAGGGTAGGGTTGACGATAAGTTTGTGAACTTCATAAAAAGTGATTACAGTTATCTTTACGGTAACGTATATGGCAACACCGAGGTTACTGCATATAGTTTCTCCTCTTTGACGGGCGCACAGTTAACAATAAACAATGTTATGGCGGATGTTGATGGCTATCGTGAGTATGCTAAAAACTTCATTTGCGCAGCGCTAGAGCAAAAGCAGACAAGTGGCGAATTTTCACTTTATAGCGACTATCAGGAAACTGTTGCCGAGAAGGTAACGGAGGATGGCAGATGGTATTTTACCGATACAGGTCTTACCGTTGCAATAAATCCTGACGAGGTTGTTTTCTATACCTACGGCCCACAAATTTTCGAAATGCCGTATAGCGAAATCAATAATTATCTCGCCGCAGAATATACAAAATAAAACTCAAAAACTGCCTAACTAAAGTGTGTTAGGCAGTTTTTACTAGCAAGGAGAAAAATAAATGCCAAGCGTTACTAAAAAACGATTAACCTGCATAGCGGTTTCGGTGGGGATTTCTTTTGTGGGTGTACTGCTAAAAGTACTAGAGCCCGTAAAGGATATACCCGTTTATATTTTTGCATATATCGTAGCATATTTTATTGCGGCGGCAGGGGATATCTTGGGCGCCGTAAAAAGCATAAGGCAGGTTAAACTGTTAGATGAAAAGTTTTTGGTAATCGTGGTTTCTATACTTTCTATGTATAGGGGCGAATATGTTTTAGCGGTTTTAATAGTGGTGCTTTATTCATTGGGCGAAGCCTTCGCAAACGAGAAAGAAAATCGCTTTTTAAAAGTTTATACACCTTTAACCGTGGCACTTTCTTTAGCAGTCGCCATAATACCTGTGTTTTTCGGGGTAAAGCATGCGGTATCCTTTAAAATAGCGATGATGGTGTTTACCATTATCTGCCCATTGGTGCTAGGAATTATAAAGTTCATAAATAGAAAATAAAAGAATGCCCTTTCGAAAAGAAAGGGCATTCTTTTTATTTATAATATTTTTCTACAAAGTTAATAATCGGGGTGTTGTCTTCTAAACCGTGGGGGTGGTGGTCGCAACCCGGTTTTACTATGGTGGTTATATCTAGATTGTTTTCTTTAAAGAACTTGTCAACAATTTATCCATTTTCGTGGTAGGGCACTTTTTATCAGAATTGCCTGCTACTAAAAAGGTAGGAATTTTGCTCTTTAAAAAGTTATGTAAATAATTCGCCGGATGTTCTTTATAATTTAGCATTTGACTTTTGGTAAGTTTAAAGTGCCCGAAAAACTCCTCAAACATACTGTCGTCGGCGTCTCCCAGACCGCAAGGGCAACTTAAAAGATTAACAACGGGGGCGTCCAGATACATAGCGGCAACAAGTTTCGGGTACTTTGCGGCAAGAAAAATTAAATTCTTTTTGTAAAAACTTTGCCAAACACTTGTTGTGTAATTCATAAAAATCTCTTATCTGTTTACGCCAAAAACACCTATTACTATAAGAACGCAACATATAAGTTGCGGTATAGATAAAACTTCGCCTAAAATAAGTATGCCTGCAAGCACCGAAACCACAGTAATTATATTTGAAAATGATGCCGAACGTACAGTACTTATAACGGTAGTAGAGTAGTTGTATAGCATAAATGCGGCGATTGATGAAACTATTGAAAGATAACCGATAGAACTCCAAAACGGCAAGGAAACACAAGCGCTTGCTAGTTCGGTAAAGTAGCCGCCGCCAAGGGAGAAAAGAGCAATTAGGTTAAAGCCTACCGTACCTACCAAAAACATTATGTAGGTGCGCTCGAATGGGGTGTAGTGGGTAGATTCGCTACGGCTTAGAATATTAAAAAATGCCGCACAAACAACTGCGCCTAATAGTAGCAGTATGCCGATAAGTTTGTTTTCTCCACCGTCATTAGAAAGAACACTTATAGCCGTAATAGCGGCTAGCGAAAGGGCAGAAAAAAGTATCTGCGAAAGGGTAGGTCTTTCTTTTAAAAACAGGGTAGAAAGGATTATTACCGCAACGGGAACTAAAGAAATTATAACTCCCGAAATAGCACTCGAGGTGCTACCGATTCCGTAAAGTTCGAAAATAAAATATAAAAGCGGTTGCGCCAAAGCCATTAAAAGAATACGCTTCTTTGGTTTGCCACCAAGTTGGAGTTTAACTATTTTAAACAACCACAAAAGGTTTAAAACCGCGAAAGCCACGGTAAATCTAGTGCTAAGGATTATTAGCGGATGCGCATAATCTAGCGCCACTTTAGAAAAAAGAAAACTAAAGCCGAAAATTATATTAGCCAAAAGCGCCGCAAGGCTGCCTTTAAGTTTTGTATTTCCCATCATTTCACCAACCAGAAAATTTTAACAAAAAACAGTATAACACAAAAATTCTGTTTTGTCAGTAACCTTTTGAAAAAATAAAAGCGCCGAAAATTTCGGCGCTTTTTGTGCTTACTGATATATTGAAGAGAGCTTTTGTGTAATTCTTGCAAGAGTTTCGGTGTATTCTTTTAGAGCTTGTGGATTAGAAGAAAGGTCGGTTTCTACTTTGCTAGCTTTAGAAGACCACTCAGATATATCTTGTGATAGTTTTGTGTAGTCATTTAAAATGGTCATATCTGTAGGATTTTCCATATATTTATTGTAAACTTCTACGTAGTCATCTACAATTTCTTCGTATTCTTCTAAAAACTCTTTCCACTCAACTGTTTCTTTTTGACTTTCTGGTTCAGAAGTGTTTTCTGTGGCTTCGGGGACTTTTAAATCTTCTTGTTCAGTATCTTTAACGACGGATGAGATAGTTGAATTTTCAATCTCATCGTTGTTATTGTTCGTTCCGCAAGCAACTAAAGTAAAGGTTAAAATTGCAACCATAAATAGAATTAAAAATTTTTTCATACGAGCACCTCTCTACAATTATACAAAATAGGGGTTTGGTTTGAATAATAGAACAATAAAATCTATAAACACACCTATTCCGAATAGTCCAACTGTAAGCAAATAAAGAACACCTAAACCTGCTTTGCCTTCATAAAATTTGTGTGCACCTAGATAACCTAGGAAGAAGCATAATAATAATGCTACCCACTTGTTTTTCTGTCTGCCCGTTCCACCAACAATATTAGTGTTCACGTTGTTGTTTGCATTGTTTATAACAATGCTTGGGTTGGTGGAATCATTTTTTAATTCTTCCACCTGTCTGCCGCAAGCAGTACAAAGGACTGCGTCGGTTGGTATTTTTGCACCACAATGTTTGCAAAATTTTGTTTGTGTATCTTGTGTTTTGTTTTCTACGGTGTTTTCCATACTCATAACCTCCTTGGTTACATATTTTAACACATAAGTGTTCATTTGTCAACATATGTGTTCAGAAAAAACAAAAAAATCGCATAGAATATATGTAAAGAGGTGGATTTATGTATATTCCTACATTAGAAGCTGTTAAGGTCGGTAAGGTTATAGCGTATTATAGACAAAAAAGTGGTATGTCGCAAGAGGTGTTAAGTGGGTTTGCTGATGTTGGTAGAAGCCATTTAAGCGCGATAGAGAGAGGCGAGCGAAAACCGACATTGGAAACACTGTATAGAATTTGTAATGCATTGGACATAAAAATGAGCACGGTTATAAAAAAATTAGAAGAAGAATTAGAAAAATAAAAAGCGCCGAAAATTTCGGCGCTTTAAAGTTTATTTAAGTGTTATAAAGTTGTAACTTTCCAAAATCTTAATATACTGTGAAAGGCGGTCGTAAAGAGGCTCGGCTTTATCGTGGAATTTTTCCTTTACCTTTTCACCGAGTGCTAAAACATCGCTTTTGCCATCGATAATCTGCCAAACAAAACTTCCTAATTCTTCCATATGAATATAGGTGATTTTCGGCTTCTTTAAAAGTTTTTGAAAAACCCTGTTCATCAACCCTTTGTTTTCGATTTCCAAAGTAACAATGCCGTTATCATCGGTAGTGAAATTTATCTCGGGGTTTTTTACGGGTATAACATCTAAAAAGTTTTCGTCTTTCTTATTCTTCTTCATTTTTTACTGCTCTCTTTTTCCATAGCGAGAATTTAAGAAGTGTAAGAATAATAATTATAAATAGCACGATGCCGCCGATGTCCATAACACCTTTTGGAATGTTAAGACGTGCAGAAAGGTCGATAGCCTTATCTATGCCGAACACTGCAAATAGTGCAAGGAGTATACCAACTAAACCTTCGCCCGCAATCATACCCGAGCAGAAAAGTATACCGTCGTTAACGATTGCTTTCTTTTCTTCTTCCTTCTTGCGAAGTTTGTCAAGTGCAAGTCTTACTAAACCGCCAACCATAATGCAAGCATTTAGTTGAACAGGTAGGTAAATACCGATAGCGAAAGGTAGAACGGGTATGCCGATTATTTCAACAACAATGGCAATAAAAACACCGATAAATACAAGACCCCAAGGCAGATTGCCGTCCATAACGCCTTCGATTATGAGTTTCATAAGGGTTGCTTGCGGTGCGGCAAGTTGCTCTGAACCAAAGCCCCAGGCTCTGTCTAGTAAGTAAAGGGTTCCGCCAATTGCAAACGCTGCCGAAACAACGCCAATGATTTCGCCAATCTGTTGTTTTTTAGGTGTAGCGCCTAAAAGGTAACCTGTTTTAAGGTCTTGTGAAGTATCGCCTGCGATAGCAGAAACAATACAAATGATAGAACCGATAGAAATAGCACTTGTCATACCAGCAATACCGGTAGCACCTGTAACTTTTAAAATAAGGGTTGCGATAAGTAGAGTTGCAATAGCCATACCTGAAACGGGGTTATTACTGCTACCAACAAGACCAACCATACGTGAAGAAACGGTTGCAAAGAAGAAACCGAATACAACAATGATAAATGCGCCCAAAAGTGAAACGGGAATTGCAGGAACAAGCCAAACTAAAAGGGTAAGTACAACGATAGCGCCAATAACAACCTTGAGATTAAGGTCTTTATCGGTGCGCTCGCCAGAAACCGCACTGCCACCTGCGATGCTTTTCATAGCACCACCAAAAGTTTTAACAATAAGTGGTAACGATTTAATAAGGCTTATGATCCCGCCTGCGGCCAAAGCACCTGCACCGATGTAGCGAATGTAGGAACTCCAAATAGCAGAAGCGCCACCTGCTTCGTACATAGCGCCGATGGTTTCGGTGCCTGGGTATAACTGAATGCTAGAGCCGAAAAGCACGATAAGTGGGATAATAACAAGCCAACTTAAAACGCCGCCTGCAAACATAAAGGATGAAATTCTAGCACCGCAGATGTAACCAACGCTCATAACAGCGGGGTAAATTTGCGAGCCGATTTCGCCTGCATAACCTTTAATGCTTGTAGAAACTTCGCCCGAAACAACCTTGATGCCATCGATAATGAACTTAAAGATTGCCGCAAAGCCCATACCTGCAAAAACGGTAGATGCATTAGCACCGCCCTTTTCGCCTGCAAGTAAAACCTCTGCGCAAGCAGTTCCTTCGGGGTAGGGAAGAACGCCGTGTTCTTTAACAATAAGAGCGTTTCTTAAAGGCACCATGAAGAATACACCCAAAAGACCGCCGATTAAAGCGATAAGTGTAATTTCAATAATGCTAGGGTCAGAACCTTTGCCTTCAGCCGCCCACAAGAAAAGGGCAGGAAGTGTAAAGATTGCGCCTGCGGCGAGTGATTCACCTGCAGAGCCGATAGTCTGAACGATGTTGCTTTCAAGAATAGAGTTTTTGCGCATCAAAATTCGGATAACACCCATCGCAATAACTGCGGCAGGGATAGAAGCGGAAACGGTCATACCAACTCGAAGACCTAAGTATGCGTTAGCCGCACCAAATACAACTGCCAAAAGAATACCCATAATAACAGAAGTTACTGTTATTTCAGGAGTAATTTTCGAAGCAGCAATATATGGCTTAAATTCGGTTTTGTTTTCCATAATTTTCTCCTGTTCCGTCGCAAAGCGACCAAATTTCTAATAGTATAACATAAATTTATATATTTCGCAACAGATTACTTACAACTTTCTAGAATTGAAAGTATAAGTTTGTAGGTGTTTTGCAAGGAAGATAAACTTAATTTTTCTTTCGGGGTGTGAACGTCGAAAAGATTTGGCCCTAAAGAGATGCAATCAAGGTCCTTGATTTTTGAGGAGAACACACCGCACTCAAGCCCTGCGTGGATAGCCTCAACCTTAGGCTCAGAGTTAAATTGCTTTTTGTAGCAGTCAATATAAATTTCTTGTAGTTTTGAATTTGCCTTATATTCCCAAGCAGGATAGTGGCCAAAAGTATTTATTTCGCAGGGGATAGTAGAAAGTATGCTCTTTAAATTGTTTTCAAGAGAAAGTAGTTCCGACTCTTTGTTGCTGCGCAAGGAGATGTGCATAAATAAGTAATCGCGTTCGGTTTTCATAACTCCAAGGTTTAAAGATGTTTCAACAAGGCCCTCTATTTCGTCGCTCATTTTTTGTACGCCGTTAGGGATCGCACAAGTAGCGTGAATAAAGTTTTCAAAATCGATGTTGCTTAAAACCAAGTGTTCTGCTTCGTTATCCTCTGCCGTAATTTCGTATGAAAAATCGGGTTCAATGCCCACAATTTCACCCTTGATTTTTTCTAGGCAGTTTTTAAGCGCTAAAGATAAGGTCTTTGCATTTTTAGTGCAAAGTTCGAGGACACAACTGTTAGGAATGGCGTTGCCCTTTTCACCGCTTGAAATATCTATTATCCAAAAACCTTCAGTTTTGATTGTATTAATAACTTTGGCGCAAAGTTTTGCGGCATTAACGCGGTTTTTATCTATTTCAACGCCCGAGTGACCACCCAAAAGGCCCTTTATTTTAAGTGTAACTTTGTTAGCGTCAACTGTTTGGCGGTTTATGGGAATTTTAACTATGAAATCGCTACCGCCTGCGCAAGAAACAGTAACGGTGTCATCCTCTTCCGAGTCAATGTTTATCATTTTTTTAGCCTTTAGAGGTGTGGTGTCAAGTGCCATAGCGCCAATCATACCAACCTCCTCGTCGGTGGTAAGCACCGCTTCAATGGGTGGGTGTGGAATGGTGTCGCTTTCGAGTATTGAAAAGATTATAGCAACCGCAATTCCGTTGTCGGCGCCAAGTGTGGTGCCGTCGGCTTTAAGGAAATCGCCCTCTGCGGTTAATTTTAATCCATCACGCATAAAGTCAATTTGAGAGTCCTCGTCTTTGGCGCAAACCATATCTAAATGGCCCTGCAAAATTATAGGCTCGGCATTTTCGTTTCCCTTCGTGCCGTTTTTAAAAATAATTACGTTGTTTGCCTCGTCGCGTAAAGATTTTAGTCCTAATTTTTTTGCAAAATCCTCGCAGTAGTCTGTAATTTTCGACATATTGTAAGACCCGTGCGGAATTTCACAAATTTCATAAAAATATTTTAAAACGTTTTTTGGCTCTAATGCGGCAAGATTTTGCAAAAAAAGCCCTCCTTTAAATTTAAGTGCGATATTACGCATTTTACCATAAATTTTGTATCTTCGCAACGATTATATTTTAATTGAGCACACTTTTTAAAAACCGCGTCCGAAAATTTCGCCCGCTTCGGTGAGAATTATAAAGGCATCTGTATCTACATCCTTTACGGCGGTTAAAAATTCGCCCGCTTGACCGCGTCTTAAAGCGCATAAAAGCATAGTTTTGTCTGCTTTAGAGTAGCCACCGCGAATAGAACATTCACTAACCCCTCTTTTAAGATGCAGATAAATGCGGTTTTTAATATCATTGGGGCGCTCGGTAATAATAAAAGCAAGTTTTCCGCCCCCACCCCCGTATAAAATGCGGTCTATAACGGTGGTAGAAACGATTATGGCAAGCACGGAATATAAAGCAGATTCAAAATTGCCGTAAACTATGGTTGCGATAGTAACGACCAAAGCGTCGAGCAACAGTATAAGCCTACCTGTCGAAACGTATGGGTATTTAATTTGTAGTAACTTTGCGGCAATATCTGTACCGCCACTTGTAGAGCCGTGCAAAAACAGTAACCCCATACCCGCGCCCATCAAAACACCGCCTGCCAAGGCGCAAATTATAGGGTCGCTTGAAAGTCTACCTAAAAACATCTCCATAGTATCAATGGCAAGGGAAGAAAGCGCGGTCGCAATAACCGTTTTTATGGTCATAACACCGCCAAGTTTTATAAGTCCTAGCGTTAGCAGTGGCAAATTAAGTAAAAAAAGCATAAGACCCGTGGGAAGCCCGAACAAATAATTAAAAATCGTGGCAATACCGGTAATACCACCCGGAGAAATTCCGGCAGGCTCTAGAAATCCCACGATTCCAAGGCTATAAGCCACAGTTCCTAAAAATATAAACACACCATCTTTAATTAAACCTTTGAATTTTAATCTTTTCATAAGATACCTCCGCGTCTATTGTTTGCATAGGTGCGCAGTAATATGTATGCTTGATTTTTTATAGAGTGTGTGTTATTATTTAGCATGTCGGTAAGCTTGGCGGCTGCGCGCTTTTCTGCGTGAGGAAAGTCCGAGCTTCGCAGGACAGGATAACGGCTAACGGCCGCCGGGGGCAACCCTAGGGAAAGTGCAACAGAGATATACCGCCTGATTTTTTCAGGTAAGGGTGGAAAGGCGAGGTAAGAGCTCACCCTTTCTTATGGTAACATAGGAAAGCTGTAAACCCTATCCGAAGCAACACTGACTAAGGCTATACACTTGTCCGGTGTGCCTTGAAAAGTGGCTAGAGCTGTGTAGCAATACACAGTCGAGATAGATAGTCGCCCACGACAGAACTCGGCTTACTGCTTACCGACATAATATAAAAAATGGCACCAAGAGTTGTTTCTTGGTGCTTTTTATTTATACATCATAGCAAAAGGTTTGTCTGCGGATTTTTCTATTTCGTTGTAAAGTATTCTGCCGCGCCTGATAGCGTCGTCACCAAAACGGCTTCGCAGATTATCCATTTGGCGTTCTATGGTTTCTAGTTTTATGTGACTTTTGTTGTCTTGAAACAAAAGCAGTTGTTCGGAATTGTCGCTAGCGGGCATTAGGTTTATTGCCCTTATCCCAAGCGAGCGTAAAGGACGCAAAAATTGATAATTCTTGCGGAATAAATCCATACCTGCTTTTGCCAAATCCATAGCAAGCATACAAGGGTGGCGCAAAGGTGTTTGCAGTTCATTTACCTTTAGTTCGTTGTTTCTAAGGTGCAGACCTACACCGCTGGCTTTTAGGTTGTAGCGTCTAAGTTCTTCTGCAACCTTTTCAGAAAGCATTAGCATAATACTCCAAACGTCGCTCTCGGTTTTAAGGTCGTAAGAGGTGGTGGTAGACCGCCCAATGCTTTGAGGTGTACGCCGATAATCCTGCGGTGCTACGCGAGAGGTGTCGCCACCTTTAGCATAAAGCCTTAGTTGTGGACCTACCTTGCCCAAAAGTCTGGTTAGCCTTTCACTATCCGCCTTTGCAAGAGCACCTAGCGTGTATATGCCGATTGAATTGAGTTTAGCCTCGGTTGCAGGGCCAATGCCGATAATGCTATTTACGGGCAAGGGCCAAACAACCTCTTTAAAATTATCTGTTGTAATAAGGGAAATAGCATCGGGCTTTTTAAGGTCACTACCGAGTTTTGCAAAAACCTTGTTAAAACTAACTCCGATAGATACTGTTAGCCCAAGTTCGCGACGTATGGTTTTTCGTATATCCTCGGCAATATCTCCGCCACTACCGAAAATCAAACTACTACCCGTAACGTCAAGCCAGGCTTCGTCAGGGCCAAAAGGCTCAATCAAATCACTGTAGCGCATATAAATCTCGCGCGCTTTTTCCGAAAAATAGGTGTATCTCGGAAAATCGGGCGCAACTGTAATAAGGTCCTTACACTTTTCTTTTGCTTGCCAAATAGCCTCACCGGTTCTGACACCGCAATTTTTTGCCTCCATATTTTTAGCAAGCACAATTCCGTGCCGCTCTTTAGGGTCGCCACAAACCGCCACGGGTTTACCGCGCAGTTCGGGGTGATCGTGACAGGCAACAGAGGCGTAAAAATTGTTAAGGTCACAATGTAAAATAGTCCGTTTCAATACACAAAAACTCCTATATTCTGACTTGAGAACATTTGTTCTTTATGCAGTATACCACGCTTTTTTATAAAAATCAAGATGCAATTTTTACTATTTTTGTTGCAAGACAGAGGTTTTAATGTTATTATACTATTGAATAAGTATCTTTAAAAAGGGGTGATGGCATGACCAAAAGAGAGCGCGCATTAGCGGCAGTAGAAGCATTAAAACAAAAATACCCCGAGGCTAAGTGTTCTTTAAATGCAGACACACCCTTTCAACTACTTGTTGCAACAAGGCTTTCGGCACAGTGCACGGATGCAAGGGTTAATATTGTAACCCCAAATCTTTTTAAAAATTTGCCTGACCCTAAGGCTTTTGCGAATGCGGAAATTAGCGAGATAGAAGAACTTATTAAAAGTTGCGGTCTTTACAAAACCAAGGCGCGCGACCTTAAAAATCTAGGCGTGGTGTTAACCGAAAATTATGGCGGAGAACTACCGCGAACTTTGGAAGAACTTATTAAACTTCCCGGCATTGGCAGGAAAACTGCAAACCTTATTTGTGGCGATGTGTACGGGTTACCTGCAGTTGTGGCAGATACACACCTAATTCGCATATCGGGGAGGCTTGGGTTGACCGATTCTACCGACCCTAAAAAAGTAGAACTAGAACTTAAAAAACTATTGCCACCCGACGAGTCGAATGATTTTTGCCATCGCATAGTGCTTTTCGGCAGGGATACCTGCAAAGCACCAAACCCCAAATGCGATGAGTGTTGTTTGAGTGGTTTTTGTCCTAAAAAACTAAAGAAAAAAGGAAATAATAAAAAATAATGAATATACTTCTAATAGGCGACGTTGTGGGCGATGTTGGTTGCGAGGCTTTACGCCGCCACTTGCCAAAACTAAAAAGAGAATACAATATAGATTTAACAATAGTAAACGGCGAAAACTCTGCCGAGGGCAACGGAATAACCCCACATTCTGCCGAGCATATTTTTGCTAGCGGTGCCGACGTTATAACAGGTGGTAATCATACAATTCGTAGATGCGAAGTTTATGATATGTTAGAGAATAACGAGTTTATGTTGCGACCTGCAAACTACCCAAAAAGCATTTCGGGCAAGGGCCTTTGCATTGTGGATTTAGGGTACGTAAGGGTGGCGGTAATAAACCTACTCGGCACAGTGTATCTGGAAAGTTTAGACTGTCCGTTTGCCACTTGTGATAAACTAATTGAGGAAGCCAAAGCGCAGGGCGCTAATATAATAATCGTAGACCTTCATGCAGAGGCTACTTCGGAAAAGCGTGCGATGGGATTTTACCTTGATTCAAGGGTAACGGCGCTTTATGGCACCCACACCCACGTACAAACCAACGATATGCAAATATTATCGGGCGGTACGGCATACGTTACCGATATTGGTATGACGGGTGCGATAGACTCGGTGCTTGGCGTAAAACCCGAAATTGCGATTGCTAAAATGAAGGATAAACTACCCATTAAATTCTTGAACGAAAAGGGTAGAGCGATGATAAACGGTTGTGTAATAACGGTTGATAAAACCACGAAAAAGGCAACCAAAATCACACCTATTTATATAAAGGAAGAAAATTGATGAAATTAAAAAGCATTTGCGCGTTAGTTTTGTGCATAGCGGTTGTTTTGACTGGCTGTGGCTCTGCTAGTATTAAAGGTAGTACCGAAAGTGATGCAGTCTCGGTTAGTTCAGAAATAAAAGAAGAGGCAAAAAAAGAGGCAAAGGGCGAAATTTCGGTTGCTTGCAGTATAACCGACTCCTTTAATCCCTATAGCGCAAAAACCCCACTTAACAGAAATTTAAGCACCCTTCTATATGAGCCGCTGATTTCTTTAGACGAAAGTTTTACACCGCAGTATAGACTTGCTTCAAAAATAACCTTAAAAGGAAAAACCGCAACCGTAACCTTGCGCGCGGCATCTTTTTCGGATGGCAGTAGCGTTACGGCAGACGATGTGGTCTACTGTGCGAACAAGGCTATGGATAGTGATACCAGATACGGTTATTCTTTAGAGGACGTAAGTTCGGTTTCGGTGGCATCGTATAATACCGTAGTGTTTACCCTTAAAAAAGAAGACCCGTATTTTATAAATCAGTTGGATTTCCCGATTTTTAAAAAGGGTAGCGATAAAAAAACAAGTAGCGATAACTTAGAAATCCCACCCATATCATCGGGCGCATATACGGTTGATGAAACAAAACTTAAACTTAATATAAATAAGTATTATTACGGAGAAAAGCCGACAGTAAAAACGGTTAAACTTATCAACACACCTGACGGAGAGGCTTTGGAACACAACCTGCAAATCGGAAACGTGTCGTATCATTATTCTGACCTTTCCGACTGCAAACTTTTACAGGTGCGCGGTAAGTATAAAAAGGTAAACTCAAATAATCTTGTATACCTTGGTACAAATATGGCTACGGGTCTTATGAGCAAGGTTGATATGCGCCAAGCGGTGTCTGCGGCTCTCGACCGCGAGGATATAAGTAACACCGCATATTTCCAAAATGCAGTACCCACGTCTAATGCTTTTCATCCCGATTGGGCAAAGGGAAATAACCTTACCGCAATCAATCAAAATACTATAAACGAAAATGTTTATCTTGCACTTTTAGATGAAATAGGGTATAATAGCAAGGATAAAAGTGGATATTACGTGAATAGCGAGGGCGAAAGATTAAGCCTTAACCTTGTCTGTTATAAAGAAAATGCTTGGCGAATGTCAGCAGCAGATCTTGTTAAAAAGCAGTTAAAGGTTGCGGGTATAGACGTAAAGATTCAGCGGTATAGTTGGAACGATTACACCTATGCTTTAAAAAATGGCCACTTTGATATGTATCTTGCAGAGGTTTGCATAGGCAATAATATGGATATTAGCGAACTTGTAACAAAAGGCGGTAGCGCCGCTTATGGTATAAGTTATAGTAACAAGACGAGCAGTAGTGACACTGCAAGCGAGATTACTTCTACAAGTTCGGATGCTGCTTCAGAAACACCAAAAAAAGAAGAAAAGAAAGACCCTGCAGGAGATACTGCAAAGGCGGTATCGGAAATGTATGAAGGGGATGCAACCATAACCGACGTTGCAACCGCTTTCCTTGGCGAAATGCCTATTATACCTATCTGCTATCGTACAGGTATGGTAAGTTATGCTACCGATATTTCGGGCGTAAGTATAAGTATTACAGATGTTTACAGCGGTATTAAGAACGCTAAAATCAAATAATTTCAAGGGGGATATAAGTATGATTTCTTACGAAACTATGACAGGAACAGTTTGCTTCTCTACCGAGTATTTGGCAAAGATTATAGGTCATGCTGTTCAAAGTTGCTATGGTGTGGTTGGTATGGTACCAAGCCGTAAGCAAAAAATATTTAATGTGTTCAAGCGCAACAATTATATGGATAAAGGCATCCAGGTAAGCGGTAACATCAATACCGTTGCGGTTGATTTGCATATTGCTGTAATTTACGGCATCAATATAAATACAATAGCCAATAGCATTACAGAGGCGGTTAAGTACACCGTTAAAGATGCAACAGGTATAAATGTGTCAAAGGTAACAGTTCGCGTAGACGCTATCGTTACCGAATAATAGAATTAGGAGTGTTCAATTTTGTTAAACGGAAATACCCTGCGCGATGCGATTATATCTGCGGCAAATAATATTTCGAATAATCGCACTGCGGTAGACGAGTTAAATGTTTTCCCGGTTCCCGATGGCGATACCGGTACAAATATGTCAATGACAATTTCAAACGCCTCTAAAGAGGTTAGTCTTATAAGTGATAAAACAGTTGGCGAAGTAGCAAAGGTTGTTGCCTCTGCTTTGCTTCGTGGCGCACGTGGTAACTCGGGCGTTATCTTGTCGCTTATATTCAGAGGCTTTGCAAATGGGTTTAAAGACCTCGAAACTGCAAGCGGTAGCGACGTTGCAAATGCATTCACAATGGGCGCAGAGGCGGCATATAAAGCGGTTATGAAACCAACAGAAGGTACAATTCTTACCGTTGTTCGTGTTGCAGGCGAATATGCTAAAAAAGCAGCCGACGGTGGTGCAGACGAGTTAGAAACATTTAAAGCCGCATTAGAAGGCGCTAATAAGGCGTTGGCTGAGACCCCCGAAATATTGCCCGTGCTTAAAAAAGCAGGCGTTGTTGATGCAGGCGGTAAAGGGCTTGTAGTAATAATGGAAGGCATGCTTTCGGTGCTCGAGGGTGGCGAAATCATTAAAACCCAGAACACATCTATCGAAACTCAAACTCAAACCGCTTCAGAAGGTGGATATAATGCCGCCGCAGAGTATGAGGGCGAGATTACCTTTACTTATTGTACCGAGTTTATTGTTAAAAGAGAGGATACCACCTCTAACCCTGCTGAACTTCGTGCATATTTAGAAACTATCGGCGACTGTGTAGTTGTGGTAGACGATGATGAAATTATAAAGGTTCACGTGCATACAGACCATCCGGGTAACGCTTTCGAAAAGGGCTTAACCTTTGGTCAACTCACCAACATGAAGGTAGAAAATATGCGTGACCAACACGAGCGTGCAAAGCACGATTCAAAACAGCCCAAACCTACCGAGAACTTGGAAAAGACAGAGGTTTACACCCCTGCTCCGCTAGATAATCCTTACGGTTTCGTTTCGGTTTGTGCAGGCGCAGGCCTAGAGGAATTATTCAAAGAAATCGGTGTTGATACCATTGTATCGGGCGGTCAAACAATGAACCCAAGTACCGACGATATTTTAAAGGCTATCGAACTAACTCCTGCCGAAACAGTGTTCGTATTGCCTAACAATAAGAATATAATTATGGCGGCAGAGCAGGCAGTGCCACTCGCTACCCGTAAGGTTGTTGTTTTACAAACAAGAACAATTCCACAGGGTATTTCGGCAATGCTCGCTTTTGACCCCGACGTTGACTATAAAGAAAATGCAACCAATATGCGCTTAGCATACGAAAAGGTTTCAACAGGTCAAATCACCTATGCCGCAAGGGATAGCGATTTCGACGGTCATCAGATTAAAAAAGGCGAACTATTGTGCATGGCAAACGGCAAAATTGCCTTTACCGATACCGACCTTGAGAAAAGCGTTGTAAAACTAGCAAAAACACTTGTTAAAAAAGATACTTCATATATCACACTAATCTTCGGTGAGGACGTTACCGAATCGGTAGCCGAGAGCATTTACGCCGCAGTAGAGGCTAAACTTGGCAGTCAGGTAGAAATCACCTTGGTAAACGGCGGTCAACCCGTGTACTATTTTGTGATATCTGTTGAATAAAAGGTAACGGAGGTGCCGTATGGCATCACGCGATATTCAATATTTAAAGGGTATAGGCGAAGTTCGTGCCGAGTTTTTTAGGAAGCTCGGCATAAGCACTGTCTATGCCCTTTTGCGTTATTATCCTAGAGATTATCGCGATTATTCTAAAATTACAGAGATATATAATGCCTTGCCCGATAGTGTAGTAGCGGTAAAAGCCAAGGTTATAACCGACGTAGACGAGCAACATATCAGAAAGAATATGGTGCTTTATAAATTTGCCGCCACAGACGATACGGGAATTGTTACGGTAACGCTTTTTAATAGTAAATATCAAGCGGCTAGTATCAAAAAAGGCAAAACATATATTTTTTATGGCAAAATCACAGGTAATGGTGGCAGTCGTGCTATATCATCGCCCGAAATTGTTACAGAGGATAAGGCGGGCATTATGCCTATTTATCCAACTACTGCAGGACTTTACCAAAGCAATATCAGAAATGCACAAAAAAATGCATTGGAGTTTATACCCGAAGACCCAATCCCCGATTATATTAAAAGTAAATATAGGCTTTGCGACCTTGATTTCGCGTTAAGAAATATCCACTTCCCAAAAAATAACCAAAGTTTAGAGGTGGCTCGCAGAAGATTAGTTTTTGAAGAACTGCTTATTTTCAGAACGGGCATAGCCGCCCTAAAAACAAAAAACAGTAAGGCAAGCGGAACAAAACTAGAAAAATCGTGTATAGACAAGTTTCAAAAATTATTGCCATTTACCCTGACCGATGCGCAACTAAAGGCTATAAATGAGTGTGTAAACGATATGATGTCGGGTAGACAGATGAATAGGCTTGTAGAAGGCGACGTTGGTTCGGGCAAGACGGCTATTGCCACCGCTTTGATGCACTCTGCCGCACTTTCTAAAATGCAAAGTGCTATGATGGCGCCAACCGAAATTCTAGCCGAACAACATTATGCTACCGTAAGTAATCTTTTAAAGGATACGGGCATAAACGTAAGGCTATTGGTAGGCTCTACTAAAAAACGTGAAAAAGATTTAATAAAAGCGGAACTCAAAAATGGCACCGCAGATATAGTTATTGGCACACAGGCTTTAATACAAGGCGACGTTGAGTTTAGCAATTTAAGTTTGGTTGTAACCGACGAGCAACATAGATTTGGTGTTGCGCAACGTGCAACCTTGGCGGCAAAGGGCAAAAATCCGCATATACTTGTTATGTCCGCAACCCCCATTCCAAGAACCTTGGCGTTAATTCTCTATGGCGACCTTGATTTAAGCGTTGTTGCGGCACTCCCGCGTGGCAGACAACCTATCGAAACTTATAGCGTTAATTCGTCGCTTCGCCCGAGGGTGTATGGCTATATAAAGAAGCATATCGAAAACGGCAATCAAGGTTATATAGTCTGTCCGCTTGTTGAGGAGGGCGAGGGCAGTGGTGTTGCCGCCACAGCCTATTATGAAGAACTTAAAAACGGTGAGTTTAAGGATTATAGACTAGGACTTTTGCACGGCAAACAAAAGGCAGACGAAAAGGAAGCGACAATGCGCGCCTTCTCTTGTGGAGAAATCCAACTGCTTGTAGCCACCACGGTTATAGAGGTTGGTGTTGACGTGCCAAACGCTACCATAATGGTTATAGAAAATGCCGAAAGGTTTGGCCTTTCGCAATTGCACCAACTTCGTGGTAGGGTAGGCAGAGGTAAGGATAAATCGTCCTGCATACTTGTTACCGATATTAAAGACCCTAAGCAAAACGAAAGACTTAATACTATGTGTAAAACTACCGACGGATTTAAAATTGCCGATGCCGACTTAAAACTTCGCGGTCCTGGCGATTTCCTCGGTAATCGTCAACATGGACTTCCGCAGTTTAGAATTGCCGACCTAACTAGCGATATGCGTGTTTTGGAAGAAGCGGGTAATGCGGCAAATGAAATACTGTCCCGTGACCCCGCTTTGCAAAGGTTTGAGCATAAGGGTATGCGAAAGGAAATCGGCGAACTGTGGAAACGTGTAAACACCTTAAATTAAAAAACTGCACCTACGAATCAAATCGTAGGTGCAGTTTTAATTTAGTTATTTAACAATAATTTTAGATTCGATGTTTTTAGACTTGAATTGCTTTTGCAGGTCGGATTTTACAGATTTGCTTTTTACGTAAATTATACAGTCAGAACCATCGCTAACATTTATAAACGACTGTTTAGATATTTTAGGAGCTTTTTTACATAGCATTGTAATTTTAAGGTCGCCGACATCACCCGCACAAAAGGCTCGGCGTCCTATTTTGGTAACAGATGCGGGTAGGGTTATCTTGGTTGCACCCGTTGCAAAGAACGAACTGTTGCCAATAGTTTTTAACTTTTTAGGTAGGGTTATTTTGTTTAGCTTATAAGCGCAGTAAAAGGCGTAATCGCCTATGCTTGAAACCTTGCTGGGTACGGTGTACCTCTTGTTTGATTTACCGACGGGATACATAATTAGCTTTGTTCCTGATTTGTTAAAAAGAACGTCGTCTTTTACAGAAAACTTGCGATTTTTCTTGCTAACCTTAAACTGTCTTAATTCATCGGCGGAATTTAACGCTAACCCTAAATTTGATTTTGTTTCGCATCTGTTAAGATTAACGGTTTTTAAAGAATCACAGGCAAAAAACGCATCCTTGCCAATAGTTTTAAGTTTATTATTAAAGGTAATGCTTTTTAATCGGCTTCCTGAAAAAGCGTTAGCGCCTATGTAGGTTAATTTTTTTGGTAAATCAACCTTGCTGATTGCGGTAGTTTCAAATGCGTTGTTGTATATTTTTTTAAGATTTTTTGGTAAAGAAATGTTTTTAAGCTTAAGGCAACTACTAAAAGCATATTTATCTATTACCTTAACGCTTGAAGGGACTGTATAACTCTTACCCGATTTTTTTGCGGGATATTTAACAAGGCGTGATATATTTTTGTTAAATAGCACGTCTTTTTTTACCGAGTACTTTTTATTTGTTTTAGAAACTTTAAATTTTTCTATGCTGTTGCACTCTCTAAATGCTTCGCCTATTCCTTGCGCTAAGCTGGAACTAAGGTTGACAAGCGATAGCTTTTCACAGTTGTTAAAGGCATATGGTTTTATAGTTTTAAGATTTTTTGGTAAAGTAACACTCTCAAGCTTACTGCAATTTGCAAAAGCGTATTTGCCAATGTATGTAACCGAATTGGGTATACTTATCTTTTTTGCGTTAACGCCCATAAAGGCACTTTCTTTTATGGCTTTAAGCCGCTTTGGTAGAACTAACTTTTTAGCATTAAAACACTCGCTAAAAGCATAAGCACCGATATTTTTTACACTATCGGGCAAGGCTATGCTTTCTATAGAAGAGGCAAAGAAGGCATAGCTGTTAATCTTAGTTAAGCCTTCGTTAAAGGTGATTTGCTCTAATTTTGTTTCTGCAAAAGCGTGTTCACCAATAACTTTTACACCACTCGGGATAATAAATTTATTTTGGCTTTTTCCGTTGGGGTATTTTACTAATGTTGTACGGCCTTTTGTGTAAAGTACGCCATCAACACAAACATAATTTTGATTATCAGGTGCAACGTTAAAACTTTTTAAGTTTTCACAAAGGTCAAAAGCGGAAGCAATACCCTTTATTTCGTTTTTACCGTAAAGGGTTACGGTATATAGATTTTCACAAAAAGCAAACGCACCCTCGCCAATAAAGGTAAGATTTTTAGGAAGCGTAATTTCGGTTAGGTTTATATTACCCGAAAAGGCATAATCGCCGATATGAGAAACGCTGTCGGGGAGAGTAAGTTCACTAATTTTGGTGTATTGAAACGCGGCTTCGCCTATGCTTTCGAGCCCCTCAGGTAAGGAGATTTCCTTAACAAAAGAAAAGGAGGAAAAGGCATATTCAGAAATATTTTCTATGTCTGCTTTAATAATTATCTTTTTTGTTAACTGATTATCAATGCAGGTTTCGTCGGTATAATCCCACATTTTACCGCTGCCTTCAACCGTAAGAACGCTTTGGTCGGCACTGTATGTAGCGGTAATGTTATCGCCCATTTTAAAACTATCAGGCGTGGCGGCAAAAGCAATAGAAAATGCCGATAGAATAATGGTAAAGCACACAAAACAACTAATAATCTTTTTCATAAAAACACCCTTTCTTTTTTAATAAATTGGATACTTTGGAAAGATAAATCTTTCTAAAACAATTATAACATAGCGTTGTTGAAAGTCAATATTAAGCGGGCGATTATATGTGCGCTTTTAGGTAATCTGTATAAAACTGAAAAAATTTTAAAAAAGTGTTGATTATTGCGCCTTGTTGTGTTATAATCATTAGGCTGCACTATTAGCGGCTAAAATTTCACATACTCCGCCAGGGCAGGTGCCGGATGTTACATCCACCGGTCAGCAGGAGTAGAGGTAAAACCTAAGGAGGAAACCCAAATGTCAGTAGTATCAATGAAACAACTTCTAGAGGCAGGCGTACACTTCGGCCACCTTACTAGACGTTGGAACCCAAAAATGGCTCAGTATATTTTTACCGAGCGTAACGGAATTTACATTATCGATTTGCAGAAGACCGTTAAGAAACTTAACGACGCTTATATGTTCATTCGTGACATCTCTGCAGAAGGTAAAGACATTCTGTTTGTAGGCACCAAAAAGCAGGCTCAGGATTCTGTTAAAGAAGATGCAGAAGCTTGCGGTATGCCTTTCGTTAATGCACGTTGGTTAGGCGGTATGCTTACCAACTTCCGCACCATCCGTCAAAGAATTGAAAGATTAAACCAACTCCGCGGTATGCGTGATGACGGTACTTTCGAACTTCTTCCTAAAAAAGAGGTTATCAAACTTAACCTTGAAATCGAAAAACTTGAGAAGTTCTTAGGCGGTATCCAAGATATGCACAAACTTCCAGGCGCGCTTTTCATTGTTGACCCAAGAAAAGAAAAGATTGCAGTTCAAGAAGCACACAAGCTCGGTATTCCCATCGTAGCTATTGTTGACACCAACTGTGATCCTGACGAGGTTGATTACGTAATTCCTGGTAACGACGATGCTATCCGCGCTGTTAAACTTATCACTCAAACAATGGCTGCTGCTGTTATCGAAGGCAGACAGGGCGAGCAAGGCTCTGCAGCTACTGAGGGTGAAGAGGTAGTAGAGGTTTCTGATGAAGCCGCTGAAGCTAAAGCAGTTGAAGAAATCGCTGCCCAAGACGCTGCCGAATAATTATAAAATTTAATTTTAATTGGAGGATATATTTATGGCATTCACAGCTAAAGACGTACAGGCTCTTCGCGAGAAGACCGGTTGCGGTATGATGGATTGTAAAAAAGCTTTGGTAGAGTGCGACGGTGATATGGACAAAGCCGTTGATTATCTTCGTGAAAAAGGTCTTGCTTCACAAGCTAAGAAGGCAGACCGTGTTGCTGCAGAAGGCGCAGTTGTTACATTCTGTGATAATGGCGTTGCAGCAGTTGTAGAGGCTAACTCTGAGACCGACTTCGTTGGTTCTAACGATGAATTTAAAGCATTCGTAACAAACGTTGCCAAAATCGCTGCAGAACAAAACCCTGCAGACGTTCCTGCTCTTCTTCAGTGCAAGAACGAGGCTGGCGCTACCGTTGAAGAAATGGTTCAGGAAATCTTCCTAAAATTCCGTGAGAACCTTTCTATCCGTCGTTTTGTTCGCTATGAGGGTATCACCTCTGCTTACGTTCACGCAGGTAACTCTATCGGCGTTCTCGTAAAGTTCAACACTAGCGATGAAATCGCAGCAAAACCTGAATTCGCTGCTATGGGTAAAGCAATCGCTATGCAGATTGCTGCTCAAAACCCTGAATATTTAAGCAAAGCAGACATTTCCAGTGAAGAACTCGCAAAGATGAAGTCCTTCACTATTGATAGCGCTCTCAATAAGCCTGATTCACTTCCTATTCCAATTCTTAACAGCCTTATCGAAGAAGTAATTACTGATAAGAAATGGAGCGACGAAGACATCACTGTATATCAAGGTCTTGACGCTAAACAGAAGAAGAATTTCGTAAACTTCATCTCTAAAGAAGCACTTGCAACTCTTGCTTCTACTGCAGTTGCTCGCAAAGCAGAAATCGCTGATAACAAGATCTTCGCAGGTCTTGTACAAGGCCGTCTTGCTAAACAACTTAAAGAAATCTGCCTTTTAGAGCAAGAATTCGTTATGGATGATAGCATGACTGTTGAAAAGTATATTGCTAACACTGCAAAAGAACTTGGCGGCGAAATTGCAATTGCTGAGTACGTTCGTTTCGAAAAGGGCGAAGGCATCCAAAAGAGAGAAGACAACTTTGCAGACGAAGTTGCTTCAATGATGAAATAATCATTACTAAAACACAAAACCCCGAGGAAATCAAACCTCGGGGTTTTTATTATTTTACTTTGTAGCCGAATTCGTCGGCGAACCATACGTTTTTTACGGTAAATTCTTTGCCGTTAAGGTAGTTTAGAGCGCCTGCATCGGTTTTAAAACTAAAGCGTAGGCGGTAGGAGTACAGCGCGTGGTGGCGGTAGCCAAGTTTTTTGTCGGCAGTGCCGATTTTACTGTATTTTCCATCGCCTAAAAGTGGGTGCCCGATAGATGCCAAGTGGGCTCTGATTTGGTGGGCTCTACCCGTAAGCAGTTCAACTTCTAGTAGCGCGTTGCCACCTTTTTTTGCTACTGTTTTGTAGTAGGTGCGGATAAGTTTATTATCGTCACTTTTGTTTTTCTGAACAAACACTATATTCTTTTGCTCGTTCTTTTCTAAATAGCCTTCTAGTAGGTCGTCGCGTTTTTTAGGCACGCCGTGAACTGCGGCAAGATAAAACTTATCAAGTTCGCGATATTTTATTTTATCGCAAAGTATGCGAAGCGCCTCAGCAGTTTTTGCGGCAATAACTATACCGCCTGTGTTGCGGTCTATACGATTTGCAAGTGCGGGGGCAAAGGTGTTTTCAGCACTTGGGTCGTACTCTCCCTTTTCATACAAATAGCGCTGTATGCGGTTTATAAGGGTGTCGCAAAACTCCTTATCATCGGGGTGTACTAAAAGCCCTTGCGGTTTGTCAATAAGAATTATGTTCTCGTCCTCATAAACCACGTTAAGAATTTTAGAGGCAGAAAGAAAATCATATTTAGGTTGTACGGCTTCAAAAAATTCGTCATTGATATAAGCCTCTACAACATCGCCCTCTTGAAGTCTCAAACTAATCTCGGCACGTTTGCGGTTTACCTTAATCCTCTTTAAGCGTATGTACTTATACATAAGACTTTTAGGTAGTTTTGGCGCGGCTTTTTCTAGAAATTTATCAAGCCTTTTATCCTTGTCATTTTTGCCTATTATAAACTCTTTCATACCCTCACCTCTAATCTTTTTTGGCGTTATTTCAAGCCTTGTAAGGATAAGTATAACACAATTATTGTCTTCCAAAAAGACTTAAATTGATATATAATCAAATAGATAATATATTTAGGGTGATATTATGGCAGATTATGACCATCAGGGCCATCGCGAGCGTTTGAAAAACCGCTTTTTGAACGAGGGTGGGTTTGAAAATTTTGAAGAGCATAATGTTTTAGAATATTTGCTTTTTTACACCATTCCAAGAAAAGATACAAACGAACTCGCGCACCGCATTTTAGACCATTTTGGTTCACTTGCCGCTGTGTTTGATGCTTCTGTAGAGGAACTCACAAAGGTTGAGGGCGTTTCTAAAAACACCGCTTGTCTTTTTAAAGCGATAGTTCCTGCGGCAAGGGCATACAACAAAAGCAAATATGTTACACCGCCAAGAATGAACGATTCTTCTGAGGCTAGCGATTACCTTTTAGGTAAATATTTAGGCGTAACCGAAGAAATGCTTAGCGTAGTAGGACTTGATAATCGCTTTGCAGTTCTTTCATTTGACATTATAGCCAAAGGCGCGGTGGATAATGTTAATTTAGACACGCGCAAACTTGTAAATATGCTACTTAATAAGGGTGCAACCGCTGCGGTTTTAGCGCATAACCATCCAAGAGGATATGCGGCGCCATCGACGGCAGATATTACTACTACGCGCGAAATTGTGGACACGTTACATAGAGTTGGTGTTAGGGTTATTGACCATATCATTATAGCCGAAGACCGCACTGTTTCGCTTCGCAATATAGATGGATATAAAAACATTTTTGATTAATACACAATAAAAGGGTGATATAAATGAAAAAGTATACTATTAAAAATGACACCTGCTCACTTTCGGTTGACACTTTTGGCGCCGAATTAAGTTCATTTAAGGTTAGCGATAAAGAGTATATTTGGCAACGCGACCCTGCAGTTTGGCCGGGTAGCGCGCCCGTACTTTTCCCAATAGTTGGTATGCTTAAAGGCGAGGGCGAAACCACCCTTATCGACGGCAAACCTTACCATATGGAAATTCACGGATTTGCTAAAGATACCGATTTTACTCTTGAAAATATAACCGACGATAGCGTAACCCTTTCAATCGAGTCTAACGAAGAAACCCTTAAAATGTACCCATACGACTTTAAGTTTAGCGTTGAGTATAAACTAGATGGTAATGCTTTTGTGCAGACCTACATAATTGAAAATAAAAATGACTGTGATATGCCATTCGTTGCAGGCACACATCCCGGATTTAATATGCCGATTTTTGAGGGCGAGTTTTCCGACCATAAATTAGTTTTTGAGAAAAACGAAAACGCCCCCGTCTACAGAATAGACAACAACGGAATTATTGATGATTATAATACCGAAACAATTTTTGATAACAATAACGAAATAGCCCTTGACTATAGCCTTTTTGATAAGGGCGCACTCGTTTTCGAGAAGCTTAATTCTAAATGGGTAAAGCTTTTGGATAAAAAGGGCAGAGGTGTTAAGGTTGATTTTGCCGATTTTGATTATTTCGGTGTTTGGCAAATGCCACTAGTAAAGGCGGGCTACTTGTGTCTAGAACCTTGGACAGGTATGAACGACGTTTACAGTGGCGACGGAATTTATAAAAACAAACGTGGTATGCGCTTTATCGCACCGCACAAAAAGGTAACATTAACAATAAAGGTAACCGCAATTTAATTTGGAGGAAACAAATTGAAAAGCTTTGAGGTAAACACAAAAATATTTTTCGGCCTAAACGCTTTGGACCGCCTAAAAGAATTGAATTTTAAAAAAATTATGGTAATAACCGACCCGTTTGTTGTATCAAGTGGGTTGATAAATCACGTAACGGCGCGTCTTGACGAGGTTAACGCTAACTATACTCTTTACAGCGACGTAATACCCGACCCACCTGTTGAAAAGGTAATTTCGGGCGTAACTACCGCAATAGAGATGAATCCTGACTGTATTGTTGCAATCGGTGGCGGCAGCGCACTTGATTTATCAAAGTCTATAAGAAAATTTGCGCAGAGAATAAAGGCGGATTTTAACCCACACTTAATTGCTATTCCTACCACTAGTGGTACGGGTAGCGAGGTAACACCGTTCTCTGTTATAACCGACCCCGAGGTTGGCACAAAATACCCGTTAGCATCGGTTGATATGGTGCCAGACGAGGCTATTTTGGACGAGGAACTTGTAAAAAGCGTTCCCCCAACCATCACGGCAGATACGGGTATGGACGTTATGACCCACGCTATTGAGGCATACGTTAGCCTTAACAATAACGAGTTTTCGGCGGCTCTTGCAGAAAAGGCTGTTGAAATCTGCGGTCAGTTCTTAATACGTTCTTATAACGATAATAACGATAGCCACGCAAGACGTAAAATGCATATAGCATCTTGCCTTGCAGGTTTGGCTTTCAGTTCTGCATCCTTGGGTCTTAATCACGGAATGGCGCACCAACTTGGTGCACAGTTCCACATACCTCACGGCAGAGCAAATGCAATACTTTTACCGCATATTATCGAGTATAATAGTAATATCGGCAAGTATTCAAGAAGCCGTAAAGAATATGCACCTTGTGTTCAAAAGTACTGCAATATGGCGCGAATTTTAGGTGTTAACAACCTTAACGAAGTAACTACAATTCACGCGCTTATAAGTTATATGCGCTTTATGTGTAGCGAAATGAATATTCCTTTAAGCATATCCGAAATTGGCGGCATCACCGAAAGCGAGTATAAATCAAGAATTTCCGCTATGGCAGATGCGGCATTACGTGACGGCACCACCGCCACCAATCCCCGCACCCCAACCAAAGAGGATATAATGAACATTTACAGTAAATTATGGTAAACTAAAACCCCGCGTATAGCGGGGTTTTATTATGCAAAAAATGCTCAAGTGTTATCAAGCACTTGAGCATTTTGTTTTATACCTTTTCTACACCTAAAGTTACGGATTCGCCGTTGATATCCCAATCTTTTGTGTAGCCTTTTGCATCTGCAATATTGATTGCATCTGCTAGGGTGTCGTTCATAATTTCTTCGGGTTTGCGGTTTACAATATCTGCAACCTTTTCGCTACCTGTTAGGGTAACTACTATGTGGTCCATAACGTTGAAGCCTGCTTCCTTACGCATGGTTTGAATCTTGCTTATAATCTCACGAATAAAGCCTTCATCAATAAGTTCTGCGGTAAGGTTTGTGTCAAGCGCCACTGTTACACCACGGTCGGATACTGTAAAGTAGCCTTCCTTTTGGTCGGTGCTGATTAGTAGGTCTTCTGTGTTTAGCACAACTGCGCCTGAAGGTAGGTCGAGTTTAATACTGCCGTCGCTATCAAGTTCGGCTTTTGCCTTGTTTCCGTCAAGACCTTGTAAAGCCTCGCGAATTTCATTTAACTGCTTGCCGTATTTTGGACCAACAGTTTTAAGTTGTGGCTTAAATACGTAAGAAACAAACTCGCCAAGACTATTTTTATATTCAATAGCCTTAACATTAAGTTCTTCTTTGATAATATCAGCGTAATTGGATGCTAGTTCGGTTTCGCTTTCAATATACATAAGACCTAATGGTTGACGGTTTTTGCGGTTAGCGCCGTTTCTTGCGGCACGTCCCAAGACAACAACCTGTAAAACCTTATCCATATTTGCTTCAAGGTCAAGGTCAATTGCACTTTCGTCAACTTCGGGGAACTCGCAAAGGTGTACGCTCTTTGTAGCGTTCTCATCAACCGAGCAAACAAGATTTCTGTAAATGCTTTCTGCCATAAACGGAATCATAGGTGCTGCCGCTTTGGCGGTGGTAACGAGTGCTGTGTAAAGGGTCATATAAGCCGCAATCTTATCGTCGGTAATGCCCTGTACCCAATATCTCTCACGACCACGACGTACGTACCAGTTAGACATTTCATCAGTAAAGTCTTGCAAAGCGCGTGCGGCTTCGGGTATGCGATAATTTTCAAGGTTATTATCAACAGTTTTAACCATAGTATTAAGGCGTGATAATAGCCATTTATCCATAACGGTTAACTTTGCATCCTTAATATCATACTTGGTTGGGTCAAACTTATCAATATTTGCATAAAGCACGTAGAAAGCGTAGGTGTTCCAAAGTGTGCCCATAAATTTGCGCTGACCCTCGGTAACGGCTTTGCCGTGGAAACGATTTGGTAGCCAGGGAGCAGAGTTTGTGTAGAAATACCAACGAATAGCATCTGCACCGTAGGTGTTTAGTGCTTCCATTGGGTCAACAGCGTTGCCCTTGGATTTAGACATCTTTTGACCGTTCTCATCTTGTACGTGGCCTAGAACAATAACGTTCTTGTAAGGCGCTTTGTTAAAGATTAGGGTTGAAATAGCAAGTAGGGAATAGAACCAACCACGAGTCTGGTCAACCGCCTCTGAAATAAAGTTAGCGGGGAATTCTTCTTCAAATAACTCTTTGTTTTCAAATGGATAATGGTGTTGTGCGAAAGGCATAGCGCCACTGTCAAACCAGCAGTCGATAACCTCGGGAACACGGTGCATTTCGCCGCCGCATTTTGCGCACTTAATTGTAACGTCATCAATGTATGGGCGGTGGAGTTCTATCTCGTCTGGGCAGTTGTCGCTTAACTCTTTTAACTCTGCAATACTGCCGATAGAGTGGCGGTGGCCACACTCACACTCCCAAATATTAAGCGGAGTACCCCAATATCTGTTACGAGAAATACCCCAGTCCTGAACATTTTTAAGCCAATCGCCAAAACGACCCTTACCAATGCTTTCGGGTATCCAGTTAATTGTATCGTTGTTGGCGATTAGGTCGTCACGAACTGCGGTCATCTTAATAAACCAAGATTCTCTTGCGTAGTAGATAAGTGGCGAATCGCATCTCCAACAGTGTGGATATTCGTGCTCGAATTTTGGAGCATCGTATAAAAGCCCTGCTTTGTCTAGGTCGGTTAGCACAACGGGGTCTGCATTCTTAACAAACATACCGGCATAAGGAGTTTCCTCGGTAAGTTCACCCTTTGCATCAACAAACTGAACAAAAGGAAGGTCGTATTTTCTACCAACCGCGGCGTCATCCTCACCAAATGCAGGGGCGATGTGAACAATACCTGTACCATCGGTCATAGTAACGTAACTGTCGCAGGTAATGTAGTGGCCTTTTTTGTTCTGCTTTTCGCAGGTAGGTTTAACAAAGTCGAATAGTGGCTCGTACTCTTTGCGCTCTAAAGTGGCACCCTTAAATGAGTCTAAAACTTCGTAAGCAGGTGCATCGTCCCTGGCTAATTTGCCTAAAACCTTGTCAAGCAACGCCTCTGCCATATAGTAGGTGTAGCCATCTGCCGCTTTAACCTTGCAGTATGTGTCTTCAGGGTTTACACAAAGTGCAACGTTTGAAGGCAAGGTCCAAGGAGTAGTAGTCCAAGCAAGGAAATAAGCATCCTCGCCCACAACCTTAAAGCGAACGATAGCCGAACGCTCTTTGACTGTCTTATAGCCTTGCGCTACTTCGTGTGAAGAAAGCGGTGTGCCACAACGGGGGCAGTAAGGAACTATTTTAAAGCCTTTGTAAAGAAGGTCCTTTTCGTAAATTGTTTTAAGTGCCCACCATTCCGACTCAATAAAATCATTGTGATAGGTAACGTAAGGGTTATCCATATCCGCCCAGAAACCAACGGTTTTTGAGAAATCTTCCCACATGCCCTTGTATTTCCAAACGCTTTCTTTACAGTGGTCAATAAACGGTGCAATACCGTATTCTTCAATCTGCTCTTTACCATCTAGTTCAAGTAGTTTTTCTACCTCAAGTTCAACGGGTAGGCCGTGTGTATCCCAACCTGCTTTTCTAGGGACGCGGTAGCCTTTCATAGTGCGGTAACGTGGAATCATATCCTTGATTACGCGAGTAAGAACGTGGCCGATATGTGGCTTACCATTAGCGGTAGGAGGGCCATCGTAAAAAACGTATGCCTTGCCCTTAGCACGCTCCTCAATACTCTTTTTAAATATTTCTTCCTTTTCCCAAAATTCCGCAATTTCTCTTTCTTGCTCTACAAAATTAAGATTAGTAGAAATTTCTTTGTACATATACCCTGTACTCCTTTTTAAAATCAATAAAAAATGCTTCCGCCCGCAAAGGACGAAAGCATAAATACAACTTTCTTAAACCACCTTTACGCATACCATCATACGCGCCCTTTGTAACGGAAGGAAACCGGAGAAGCCTACCTCTGTAAAACAGTATAAGCCTTCAACTCGGGAGTGATTTTCGGCAATACTTTTGTTGTTAGGCTTACACCGCCCCTAACTCGCTTGAAACAAAGGGAAATTGCGTACTCTCTCCGTCGCAGTCTTTAACATAAAGATATATTAACATATAATAAATAAAATTGCAACTTTTATTTTACCGAATCCACAAAACGCATAAATGCTGCCTTGCCTTCATCATTACGCTTGTAAACACCTGCATGCTCTAAAACTTTAGAGAACACCTTGCCTACCTCGGCTTTTAATATATCGGCGGTGTTTTCGGCGTTAAAGGTGTATTTAGTTTTTAATTCGTGAAGCCAGTCGTTGTGAATGTAAAGCGGGCTATCTGTGGCTATATCCTTGCCCTCAAGTAAAAGGGTTTCAATTTCCGAAAGTTCTGCTTTAAGTCTGGAAGGCAATACTGCAAGACCCATAACCTCAATAAGTCCGATGTTTTCTTTTTTAATGTGATGAAGTTCGGCGTGTGGATGATAAACACCAAGCGGATGTTCTGTGGTTGTTATATTGTTTCTTAAAACCAAATCAAGTTCGAAAATGCCATCTCTTTGTCTGGCTATTGGTGTGATAGTGTTGTGTGGTTCGCCATCGGTCTCCGAGAAAACGAAAGCGCTTTCGTCGGTGTAGCCACGCCAAGCGGTCAAGATTTTATCGGCAAGGGCAATAAGCCTGTCGGTGTCGGCGCTAGCAATTCTGATTACCGACATAGGCCATTTTACGATGCCTGCTTTAACATCCTCAAAACCTGCAAAGTTAATTTCGGTTTCAATAGGCGCTTTCGCCATAGCAAATTCATAGTTACCGCCCTGGAAATGGTCGTGGGTTAAAATACTACCGCCAACTATTGGTAAATCAGCATTAGAGCCAACGAAATAGTGGGGGAATATTTTAACAAAATCTAAAAGTTTTCTAAAGGTGGCGGTGTTAATTGCCATTGGTGTATGCTCGGCATTAAACACGATACAATGCTCATTATAATAAACGTAAGGCGAGTATTGTAAAAACCAAGAGGTATTGTTAATTTCAATAGGAATTATGCGGTGGTTTTGGCGAGCAGGATGGTTGTTTCTGCCGGCATAACCCTCGTTTTCTTTACACAAAAGGCATTTCGGATATCCGCATTGTACTGCATTTTTTGCCGCCGCAATAGCCTTGGGGTCCTTTTCAGGCTTTGAAAGATTTATGGTGATATCAAGCATACCGTAATCGGTTTCGGTCTGCCATTTCATATCCTTATTTACGCGGTAGCGACGGATGTAATCGCTATCGCAACTAAGTTTGTAGTAGTAATCGGTAGCGGCTTTAGGGCTTTCGCAGTAGTTCTCTAAAAACTGTGATATAACCTCGGATGGTCTTGGGGTAAGCGCACCCATAAGTTTTGTGTCAAAGAGGTCGCGCGCAACGATATTGTCCTCGATAATACCGCGCTCTACTGCGAAATCGAGTAATCCTTTTAAGATGTTTTCTAAATCTATTTCGGGTATTTCTGTAGGTTCTTCATATTCGTCAAGGTTTAAAATTTCTAAAATTTTGTTGGTTGCATAAATTTTATCGGCAAAGGATATAAGCCCCCTACTAATAGCGTAATCAACCAAAGCTGATATGTAAGTGTTTATCATAAAAAGTCCCCCTTAAATATACATAAGTAATGCTACTATTGGCATTGTAATAATCGAGCATAACGTACAAATTGCAACTAACTTGCCACTGTATGGCGAGTCGCCGTCATATAATTCTGCAAACATTGTTGTAACCGTCGCTGCAGGAGTCGAAGAAAGAATTAAAACTATTGTCATAACGGTTTGGTCTATGAGTCCTAACATAAGCAGTGGTTTTAATAGCAACCAAACAAGCGTAGGGAATAGCAGTAGCCTTAGACCTAAAAATGGATATAAAGTTTTGTCTTTGAAAATGCCCTTTAACTTTATTTCTGCAAGGCGCACACCGATAACCATCATAGAAAGAGGTGCAACCGTGTTTTTAAAAACGGTAATAACGTTGTAAATAACGGTTACCGCTTCGCCAACAAAAGTTTCGGTGTTAAGATTGCTTTGTATAAATCCGCCAACGCCCGTAACGTAGCATATCATACCAATAGCAATCGGTATAACCGCAGGGTTAATAAATATCTGTTTAAGTGAAACGAAACGCTTGTCGTCGGTATAAATAAGCCTGCCTAAAGTAAAGGAAAATGTATTGAAGGCAACTATGTAAACGGTGGCATAAATGGCGTATTGGTCTCCCAAGCAAGAGGAAATAACGGGTATGCCCATATATCCTGCATTAGAGAAAATTATGCCAAACTGTAAAACTCTTCGGCGCTTGTCGGGTTGTTTTCTAAAAAAGCATTTCGACAAAAAATAAAACATTGTATGCACCGCAAAGGCAAGGATAAGAGTTTTCATTATGCCAATAAAAACCTTTCTGTCGAACTCTATTAAAAAGCCGTGCATTAAAAGACAAACCTGTGCTACGTACAGTACCTGCAATGAAAGATTTTTAGCAAAATGGTCGTCTGCCAACTTGGTTTTTTTCAAAATGAAGCCAGGTAGCATATAGCAAAAAAGTGTTGCTACCGAGATAAATAAAACAACAGGGTCTACTCTCATAAATCCTCCATAAAAATAGATATAATATCCATTACAATATTATACAATAAATGGCACGATTTTCAAGTGCAAACCCACTTTTTTGTAGGTAGTTACAGAAATAATTGATTATACCGCTCGTTTATGCTAATATATCATAAAAAGGAAGTGGAAAAATGACCAAAATAATGTTCGTCTGCCACGGCAATATTTGCAGAAGTCCGATGGCGGAGTTTATTTTTCGTGATATGATTAAAAACGCGGGGTTACGAGATAAATTTTCGGTTTGCTCTAGCGCTACAAGCACCGAGGAGGTTTGGGGCGATATAGGTAATCCCGTTTATCCGCCCGCCAAGGCCGAACTTAAAAAACACGGTATATCGGCAGACGGCAAACGAGCGGTACAGTTAAAGTATAGCGATTATGATAAGTACGATTTGTTTATAGGAATGGACTCTAGAAATATTAGCAATATGCAAAGGATTCTAAAGGGCGACGAAAATGGTAAAATCCGCAAATTGTTAGATTACTGTGGCGGTGGTGACGTCGCAGACCCTTGGTATACGGGGGATTTTAGCACCACTTATAACGATATTGTAAGGGGTTGCACGGCCCTTTTAAAAGAACTTGAAAATAATTAAAAACTCGGGGAGTAGGTTTACTACACCCCGAGTTTTATTCTACGTAAACCTTAAAAGTGTTGATTTCAAAGTTGTCAAAAAGTTTTAAGGTTATGTATTTTTCATCGCTAAAAAGCATGTGCAGTTGTACTTCGGTAGGCAGAGAAAATATTAAGCCGCCCGGAACGCCCTTGAAATATAATAGTTTGTAGCGGTAATCGTCTTTTAGTCGGGTAGTGATTCTACAAGTGCTTTTTAAATCAGTAAACTCGGCGCTAATAAGATTCAGTAAATAACCACCGCTGGTTATAGCAAAACAACGTGCTTTGTAGGAGTAAAGCAGACGCGTTATACTTACAAAAACGGATTGAAATCCATCTATAAAATATGGTTTTGCTCGTAATTGTTGAATAGGAAAATAACCTTGTAAATAACCCGATATTTCGTGCTTTAATCGTATGATGTCATCATAAAATAAATCATAGTCAATTAGTTCGTCGCAAAGTTCGTTGGTGTGGCGCAGAAGCGATTGCACAACGGGATTATTTTGGTAAGAAAGTGTGTAAATGGACAGGTTGCGCGCAAACTCTACAAGGGAGAGAGGAATATCGCGCATAGATATAATAATGCCAACTATGTTTTGCGGGCAGTGCATACTTATCGACTCTACCTTTTGCGCAAAGCGGTCAATAATTTCTTTGCTTGGCGTGTCGAAACAAATATCGCAAACCACAATTTCGCTATCTGTATTTTCTTTTTTTGGAGAATTAAAAACAAGGTGGAAGTCAGCGCCTAGTATATTGGTGCAAAACTCCTTTTCGCAAATGGGTACAGGTGTACTGTTAGGGGTTGCAGGGGATAACCCGCATTTTCTGTAAAATTCAGAAAGTGCAGTGCTAAACACTAATAAACGCATATCTTCTGCTAACATTTTATCCCCACCCAATGCTATATAACCATTAAAAAGCCGTAAAATTACGGCTTTTTCTCTTCTAATTGCTTTATATGTTGTTTTAGAATAATGTTAATATACTGAGAAAGTGAACGGTCATCTAGTTCAGCTTTTTCTCTTAACTTTATTAAAAGGTCATTGTCTATTGTAATGCTAATTTTATCCTTTAAAGGTTTCATATTACCACCTCGTAGATATTATAGGATATAATAGCAACAAATATTGTAAATTATGATAAAGTAGCATAAAATAAGATTAAACGACTTGCCGAAACAAGTCGTTTGGCCCGCCCGAAGGGATTCGAACCCCCGTTCTTCAGAATCGGAATCTGCTGCGTTATCCAGCTGCGCCACGGGCGGATAGTGTTATTATTTTAGCATTATTCTTTTAAAAAGGCAATAGAAAACAAAACTTTATATTTTTTGCATCAGTAAATCAAGTCCGTATATGGCGGCTAGGTGTAAAGGGTAGAAGATATAAAATGCGTACTTGAACTTTTTGCTACCTCTTTTGCCGTTATAAAGGGCGATAAGGGGTATGCTTAGTGCCGAGTACCAAATGAATGGCAAACTTCCTTGCATCAAAATGCAATAGACCAACAATCCAATAGAAAAGGTTGCTAGTTTTCTGCCTTTTTCTTTACAAATAACGGGCATAAAGCAGAGGATTATACCTGCAATTCCGTAATCTAAAGTAATAGAAAGTCCTAAAAGTTCTGCGGAATTTTTGAATAAAAAATCAAGCGCAACTAAAAATGCAAGATACAAAACGAAAAACAGAGAAGCCCCTTTTTTATTGCTCTCAATTTTGAGGTAAAGGCTAGCAAGCGGTACAGAAAGTGCAAGTGTAAATAAAACGTTTAGTTGTATAGATTGTATTCCGCCCGAGAGGTGCTGTTGCAAAACATAAACCGCCTCGCAAAGAATTGCCAATATTGCAAGCGAGGAAAAGTAGCGAAACTTATTTTTTGTGTGTCTGCAACCCTCGGAAATTGAAAAGGCAAAAATAGGCATAGCAAGTCTACCTATGTAGCGAAGCCAAATATATTGGGGAAAAACAAGATACCCCAAGTGGTCCAAAAACATAGAAATACAGGCGATTAGTTTTAACTTGTTGCTATTCATAAAAACACCCCCTTTATACGTTACGGATTGTAACATAATAAAGGGGATATGTCAATTAAGTGCCAACAGTGCTAATATCAGTCGTTGCAGCCGCAACCGCATTCAAACTCGCCCGAATGACTGGGGAAGAAATCAGCGGTAGGGAACTTGATTTTTGAAAATACGTCGCAGGGTCTGTCGCAGGTGTCGTCGCATTGTTTTTCGGGTATGCAGAAGTCGTATACAGGCACTAGCATTTGAACGTTTCTGATAAGTTGAACTATTGAGAATAGTCCAAGGGTTACAAATACTGTAGGTGTGCCGAGGTCACAACACATATTTACCGTGCCGCCTAATGCATCGCATAGGCATTTTGGAACGCAACAGTGGTTTTCGCAACAATTTCTAAGTTCGCAAATTCTAGCAGATAGCGCGATGGGGTCAACCGTTTGTACTATGCAGCGAGGCATATTTGAGGTTGGATAATACTGTGGGTCGTTGCTATTTTCGATGGTTGTAGCGTTAGAAAATAGTCGAACGTTGCCCTCACTACCGTAAAGGATAACCTTCTTTTCATAGTAGCAGAAACCTTTTACACAGGTTGGTTTTTGATTATGTGCTGTAAATACCTCAAATTCAACTAGGAAAAAGAAGTTAAGACTGCAGGAATAATATCCGCGATTAAAGGTTACGGGTTCAACATCAATATAAACATTAAACACTTCCGCTTTTTTCGCCCTTATGTTAAGTGCGCTCTCTATAATGCTTTGACCTTCTGTTGTGAAATAGCACCTAAGGTCCTCAAGGCAATCTCTGTCGCAGCAACTATCAAATACCCTGCCTGCATCTATACAAACTGCCTCTTTAAAACTGCTATTGGGGTTTTGGCAATTATTCTTTATTTCAGACATTAGTATCCTCCTATTCTTGTTTTTTGAAGAAATATTATTACTTCATTTGCATTATATTCTAAACGGCTTATATTTGTTACAGAATTACAAGGTTGCTATATTTACCGAAATGTGTTATAATTCATAATTGTGTGATTACATTATTCTACAAAATATGCGAATTTTAAAAAAAGAGGTAGTAAAAATGAAAAATAAAATTGTGCGAATAGTAATGGTAATTACGCTTGTTATCGCATTAACCTTTACGGCTTTTGCAGAGGTTACAAGTAGCGAAAGCATTACGCCTGTAGGCTTTGGCACCCCAAAAACCTATACGCTTTCTAAAACTACGTATACGTATAATGCTAAAGCCAAGTGCCCTGAGGTAACAGTAACTAACGAATTGGGCGAGGTGATTAGCGCAGAGCATTATAAGGTAAGTTATAAGAACAATATAAAACCCGGTAATGCTACCGCAACTGTTACGTTTAATGATGGTAGTTTTTCCTATAAACTTTCCTTTAAAATCCTGCCTAAAAAGGCGGGCAAACCTACTTTAACTAGCACAAAGCAAAAACAATTTGTGGTAACGGTTAAAGAGGATAAGACGGTTACGGGCTACGAAATTATGTATAGTACCTCTAAAAACTTCAAGAAAAGCACCACAGTAACTTTAGGTGTTAAAGTTGACGTTAGAAAAAGAATAACCCGTGTTAAGAACAATAAAACCTACTACGTAAAGGTACGCGGCTACAAAAAGGCAAGCGGCGGTAATCTTTATGGAAAATGGAGTAGCGTTTCAAAAGTAAAGGTTTCTGCATACTCTGCGCACCCCGACACACCTGATGAACTTTTGGAGAGTTATATTTCCAAATCCGTTACATATTTAGGCTATAAAACAAAAAGCCAAATAAAAGCAGGTTCTTATATGCAAGACTGGGCAACGGGTCCTAGAACACCAATGCGCTTTAGGACCGGAATAGGCTATGGCGGCGGTCCTAGCGGTCAAGAAACCGTTAAGAGTTCTAAAACCATTAGCGGCAAAGCACCTAACGTTAAAAAATTCAAACAACAGGGTATGTGTTGCGCTAGTTTCGTTTCCTACTATTACTTAAACTACTTGCCAAACATTGTTGGCGTAGATACAAGTTATATCAAAAAGGCAATTAAAAAAAGCGGTTGCGGTTCACAGTCCTGCGCATCGTGGGAGTGGGCGGCAAAATACTTGGTAAAAAAAGGCAAAGCAAAGGTTGTTGACAGAAGCACTCGTTCTTTGCCTGGCGCTACTTTAAGCAAATTGCAAATAGGCGACCTTATTACTTTCAGCGTTCCAAATCAGGGTGTTTCCTGCGGACATGTTGCAGTATACGCAGGTACTAATAACGAGGGCTACCATTACGTTGCCCACGTTGGTAGTGATGAGGGTCCTGTTTTCCAAACTCTACAAAGATTCGAAAACGTTGTTGGTGCTTATGACGGTTGTGCTTATAGCGTTGTTTATCGTTTTGATTTGCCACAATCGGAGTACGATTATAAAGTAAGCCTTAAAACCAAAAAGGTTAAGTATAACGGCAAGTCGCAAACACCTGCCGTAGTAGCGCTCGATGCAAGGGGCGACGAAATTGACCCTAAAAACTATACTGTATATTACAGTAACAACAAAAAACGTGGCACTGCAAAGGCAAAAATTATTTTCAAAGGAAAATACAAAGGCACTAAAACCTTAAAATTTAAAATAGTATAATTAAAACACCCTGCAGACAAGTGCAGGGTGTTTTTGCATTTTGACAAACGGGGTAATATGTGGTAAAATATCGGCATAGATTAAAGGGATAACTTTTAGGAGGTAACGCATGGATTTTATAGAGATTATAAAGGCGATTTTCTACGGCATCGTAGAGGGAATTACCGAGTGGCTACCCGTTAGCAGTACGGGTCATTTAATCCTTTTTGAAAGGTTTTGGAATTTCTGCTCAAATCCCGAATTTATAGAAATGTTCCGCGTTGTAATACAACTTGGCGCAATAGTTTCGGTGTTGGTGCTTTTCTTTAAAAATATATGGCCGTTTGGTTTAAAATCCAATGGCCTAAAGGGTAAGGATAAACCGCTTGTTCTAGGCCTTACTTTAAAGTGGGATATATTTATGTTGTGGCTGAAAATTGCGGTTGCTTGTCTTCCTGCTGTTTTCTATGCCTTCTTGTTTGACGATGCGGTAAGCGAATTTTTAGGAACATATATCGGCGCTACAACCATCCCTTATGAATTTTTAGTGGTTGTGCTTATGCTTATAATTGTGGGCATACTTTTTATAATAATAGAAAACAAGAACAAAAACCGAATCGCAAAAACAGAGTCGGTTTTGGATATAACCTTCCGTGACGCGTTTTTAATTGGTATTTTCCAATTAGTAGCGGCTATGCTACCCGGTACTTCACGTTCGGGCGCAACAATTCTCGGAGCATTACTTTTAGGCGTTACACGTGCTGCTGCAGCAGAGTTTACATTCTACCTTGCAATTCCCGTAATGTTCGGCGCAAGTCTTTGGAAGGGCTACAAGTTTTTTGAAACAGGTGTTGCCGTTTCAAGTACCGAATGGGCAGTGTTAGTAGTCGGTCTTGTGGTTGCATTTGTTGTATCAATTTTTGCAATCCGCTTTTTAATGAACTTTGTTAAAAAGCACGACTTCAAGGTGTTTGGTTGGTATCGCATAATATTGGGCGCGGTACTACTGCTTTATTTCATTTTTAACATAGTTTAATAATAAAAATTTCGAAAAGAGGTGATTTTATGGGTGCTTTAGAGTTAATCTATTTTGGTGTAATTCGCTTTATACTGCCCGTAATATCGCTTCTTGTTCTTTTTATATCCGCAAAAACCGTTCTGCACGGACTTAAACGCAAAACCTTGGCAAAATTTGCTGTAGAAAGTTATGCAGACGTTGTAGAGGTAAAGAGTTCTGAAAGCATAATCGGTAGTGGTATTATGTGCGACGTAAGGATAAAAAGGGGTGGCATAAATCGGCAACACGCCCTTTTAAGTCTTACCGATTACGGCTTTAAAATTACACCTTTGGCAGAGGATTGTAAACTGTATGTAAACGATTATCCCGTTGAGGATGAGGCTTACTTGCAGTCGGGGGACAAGCTTAAAATTGGCAATACTGTTTTGCAAATTGCAATTAACCCTGCCATAAACCCAAAGGCAAAAGCAAAAAGCGATAAGGCGGCAAAAAGCGGTAGGCTTTGTTCTGCACTCCTTTTAACCGTATTTCAACTTTTGTGCGGTATTGCTTTCATCCTCAATAATCCAGACCACCTAAAATCCGTAGCAATAGCCTTTGGTGGAAGTATGGTTTTAGAGTGGCTTTATATGCTTATTCGTGGTTTTAAAACAAATCTCGGTGTAGAGATTTCAGCCTTCTTTATGGCGACGATTGGACTTTGCATTTCTGCAAGCGCCACACCCGATGAACTTATTAAAAAGTTCGTGTTCTTTGTGACAGGATTTCTGCTTTATATTATAATGCTACTTATTTTAAGCAATATCGAACTTGTAGAAAAACTAGCCGTTCCCGTCGGCGTTTTTGCGGTTTTATTACTGCTTACAAACCTTGCAATAGGTACAAGCCTTAATGGTGCTAGAAACTGGATAGTTATTGGCGGTGTGTCGTTTCAACCGTCCGAGTTTGTAAAGGTTGCATTCGTCTTTGTTAGCGCCTGCTCGCTTGATAAAATGATGAAAACAAAGAACGTGTTATCGTTTTTAGTATTTAGTGGAGTCTGCTTGGCATCTTTGGCGGTAATGCGCGATTTTGGTACGGCGGCGGTGTATTTCGTAACCCTTTTGGTTATTTTAAGTTTAAGGCTCTGTGATATAAAAATCATTGCGGCTTTAGGCGGCGGCGCGGTGGTCTGTTTTGGCGCGCTTATCAGGGTTATTCCGTACATTTCGGCGCGTTTTGCAACATATAGGCACGCGTGGGAGTATGCAAATTCAAGCGGTTATCAGCAAACAAGAACTATGATGTCAATAGCCTCGGGCGGACTTTTCGGGCTTGGTGCAGGCAACGGCACGTTAAGTTCAGTTTCTGCGGCAGATACAGATTTGGTTTTTGGTATGGTGGCTGAAGAATTCGGCCTTATAGTGGCACTTGTGGTGGCACTCATTCCAATAATTTATCTGATATACTCGGCGGTGTGCATACCACGTACTCGCTCTATATATTACGGCGTAACTGCGGCGGCAGCGTCGGCTATATTTATAATACAGACCGCGCTTAATATTTTCGGCTCTGTAGACCTGTTGCCATTAACGGGCGTTACCGTGCCATTTGTAAGTAATGGTGGTTCGTCAATGCTTGCAAGTTTTATGCTTTTGGCATTTATTAAAACGGCGGGCAGTAAAATAATAACGCTAGAGAAAAAGGAGGCGCTTTAAATGAAAAGACTCTCCTTAAGAACTATCGTGCTACTTCTTATATCGTCTCTCTTTGTTTTAGGGCTTTCGCTGTTTGTTGCTTTCTATTTTACAAACGCGCAAAATTGGGCTATGTTTGCGGGCAACGGGCATCTTTATCATAACGGGCAGTTTGTAGGCGGTGGAGAAATAACCGATGCAAACGGTATAGTGCTAGCAAAAACAGAGGAAAAAACCAGAGTTTTCAATAGCAATTCACAGATAAGAAAGGCGACACTACACGTAGTAGGCGATGCCGAAGGTTTTATAAGCACAGGCGCGCATACCGCGTTTAGAAATCATCTTTCGGGTTATAATGCAATAACGGGTCTGTTTTCTATAAACGGCAAGCATAATGATTTGCAACTCACAATCGATGCCGAGGTTAGCGCAACGGCTCTGTCAGCGCTCGGTAAATATAACGGCGTTGTGGGTCTTTATAACTACAAAACGGGCGAAACAATTTGTATGGTAAGCAACCCTACCTACGACGTTGGCAACGAAAAAGAGGTTGAAAAAGCAAAAAATGGCGATTACGAGGGCGTCTTTGTAAATAGGTTTTTATCGGCAAGTTATGCGCCGGGCTCAACCTTTAAAATAATCACTGCCGCGGCGGCTATTGATACCTTGCCTGATGCTTATGAGAGGACCTACACCTGCCACGGCGGATGTATGATTGATGGCGAAGAGGTTAAGTGTACGGGCTACCATAACGAAATCTCATTGGAACAGGCATTTGCGGTTAGTTGCAATAGTTATTTCTCGCAACTGTCGGTAGATTTGGGCAAGAAAACCTTAACAAAGTATGCCGAAAAATTTGGCTTTAATAAGAATTATAGCATCGACGGAATTGATGCAAAGCGTAGTAGTTTTAGCGTTAAGGACGCGAGAACTATAGAACTTGGTTGGGCAGGCATCGGTCAGTATAACGATATGCAAAATCCTTTGCAGTACCTAACTAGTGTTGGTGCGGTTGCAAACGGCGGCACGCCTGTAAAACCTTATCTTATAAAGAAGGTTAAAAACTCGGTTGGTATAACCGTAAAATCGGGTAATGCAACTCGCGGTAGGTCAGTAGTTTCAAGCAATACCGCAGAAAAACTTACTGAACTTATGCGGGGCGCGGTTAAAATAACCTATGGCGAGACCTTTTTTGGTGACCTTACGGTTTGCGGTAAAACGGGTACTGCCGAGGTAGATGGTCAAATTCCGCATGCGGAGTTTGTAGGCTTTTGCAAAGATGAGGAATATCCCTTTGCCTTTATCGTGGTGGTAGAGGAGGGCGGAAGCGGTAACTATATCGCAAAATCAATCGCCAATACCGTGTTGCAAGCAGCAAAACAAAGTTACGAGAAGAATTAAGAATAATCCCCCTAAACCTTGGAAAAATAACAAGGTAAGGGGGATTTTTTATGAAACAAATTTCAAAACAAGAGTACGCTAGTATGGTAAAAAAGGCTTCTCCGCCATCGCCAAAGTTAAAGAACTGCATCTGGGCGTTTCTTGTAGGCGGTGGAATATGCTCGTTAGGGCAAGCATTATTTCATATATTTAGTTATTTCGGCATAAAACCCGATATTTGTTATATGCTTGTAAGCATCACAATAATAGTTCTAACCGCAATTTTTACAGGGCTTGGACTTTTCGATAAACTCGCAAAACACGCGGGCGCGGGCACACTTGTTCCGGTTTCGGGCTTTGCAAACGCAGTAGTTTCCCCCGCAATAGAGTTTAAAAGTGAAGGCATCGTTTTGGGTCTTTGTGCAAAACTCTTTTCAATCGCAGGCCCCGTTATCCTTTTCGGCATAACCACAAGCGTAATTTATGGGGTTGTTTATTGGCTTTGCCAAATGCTATAACAAAAGGCTTGACCAATTCGGTCAAGCCTTTTAGGTTATTCAAAAGAGAAAACTTTTGTTAATAGTGGTTGTGCGCCGGTTACAGGGTCTTTTTCCATAATTAGTATGTCTGCCATATATTCGTCCCAACGCGCTACAACGGGACTTTCGTTTTGCACTTTTGCGGCAAAATCAACGCCATTTTTGCACTCGTAATAGCCAAACAACTCATTGCCTACGTTCCATATAGTGTAGTTGCATATTCCGGCTTCACGGAGAAGTTCTTTCATATCTTCCGGAAGCGCATCGTGTCTGCGCTTGTATTCCTCAATGCAACCCTCTTTAATTGTCGCTTTCCATGCATATTTTTCCATCACACTAACCTCTTTTTTTATTCTTTTGGTACTATTGCGCCGATGGCTTCGAGTTTTAGGCAAAGTTCGTGATAGTCTACGTCCATAACGTCAATGTTTCTAGCGGCGGCTATTGCGGCGGCACATCCTGCTGCCTGACCTGTGGCCATACAAGGCGCTTCAACTCGAAGTCCGCTATTTGCCATTGTGTCGGAAGAAATACATCTGCCTGCAGCAAGTAAGCGTTTAGAGCCTTTTGGAACTAGGGCAGAGTACGGCACTTTCGCAACGATGTTTTCCTTGTGGAATTCTTGTTCAATGCCGTTCATAACGTGCAGGTCAATAGGATAGAATGCATAGCAGACAGAGTCGCTATAAAAAGCACCTTTTATGTAGTCCTCTGCAGTTATAACGCTTTCGCCTAAAATTCGGTTGGTTTCTCTAACACCCGTTTCTTCGGGTGCAAAACTAACGTATAACCCTTCTAGACCTTTTATGCCTTTATAGAAATTAACAACCTTTAAAATGTCGTAATGCGCATCCATTTCAAGCCTTGTTTTAGATATAGAATCGTCGGCATCAAGGCAAGGGGTGTGTATGTTAATAAAGTGGCTTTTTAAATGACTATAAAGTGCATGTGGCACGATATGTGAAGGTAGGTCTGCCTTTTCGTAAGCCGCTCTTATATCATCCAAACTAACGTCATCGATGTTATAGCCGTCAATGTGGTTTTGAAGTGTGGCAGGTTGTAATTTTTCACTTCTTTGCAAAGGGTAGCCCATAATTTCGGTAAGATTTGCGTCACCCGTAGCGTCAATGGCAACCTTTGCATCAATTAAGTATAGACCGCTTTTTTCAGTAGCAACAAGTCTTACACCATCGTCGGTGTTCTCGGCATGAGATAGCATAGAGTTGCAAATAACCTCAACACCTGCTTCTTCACACATTTGGAACAAAACGGTGGTGTAGGTAAAGCGGTTCATACCAATTTGTTCTTCCCAATGGTGCTCGGGTTTAAAACTAATTTCGGGCAGAGTTGCACCGCCAAGTTCTACGGTTTTAAGCACTGAATCCCAACAAGGTCCGCCTATAATCTGCTTGCCCCAGGCAAAGAATAAACCGGGGAAGCATATATTAGCCACCGTCATAGTGCCGCCTAAAATACTGTTCTTTTCAATAAGAATGGTTTTAGCGCCCGTTTTTGCGGCGGCAATTGCGGCAAAAACGCCTGCCGTACCGCCGCCTACTACAACAACGTCGCACTTGAGTTGGTCTTTAATATCAAGACTAATGTTCATAAGCAGTCTCCTTATCAAACAATCTATAACCTAATTATAGTATAGAAAAAAACACATTACAAGGCTAAAATAACGGATAAAAGGAAAAATAAAACTGCCCAAGTGATTTCACTTGGGCAATAATTTTATTCATCAAGTTTAAGAACTGCCATAAATGCCTCTTGCGGAACTTCAACACTACCGAGTTGACGCATACGTTTTTTACCCTCTTTTTGTTTTTCAAGAAGTTTTTTCTTACGTGTAATGTCACCGCCGTAGCATTTTGCAAGAACGTCTTTACGCATAGCCTTAACGGTTTCGCGGGCGATAACTTTACCGCCAACCGCTACTTGCACGGGCACTTCAAATAGTTGCCTTGGGATAAACTCTTTTAATTTTTCGGCAATTCTTCTAGCCCTTGCATAAGCATTGTCATTGTGAACGATAAAGGAAAGCGCATCAACAACATCGCCTGCAAGTAAAACGTCAAGTTTAACAAGTTTCGATTGCTCGTAACCAATAATTTCATAATCGTAACTTGCATATCCACGGGTACGGGATTTTAGCGCATCAAAGAAATCGTAAACAATTTCGCCAACCGGCAGAATGTAGTGCATATCCACGCGGTCACCCATATATTTCATATCCTTGTAGTCGCCGCGGCGTTCTTCACAAAGTTGCATAATAGCGCCAACAAACTCTGAAGGGCTATAAATATGCACTTCAGCCACAGGCTCGTATGCGGCGGTAATGGTGGCGGGGTCGGGGTAGTTGGTTGGGTTAGAAACCTCGACAGTTCTGCCATCGTTAAGGTCAAATTTATAAACAACGCTAGGCGCGGTTGTGATAAGGTCAAGGTTATACTCACGCTCTAGGCGTTCTTGTATAATCTCCATATGCAAAAGACCTAAAAATCCGCATCTGAAACCAAAGCCCAAAACACCCGAAGTTTCTGCCTCAAACATAAGCGAAGCATCGTTGAGTTGTAATTTTTCAAGCGCATCGCGAAGGTCGGTGTACTTGCCACCGTCAACGGGATAAATACCGCAGAAAACAACGGGGTTAACCTTGCGGTAACCGTCAAGCGCAGTATCGGCAGGGGCATCTTTCAGTGTAATGGTGTCACCAACCTGGGTGTCAATTACAGATTTAATAGAAGCGGTAAGGTAACCAACCTCGCCTGCTTCAAGGCAGTCACAGGGTTCTAGATTAGTAGCACGCTTTCTGCCTAGTTCAACAATCTCCATTTCGGCGCCTGTTGCCATCATTTTAACGGCATCGCCCGTGCGAATTTTACCGCTAACCACACGGAAGAAAACTATAACACCGCGATATGCATCGTAATAAGAGTCAAAAATAAGCGCTTTTAAAGGTGCGTTTCTATCGCCCTCGGGGGCTGGAATATCGGTAATAATACGCTCTAAAACCTCTTCGACGTTAAGTCCGTTTTTGGCAGAAATTTTAGGTGCACCCTCTGCAGGAATGCCGATAACATCTTCTATTTCAGAAATGATGCGGTCAGGCTCTGCGGCAGGTAGGTCGATTTTATTTATAACAGGCACGATTTCAAGGTTGTGGTCAACCGCCAGATAGGTGTTGGCAAGGGTCTGCGCCTCAATACCTTGCGAAGCGTCAACAACAAGTATTGCGCCCTCGCACGCGGCGAGTGAACGTGAAACTTCATAGTGAAAGTCAACGTGTCCAGGGG